>JAKEFB010000253.1 GCA_022616275.1 Chloroflexota bacterium
CTGGCAGGATTAGAGAACCGATGGGACGCTGCTATCCAGCAGACCTCATTGTGAAATTTCGCGCAATGTTGTATGTGAATTTTTCACCTACTGGAAAAAAAGAAAGCATGAATCATAAACAGGCTTTAATAGCCAAATTTGGAGCCCGCCAGGCCCGCGTCAGCGTCGTCGGCATGGGCTACGTCGGGTTGCCCCTGGCCGTTGCCTTTGCCGAAGCCGGCTTCGAGGTAGTTGGCATAGACGTGGACACCAACAAAGTGGACGCCCTCAACACCGGCCGCAGCTACATTGCCGACGTGCCCGATAGCCAGTTAGGGCCGCTGGTCGAGAGCCGCCGGCTGCGCGCCAGCGCCGACTACGCCGATCTGGCCGGCGTAGACGCCATTTCCATCTGCGTCCCCACCCCCCTGCGCAAGACCGGCGATCCGGACATTTCCTACATCATCAACGCCGCCGACAATATTGCCGCCCAGGGCGGCGCCGGCAAGTTGATTATCCTCGAGAGCACCACCTACCCCGGCACGACCGAGGAAATTATCTTGCCCCGCCTCGTCCACAATGGCCACCATGTCGGCCAGGACGTTTTCCTGGCCTTCTCCCCCGAGCGCATAGACCCCGGCCGCCTGGACTACACCATTTTCACCACCCCCAAAGTCATTGGCGGCGTCACCCCCGATTGCCTCGAAGTGGCCCTGGCCCTCTACGGGACCATCGTCCAAAAGCCGGTGGCTGTCTCCAGCACGGCCACGGCCGAAATGGTCAAGCTCCTGGAAAATACCTTCCGGGCCGTCAACATCGGCCTGGTCAATGAAATGGCCCTCATGTGCGACAAGTTGGGGCTGAGCGTCTGGGAAGTGGTCGAAGCGGCCGCCACCAAGCCCTACGGTTTCATGCCCTTCTACCCTGGACCAGGGCTGGGCGGCCACTGCATCCCCATTGACCCGCTCTACCTGAGCTGGAAATTGCGCACCCTCAACTACACCGCCCGCTTCATCGAGCTGGCCGCCGAAATTAACGGCCACATGCCCGATTACGTCGTCCACAAAATCGCCGACGCCCTCAACGACGAGTGCAAATCAGTCAAGGGCAGCAAAATCCTCCTCCTGGGCGTGGCCTACAAGCCCAACGTCAGCGACGTGCGCGAGAGCCCGGCCCTGGATGTCATCTTGCTGCTCCAGGCCAGAGGCGCTGCTGTCAGCTATCACGATCCCTGCGTTCCCGACCTGCTGCCTGAGGGCCTGCCCCACCATTCCATCGAACTGACCGCCGAAGCCCTGGCCGAAGCCGACTGCGTCGTCGTCGTTACCCACCATGACAGCTACGACTGGCCGGCCGTCGCCAACCAGGCTCGCCTCATCGTAGACACCCGTCACGCCATCAAAAAAATCGGCCCCGGCCGGGTCGTCTACCTCTAAAGTATGGAGTTAGAGTTAGAGTAAGAGTAAGAACACTCTAACTCTAACTCTAACTCAAAACTCTAATTCACCCGAGCCAACAGGGCATACTTGGCCCAGGCGGCCGTGCGGTAGAAGGGATCGATCTCCAGGGCGCGGTCGTAGCATTGCAGCGCCATCCGGTAACGGCCCAGGTGCTCGTAGACCCGGCCCAGGTTCATGTGGGGGAACTGTGGCGCTTCGTAGCGCGTCGCGGTGGTCGCTTTTTCCAGCCAGGGAATGGCTTCCTCCCATTGGTCCTGTTCAATAAGGTAAGCGCCAATATCATTGTAAGGATTACCAAAGGCAGGGTCTACCTCAATGGCCTTCTGGCAGCATTCAATAGCCTCCTCGTAGCGGTCCATCATGCTGTACGTCCAGCCCAGAAACGTGTGCGCTTCGGCCGTGGGCTGGACGGCCAGCGAGCGCCTGTACAGAATGATGGCATCGGCAAATTCGCCCTTCATCTGGTGCCGGTAGGCCCGCTCAAAAAGCACCATCGCCTGCTGCCGCGTAATCTCGTCACTCACAAACGATAGTGTATCATGCCCCCCCACCCCCTTCAACACTCTTCCACCCCACCAGGACGCCAGGAATAGCCTGCAAGCTATAAACCGTCGCGTCTGGGTGAATGCCGTTGGCTGACGGGAAGCGCTGGCTAGACGGGAAGTGAATCGTCCGCATCCCGGCCCGCCGGCCGCCCACCACGTCGGCCGCCGGGTCGTCGCCAATAAACACCGCCGCCGCCGGTTGAACGTCCAGTTCGTCTAACACGTGGTCGAAAGCGGCCGCGTTGGGCTTCCACTTGCCCGCGTCGGCCGAAAAGAGCAGCGTGTCAAAATAACCGGCCAGCCCGAACTTCTCCAGGTCGGCCAGGTGGGCCTCGCCACTGAACATGGTGTTGGAAATCAGCCCCAGCTTGTACCCCTTGGACTTCAAGTGGGCCAGCAGCTCCCGGCCGTGAGCAATCGGCCTCGCCCCCGTGCATAACGCTGCCTGGTACTGCCTGGCCGCCTCCATCAGCACGGCCGCGGCCGGCGACCCCACCTGGAACTGGGCCAGCACGTCCGCCAGTAGACTCGTCACAGTCAAGTTCCGTCCCCCGGCCGTCGCCTCCTGCCAGCGCCGTGGCAACAACTCAAACCCCACCAGGCGAAAGCGCTCCACCTCCGGCACAGCCACCCCCTGCCCCTCTAAGTAGGCGTGAGCGGCGGCAAAGCCCGGCGTCTCTAGCTCCGGCCAACTGCCATACGCCCCCGCATACTCAACCAACGTCCCCCCCAGGTCAAAAACAACCGCCTCAATCATAAGAGTTTATCGGAAATAACCTCCCGGAGGTTTGACACCAGAGGTCGGCAGTAGGCATTAACCTCCGGGAGGTTATCAAATCCGTCGTCCGTCGTCTGTCGTCTATCGTCTCATTCACAGATAATACCTCATAATCCGCTGCGTCTCCGAAGCCCTGGCCACCTCCACAAAACCGGCCTGGCGAAAGGCCGAGGCAATGCCCATATAACCGGAGGAACCTGACAACCTCTGGCCGGCCAGCTTTGGCGTGGCCATGTCTATCGGATACCCCTCGACTATGGTCTCCCCCTGCTGCCGGGCGTATTCCACCGCCGCCGCCAGAACCTGCGCCATCAGGCCCTGCCGCCGGTAAGGTTTGGCCGTAAAAAAGCAGACGATAGACCAGACCGGCCGGTCGTCCACCCGCTTGAGGTTGCGCGAATTCTCCAGCGCGGCAAACTGTTCGCGTGGCCCTATCGAGCACCAGGCCGCCGGCTGGCCGTCCACGTAGGCCAGCAGACCGGGAACCTGGTCCGTCTGTACCAGGTGCTGTAGCTCCGCCTTATTGTCGCTGCCCGTATTTTGCTTGTGCTGCGACCGCGGCAACCGCCAGAACGTACACCAGCAGCCGCCACAAGCCCCCTTCTCACCAAACAGCGCCTCCAAATCCCCCCACCGCTCCCCCGTCGCCGGATAAACCACCAGGTTTAGAGAATCTTCCACTTCTTCACCTATCCCCTGCCCCTTGCATACTTGCTACTCCCATACTCGCACACTTGACACCTGACACCTGACACTGCTTCACTCCACATTAAACTTCGCCACCGTCACCCCCGCGCCGCCTTCCCCGTCGCGGCCCTCTTCCCAGGAAGTCACGTGCTCGCTCTGCTGCAGCGCCTCGCGCACCGCCTCCCGCATCCGGCCGGTCCCCTTGCCGTGAATAATCCGTACCCACGGCAGGTGGGCCAGGAAAGCCGAGTCCAGGTAACGCTCCAGCTCCTGCAGCCCGTCCTCTACCCGCTTGCCACGCAGGTCCAGCTCCATCCCCGGCGATTCGGCCGCCGGCCGGCCAATCGGCAACGTCTCTTCTTCCTCTTCTCGCCCCTTAAACTCCAGCTCCTCCAGTCGGACCCGCGTCCGCAGCCGGCCAACTACCACCTCCGCTTCCTTGCCGTCCAGATCAATAATCTCGCCCCTGGCTCCCAACGTCGTCACCAGCACCGTATCGCCCACCCGCAACTCCTTCGACTTGCGCCGTAATTTCCGGCTTTCCGGCTCGGTTGCTGCTTCCGCCTCAAAGACCTTCTGCTGCGCCTCCTCGATCTCCTCTGTCTGCTTTTGCAGCTTCTTCAACTGGTTCAGCGACTCGGTATCCCGCAGCTTCTTGCGCATCTGGTTCAGCTCGTCCCGCATCGCCTCCAATTCCACTTCCCCCTGCCGGCGGGACTCGGCCAGGATTTGCTGCCGCTCCGCCTCGATCTTCTCCAACCGTTGGCGCAGCCGGTCCCGCTCCTCCTCGGCCTGCTTCAGCGCCAGGCGCGCCCCGGCTTCCTGCGACGTGATCTTCTCCCGCATCTCGTAAATCGTATCCAGTAAGCTCTCCGCCTTGTGGCTGCTGGCCCCCACCATTTGCAGCGCCTCATCCAGGATCGTCTCCTCCAGCCCCAGGCGGCGAGCAATGGCAAAGGCATTCGACCGGCCGGGCATGCCAATGCTCATCTCGTACGTCGGCATCAGCGTCTCCACGTCAAAGAGCAGCGAAGCGTTGGTCGCCCCCGGCGTCTGGCTGGCGTAGACCTTCAGCTCCGGGAAGTGCGTGGCCACGAACGTCGTCGCCCCCTTGTCCCGCAGATAACTGACGATAGCCTGGGCCAGGGCCGCCCCTTCGGCCGGGTCCGTGCCCGAGCCTAGCTCATCCAACAGCACCAGCGAGCGGTCGTCTACCTCGGCCAGGATATGGACGATATTGGTCAGGTGGGCCGAAAAAGTAGACAGGTTTTGTTCAATGGACTGCTCATCGCCGATGTCGGCAAAGACCTTCTCGAAAACTGACAACTGCGCCTCCACCGCCGGCAGGTGCAGGCCGGCCTGGGCCATCAAGACCATCAGTCCCGTCGTCTTCAGGCTGACCGTCTTGCCGCCAGTGTTCGGCCCGGTAATGAGCACCAGGTAAGTCTCCTCGTCCAGGAGCAGGTCGGTCGGCACCACTGTCTCCGGGTCCAGCAACGGGTGGCGGGCGTGCCGGACCCAAATCGTCGAGCCAGGGTGGTAGTGGGACGGCGCCAGCGGCTCCTTGACCCGCTGGTTGGCATGTTTCGGCGCTCGCGGCGGCGGCGCGCTTCGCCAGGGGACAAATTCGGGCCTGACCGCCCGCGTGACGCTGGCGTAGCGCGCCCGGGCAAAGACCAGGTCCAGCTCGGCCAGCCGCTCAACGATACGCTTGATGGCCTCGCCGTGGACGGCCACGATGGCCGAAAGCTCGGCCAGGATTCGTTGGATTTCTTCCTCCTCGGCCAGTTGCAGACTGCGGAACTCGTTGTTCAGCTCCACCGTATTCAGCGGCTCGATCCACAGCGTCGCCCCGGTGTTGCTCTGGTCGTGGACAATGCCCCGGATGCGACCCTTGTAGTTGGCCTTCAGCGGCACCACGTAACGGCCGCCTCGCGTCGTAATCGTCGGCTCCTGTAAATATTCGTTCTGGCTGCTGTTGAGCAGCGTGCGCAGCTTCTCCTGGATCCGGCCGTGGGCCACCCGCAATTGGCGGCGAATCGTGGCCAGCCGGTCGCTGGCGCTATCCAGCACCTCGCCCCGCTCGTCTAACGTGTTGCCGATGGCCGTTACCACGCCGGGACAATCCTCAATCAGCTCGCCAATCGCCCACAGGTGCGGGAAGTTGTCCTGCGTTCTCTCCAGCTTGCGCCGCAGCTCCCGGCCGGCCGAGATCGTTGCCCGGATGGCCAGCAAATCTTCCGGCTGGAGAATAAAGCCGCGCATGGCATTGTCGGCCGGCCGGCGCACGTCCCGCGCCGCGCCCACGTGGACGTCGGTCCGCAGGTCCAGCAGCAACCGCGCCTCGTGCGTCTGCCACTGCCAGCGCCGGGCCTCCCCTTCGTCCGTCGTCGGCCTGACCTCCCGGGCCAGCGTTTCGCTCGCGCTAAAGCTGGTATAACCGGCCAGCCGGTCGAGTACCTTATCAAATTCCAGGATACGTAACGATTTTTCGTCCATAACAAAAAATGATAGAGACGAGAGTTGGCCTTGCCAACTCCAATCTTGCGTCTGCACTGGTAGAGACGCAAAATCTTGCGTCTGCACGTGATGAGTATAGCCTATTTTGGCAGATATACTCAGCATAACTTTTTTCACGATGCAACCGCAAATTGCCGTCACCTTGTCACCCCGCTCTGCGAGCGGCCGTCACCTTGTCACCTTGTCAGCTATATGTACCCGGCCGCGTTTCGCTATATAATATCCCGGTCTCTGTCAGGATTGGCGGTTGTGAAGCAGCATTGGCTGCTGGCCAGTCACTGTTGAATCGGCGCTTAAGCTGGAAGCTGATAGCTGACAGCTTGAACAAAGGAGTTGTAAACATGCCAGAATTGCTTGCCGGTATTCTTCCTATTCTCTGTTTCTTGTTGGTTGGCCTGGTGGTGGTGTTGGGCGCCGCCATCCGCATTGTCCAGGAGTACGAGCGCGGCGTCATTTTTCGTCTCGGCCGGGTCATGGGGGCCAAAGGTCCGGGGTTGTTCCTCATCATCCCCATCATTGACCGGATGGTAAAAATGGATCTGCGTACCGTCACCCTGGACGTGCCGGCCCAGGACGTCATTACTTCGGACAACGTCACCGTCAAGGTTAACGCCGTCGCCTACTTCCGCGTGGTGGACCCCGTGGCGGCCATAATTCAGATAGAAGATTACCGGCGCGCCACCTGGCAAATTGCCCAGACCAGCCTGCGCAACGTCATTGGCCAATCGGAAATTGACCAGTTGCTGAAGGAACGAGAAGCCATCAACGAGCGTCTGCAGCACATCATTGACGAAGCCACCGAGCCGTGGGGCGTCAAGGTCTCCATCGTCGAAATTAAAGACGTAGAACTCAGCCCGATCATGATCCGGGCCATGGCCCGCCAGGCCGAGGCTGAACGGGAACGTCGGGCCAAGATTATCCATGCCGAAGGCGAGTTCCAGGCCGCCGCGCAACTGGCCGAAGCAGCCCGGCTAATGAGCCAGGATCCGGCCGCTATGACCCTGCGCTACCTGCAAACGCTGGTAGAAATCGGGGTTGAGAATAATACGACGACGATCTTCCCGGTGCCTGTTGATATCTTTGCTTTCTTCCTGGATAAGCAGAGGGGAAAAACTGATTAGGAAACTGGATCTACCCAGGTGACTGGCGCTGTTCAGGCCTCCAGAAGTGCCAGTCACCTCCAGGCCTGAACAGTTAATATTGTGCAACAATTTCGACGTTTTCTTCCTTTCCATCTGATTCTCTTGCTCCTGGGCCTGGCCTGCTCCCTCCTGGCCGAGCCGCCGGCCCCCGTTATCCCCACCCCGCCGCCCACCGTGCCGGCCGTCAGCTTCGAGGAGCTGCCGGTGTTCAACAATCCCCAGGGGTCGGTAATGCCGGCCGTAGACCCCGACATTGCCGCGCTCATGAACGCCGTCTCCCAGCAGCAGCTCGTCGCCTACGTCCAGACGCTCGAAGCTTTCGGCACGCGCAACACCTTCAGCGAGACGCAGCGGGAAGATTACGGCCTTGGCGCGGCTCGGACGTGGATTTACAACGAGTTCAACCGCGTCAACGGCGGCGCCCTGCAAGTCACCTACGACGATTTCCCCCTCAACGTCGGCGGCCTGGTCACCAGCCAGCGCAACGTCATTGCCACCCTGCCCGGCGTCAGCGGCCACCCCGGCGTCGTCGTCCTTATGGCCCACTACGACTCGCGCAACGCCGATCCCAACGACGGCGGCGGCCCGTCCCCGGGGGCCAACGACAACGCCACCGGCGTCGCCATTCTCCTCGAGTTGGCCCGCCTCATGAGTGCTCGCCCCTGGAACCAGACCGTCGTCTTTGCCGCCTTCACCGCCGAGGAACAGGGCACTTATGGCAGCC
The DNA here is from genome assembly GCA_022616275.1 of Chloroflexota bacterium. Classification (GTDB taxonomy): domain Bacteria; phylum Chloroflexota; class Anaerolineae; order Promineifilales; family Promineifilaceae. The sequence goes on from JAKEFB010000253.1 coordinate 7,836, forward strand.
GCCACTGGGTCCAGGACCGGATGCTGAACGGCCTGGTTATTGACGCGGCCATCAACAACGACATCGTCGGCGGCCGGCCGGGTATCGTCCAGGCCATTCGTATCTTTTCCTCCGGCCCGGAAACGTCCGGCTCGCGCCAGTTGGCCCGCTACTTCAACCTGGTCAGCAGCCTGTACCTGCCCAACTTCCGTATCGCCCTGATTGACGGCGTGGACCGGGAAGGCCGCTACAGCGACCACCGCGAATTTTTAAACGCCGGTGTGCCCACCGTGCGCCTGACCGAGTTTGAAGAAGATTTCAGCGTCCAGCACACCGCCCAGGACACCTCGGAAAAGATTGATTACAACTACCTGTTTCAGGTCGCCCAGTTAAACCTGGTCGTCCTGGCCAACATGGCCGGCGCCCCCCCGCCTCCGGCCGCCCCGGCCGTGGCCCCCATGGCCGATCCCGGCGCCTACATTCTCAACTGGCAACCTGATCCCCAGGCAGCCGGCTACGCCATCGCCTTCCGGCCGGTGGGGCTGCCCGACCAGTTGCCCTACTATCACTTCGTCAACGCCAGCCAGGCCGGCAACGTTGCCCTCACCGGCCTGGAGCCCCAGGTCACTTACGCCGTCAGCCTGGCCGCCCTCGACGCCAACGGCCGCATCAGCGCCGCCTCCCCCGAAATCATCATCGGCCCCCCCCAATAACCAATTACCCAATTACCACCAACCACCAACCATCTGCCCCCTGCCCACTTGACACTTGACACCTGACACCTGACACTCCTACACCCTGTACGTCTCCCCCACCCCCAACTTCACCGGCCGGCTCTCCGTCTCCGCCTTCACCCGGCCAATCCAGGCGTCTACATCCTGGCTGATCGGCGGCCAGGTGTTGTAGTGAATGGGGATTACCACCTTGGGCTTGAGGAACGTCACCGCCGTCAGGGCGTCGTCCGGCCCCATCGTATAATTGTCGCCAATCGGGATAATCGCCAGCTCCAGTCCCGCCCGGCCGTAAAGCTGCATGTCGGAGAAAAGAGCCGTGTCCCCGGCGATGTAAACGTTCTTGCCGTCCACCGTCAACAGGAAACCGGCCGGCATCCCACCATAGCTGCCGTCCGGCAGGCCGGAGCCGTGAAAGGCCTGGGTCAGCTTGACCCGGCCGAAAGGGTGCTGGAAAGAGCCGCCAATGTGTTGGGCGTGCGTCTTGGCGTGGCCCTGGGCGTTGAACCAGTTGCAAATCTCAAAGTTAGCGATCACCAGGGCGCCCGTGCGCTTGGCGATAGAAACAGCATCACCCACGTGGTCGCCATGCCCGTGGGTGATCAGGATAAAATCGGCCGCCACCTCGTCTGCCTTCGTCGTCGTCGCCGGGTTGCCGCTAAAGAAGGGATCCACCACGATCTTACTTCCATTCACATCCAGCGAAAGCGTGGCGTGTCCATGCCAGGTAACAGAAACAGACATCAAAAACCTCCTTCTTAACTTATACTGCCTCGAAACCCCGTAGGTCTGTGAGACCTACGGGGTTTTAAAAACAGTATAAGCAACCACCCGCCCCCCGTCAAACAAAAACCGCCCGATAAAAACGAACCACCCGGAAGTGGTCGCTTCCGGGTGGTCCTGTCCTCGCGTTTGCCGATGGGGTGATCAGCCTCTATAGCCCTAACCGGCCGGCTGCCTGCCGGCACAGCGACACCCCCCCGGCCTCCAGCCAGCGCTGCAACGTCGGGCTGGTCGTTAGGCCGTCCTTGGCTTCTTGATAAATACCCGTGCTCCAGGTGTAATAGCGCTGCGTCTCGCTGGCCCAGCTCTCCCAGTTGCCGGCCGCCGCCACGTGGCCACCGTTATAGCCGGCAAAGGCCTGGCCAATGTCGCCGCTCGTTTGCTCCAGCCGCTCCGTAAAATAACCCAGGCCGCGCCGGGCGTTGGTGTCCGGGTCCAGGCTATTTTCCCCGGCCGTAAAGTGAAACGGCATGACCTGGAACAATCCCTGGGCCCCCGACCGCGACACCGCCTGCGGGTCGCCGCACGATTCAATTTGCATAATCGTCGCCGCAATGTCCGGGTCCAGGCCATGTGCCTGCGACCAGGCCACGATTTGCGCTTCCCAATGTCTCACTTCCGGCGTGAATACCGGCGAAAGAACGCCCGACCCGGCCGGTGCGGCCCCCAGCGCTGCCTCCGGCTGGCCGCCGTTAGCCGCTGCGGCTGCCTGGGCCGGTTGCCCGGCCGCCATCGCCTGGCCTCGCGGCCGCAGCGAAGCCAGCAGCACCGCCACCACCACCACCACCGCCAGGACAAACGCCATCCGCTGGTGCGGGCTGCCCGGCCTGGCCGAAGGCTGGGCCATCACATAACCATACCCTGGCCCAGCCTCAACCTCATCGCCCGGCGTAAACGGCGTTGCAATCGAATAGTAACCAATATGCTCGTCGTAATACGTCATCCCAATAACCAATGTCCCAATTACTAAACTACCCAATTACCCACCCAATTACCCCGCTTCATTCCCGTCGCCGCTGGTTATAAGCCTGCACCCCACGCCCTGGCGTCCGCGGCCCACCATTGACGTTCGGCTGCGGCGGCCGCTGGCGCACCCGGTTGTTCGGCTTAATCTCCTGCGGCGCCGGCCGGCCCAGGTCCAGAGGTTCAGGCTGTTCTTCAACGACCGGGCGAGCGGCCTGGCGGGCCGGGGCAGCGGCGGCTTTCTTCTGGCTCGTGGCCCGCATTCCGGCCGCCCGCGCTCCTGCGGCCTGCGCCGGCTGCGTCTGGGGCGTTATCTGGCGCGACATTTCCATCGCCGGAGCCGGCCGCCGGTTGGCCATCAGGGGAGCTAACAATCGTTCGCCGGCCATCGTCACCGAGCCAATAAACAGGATCCGCGTCAACCAGACCAGCAAGGCCACAAACACCGGCACTATTTTAATCAATTGTTCCCGGCTAAGCACCTCGTTGCCCAACTGGTGGTTGATCAGCGTCAGCGACACCGCCCACCAGGTCATCAGGGCGTTCATCGTCGCCCCCAGCAGCCAGGCGCCCATCAGGTACCAGACCTCTTTGGGTTCGTCCGCGCCGCGCTCCGGCGTGAACAGGCGGGCCAGCCCGGCGAAATCAATGGCGCAAAAAGCAACAGCCAGGATAGTGGCCCAGCCCAGGCCGATAAATTTGATGTCGCCCAGCAAATTTTCCAGCGCGTACTGCGTCGTGTCAAAGTTAAACATCTCAAAGGCCAGCAAGGCCAGGATCAGGATAAAGCCGATAACCGCCTGCCTGGGCATTTGCAAACCGGTCTCCACCAGCCGGCCGACTGGTCCGCCTACTGCGCGCTGGCCACCCGCGCCGTTGAAAAATGTCCTATTCTCCATGATCGTATCTCCTTCAATTCCTCTGGGAGTTAGAACTGGCAACTATTCCTCTAGCTCTAGCTCTATCCTTTTAAAGCAAAAACTCGACGCAGTTGGTACGTCGAGTATGGTGTTCGGGCAGTCACAACCGCCGGTCGAACCCCCCGTTAGCCTGGGGTCCGGCCGCTACCCGGTGGAAGGGCGGAGCTGGTGGGAGTCGCGGCCCGCCAGCTCCGCGTTAGGGAGGGGTGTCAGAACGTTTGTTCTGCCCCACAGGTTAGCACGCTTGTTCTAAATTGTCAACCCCCTTTTGTGGCATTTGTTGTCACATCGGGCCGTATTCAGGTGGCTGGCGCTTCACCTGAAGTACCAGCCACCTCCCTGCGCAGAATGTCAGACTTTTATCATCCCCGCGTCAAGACCGGCCGCCCAGCCTGGTCTACAATGAGGCTAATGAGTCAAAGCAGTCTCGACCCTATAAAGACACCATATTGACACCATTATGTCACTCGTTATATACTTGTTCAATGGCGAGCCCCATTGGGGAACTAAATAAGACTAGGTTAAGTCTTATTATCAAAAGGAGGAGAAGATGAGAAGAAGAATTGCCACCCTATTCGTTTGTCTGTTGGCCTTTGTCTACCTCGCTGCCGCCTGTGGTGGAGGAGGTGGAATGGCCAGGGAGGCCCCAACCGGGGCCGCCCGCGTCATAACCGAGCGCGTAGAGGTGTCCGGCGGCCAGGTCGCGGTGACCCGCGTCGTCACGGAGGAGGTCGCGGTGGAGTTCGAGGCGGAAGAACCAGAGGCAGAATCAATGGAAGAATCTGCGGTGGAGCTGCTGGCCGCCACCCCCTCCCCGGCCGGCACGAGGCCGGCCAGCAACCGCCAGGTCCAGCGCATGATCATCAAAGACGGCGATATGGCCATCACCGTCGCCGACACCGACGCGGCCGTGGCTGCCTCTACCAATGAGATCGTCGAGCTGGGAGGCTATATCATCAACCAGCACGTCTACGACAGCGACGCCGGTTACCGCTTCGCCACCGTGCAATTCGGCGTACCGGTCGAGCGGTTCGAGGAGGCCATGGCCGGGCTGCGCACGCTCGGCCAGGTCACCAGCGAGTCGGCCTCCGGCCAGGACGTGACCGACGAGTACGTGGACCTCAACTCCCGGCTCGGCAACCTGCTGGCCACCCAGGACCGGCTGCGCTCCTTCCTGCTGGAAGCCCAAAACGTGGCCGAAATCCTGGCCATCAACGAAGAGCTGGAACAGATCGAAGAAGAGCTGGAAATCATCCAGGGCCGCATGGCCTACCTGGCCGACCGGGCCGCCTTCTCCACCATTGACCTGGACCTCAGCCCCATGATTCCCACCGCCACGCCCACCGCCACCTCCACGCCAACGCCCATCCCTACTCCTCATGAGTGGCGGCCGGGCGACACGGCCCAGACGGCGTTTGTACGCTTACAGAACACCGCCCAGAACACGGCCGACTTCACCATCTACAACTCCATCACCTGCGGTCCCTGGCTATTGCTGCTCTCCCTGTTCGCCTACCTGACCTGGCAGGCCATTCGCCTGGCCCAGCGCCGCCTCCACCGGCCGCCCCCCGCCCCCCAACCAGGCAACACCGACTGAAGGATTGTGTCATGTGTTTCCGTGTGAGGTGTCACGTGGCAGGCTTTGGCCTCGCCAAAGCCCCTTCACCTGACACCTGGCACCTGACACCTGGCACTTGGCACCTGACACCTGGCACTTGGCACTTGACATGTACAACCTTTTTTTGGAGAAGAAGATGACCAAAAACACCGTCCTGATCATTACGTTGTTGCTTCTTACTGGCTTACTGGCTGCCTGCCAGCCACAGGAAGTAGTCAGGGAAGTGGCCCAAGAACCCACCTTTGCGCCTCCGCTGGTTCCGCCCAACGGCGAGCCGGCCGCCGACATGTTCTTCGAAGATTACGGCGTCAACCCGTTCATTGACACCGAAGACGATACCCTCTCCACCTTTGCCGTAGACGTAGACACCGGCGCCTACACCGTTATGCGTCGCTACCTCCAGGACGGCCACCTGCCGCCGGACGAATCGGTGCGCGTCGAAGAGTACGTCAACTATTTCGACCCCGGCTACCTGCCGCCGGCCGAAGGCGCTTTTGCCATCCACCTCGAAGGCGCTCCCTCCCCCTACGGCGAAACCGACCGTTACCACCTGGTTCGCGTTGGCATCCAGGGCTACGAGGTGTCGCCCGAAAACCGGCCGGACGCTCTGCTCATCTTCGTCGTTGATGTTTCCGGCTCGATGGACATGGAAAACCGCCTGGGGCTGGTCAAGGAGTCGTTGCGCCTGCTGGTCGAGGCGCTCCGGCCAAGCGACCGCATCGGCCTCGTAGTCTACGGCTCGCGGGCCCGCGTCGTCCTGGAACCGACAGAGGTGGGCGAGCGCCAGGCCATTCTCAGGGCAATAGACCGCCTGCGGCCGGAAGGCAGCACCAACGCCGAAGAAGGGATCATGCTGGCCTACCAGATGGCGGCCGAGTACGCCCAACCAGGCCAGATTAACCGCCTCATCCTCTGTTCCGACGGTGTCGCCAACGTCGGCCAGACGGCCGCCGACGCCATCCTCCAACACGCCGCCGAGGGCATCTCGCTCAGCACCTTCGGCTTTGGTATGGGCAACTACAACGACGTCCTCATGGAGCAACTGGCCGACCAGGGCGACGGCAGCTACGCCTACGTAGACACCCTCCACGAAGCGGAACGGCTCTTTATCCGCGACCTCACCGGCATGCTCTTGACCATTGCCCGCGACGCCAAAATCCAGGTCGAGTTCAACCCCAGGGTCGTCGAGCGTTTCCGCCTGTTGGGCTACGAAAACCGGGCCGTGGCCGACGAGGATTTCCGCAACGACGCCGTAGACGCCGGCGAAATTGGGGCCGGCCACCACGTCACCGCCCTTTACGAGTTGAAGTTTCACGACGAAGCGCCTCCGGCCGAGGTGGCCATGACCGTCCGCGTCCGCTACACCCAGCCCGACAGCGGCGAAGCCATCGAAATCGAACAAAGCCTCAGCCGCGCCCAATTGCACGGGACCTTTGAGCAAGCCTCCCCCTCCTTCCAGTGGACGGCCGTCGTCGCCGAATTTGCCGAAATCCTCCGCCACAGCTACTGGGCCCAGGACAACACCCTGGCCGCCCTCCTGGCCAACGCCAACCGCGTCGCCGAATACATGCCCGAAGACCCCGAGGCCCAGGAATTCGTCGCCCTGGTCAACCAGGCGGCCGCGCTGGCCGAATAGGCAGGAAAGCAGTCCATAGGGAGGAAACAAATGAAAGGCAAAATTTTACTGCTCGCGACAGCTCTCGTTATCCCCACGATGGCAATGTTCGCGCTATTCCGCCTGGTTGGAGCGGCCGAAGCTGGCGGTGTTATCATCGTCAACCCGGGTGAATCTATCCAGCAGGCTATTGATGGGGCGGCGGCCGGCGACACCATCCTCATCATGCCGGGCACCTACACCGAAAGCCTGACGCTCAACAAACCTGTTAGCCTGACCGGCGTCAGCAGCGCCACCACCATTCTCCGCGCCGAACCGGGAGACCGGGTGTTAACCGTGACCGGAGCAACCATAGACAACAGCGTTGTCATTTCCGGCCTCACCTTTACTGGTGGTGACCTGAGCAGTATAACCTCCTGTCCGGCCGGCTGTGGGGGCGGTGTATTTATTACAGAGATGGCCTTACCCCTGATTCAAAACATCACTATACGAGGCAATTCTGCCTTTATCGGTGGGGGGATAGTGGCGGATACGGCTAATTACCTGAAAGTAGCAAACTCTCTTTTCGTCAGCAATACCTCAACCTTTATTGGTGGCGCTGCGGTGGCCAATTTTGCCAGCATAACCAACAGCCGCTTTGAAAACAACCACTGTACAGACTTATCTTGTGATGGAGGCGGCCTGGTTGCACTCACTTTTCGGCTGACTGACACCACTTTTATTAGCCATACGGCCGGAGACCTGGGAGGTGGCGCTTATGCCTTCAACACTGCCATCATCAGAAACACTCTTTTCCAGGATAACAGCAGCACGTATGGTGGAGGGTTGTACGTAGAAGATGACTTAACAGTTATAAACAGTACTTTCCTGAGCAACACTGCCAACCATACTGGCGGTGGCATATTTGCAAATGGTCTCACGACCATGGCTAACAACTTCTTTCAGCACAATATTAGCACTGAGTACGGCGGTGGCCTGGCGTCTTTTGCGCCATTGAACGTGACCAATACCTACTTTCTCAGCAACACGGCCGGGAGTGGCGGCGGTATTTTTGCCAGCGACACTTTTACCGTCGCTAACACTATTTTCGTCGGCAACAGCGCCGGTGAAGGTGCAGCGCTGCTTCACGACTTTGTCATCTTGAGCCACGTTGGCGCTATTGTGAACTCGCTTTTCGCCGGCAACAATGGTAACAGCGCCCTTTACTTTAATACACCGGGTGTGGTTCGCATCATCCATACCACGATTGCCGATAACACGGTGAATCCCGGCACAGCCATATTCGTAGCAACAGGCACAACCGCTATTACCAATACACTCATTACCCATCACGCGATCGGCATTTACAATAGCGTTGGCACAGTCAACGAGGATTACAATCTCTTCTTTAGCAACAGCACCCATCTGAGCGGTACGGTTGCCAGCGGAGGAAATAGCCTCTTTGACGCTGACCCGGACTTCGTGAATCCGGCCGCTGGCGACTATCACCTCGGTCCTTTATCAGCCGCTCTCGACAATGCTCTTGATTTAGGCATTCCCAACGATCTGGACGGCGCTCCCCGGCCGCAAGGCGTCGGCCCAGACCGGGGCGCTTACGAGGCCACACCGGCCAACCTTGCCGGACTGATATACTTACCGCTGATCGTGAAACCCTGATACCAGGCCGGCGTTGGCCCGGCCGCCCAGTATTGCTTCGGCCTGGACGGCAGCCTGTTGAACCTGGCGTTCCCTTAATAAGGAGCACGTGATGTCACCAAGCTTCTCCTTTATTGGGATTCTGCCGGGTTGATTTTTATAGCCTGGTTATGAACGTAAGGTAAGATATTACGTTCAACTACGAACTTAAAAATGAGGAATCCGATAACGACTTGCAATAGAAACTGAAGTAATTCAGAGGGGATAAACCCCAGGACAAAAGCGACCAATACGTTTAAGGCTATCTGGCCAACCCAGGCGGTTAGATAGGGGTACTTGGCGTTTAATTTTATGCTCAGGTTCATGTTGTGTCCTTTTAAAAGTAAGGTGGGAAATGATGTTGTCTAGTCGCTGGGCTACGAGGAAGACGCCCCATGAATGGGGCTGAACCAACGAATTAGTCGGAACACACTGAAAAAACTTTCGGATATTCCAAATAGTCATAACAACCGAAAGGGCGATTATCGGACTGGCATACTCCTGCCGTAGGAACAGCCGTCGCACTTGGTGAGTAATTTACCAGAACACACGCTCCCATACACTCTTTTGAACTTTGGCACACTTTGCCAGCATCGGGATATGAGCGAAGACAATATTGGGCTTGCCCGAAAATACCATCTCGAACCCATTCACCTCCACTGGCAACGCACGAAATGCGAGGGTACAGCCATTGAACACCTAAGATACCAACTACTAAAATGAAGGCCGTTACTGCGTACTTCTGCCTGGCCGGCGTCCAGCGTACTCTGAAAAACAATATTCGAACAATTCCCTCGGCCTGTTCCCTTTCAGACCGCAAGACTTTTTGCGAGTAAAGGAGCGTCGCTCCAATTGATAGAACCCGGGGAAGATATAAGCGAGCGATATCAAAACTCTCACTTGGATAATCCACCAGGCTGGTAAACCCCTTGCCGAGATAAGGCACTAAACCCAATGCGGATGCTACAAATGCGCCGCGCGCTCCCAAGCGTAGAGATTTCACCGCCAAAAGCCAACTTACTCCCAACAGAGGACAGGCCAGGAGCAAAAAAACGGAACCAGAATAGAGCCCCCAAATCGTAAGGCCTTCCCCGCGAGCTAACAAATCCCATGCCATTAACGCGACGCTAACGGCGTAGAGGCCAAGTTGCCAATAGTGTTCGCGTTTGGAAATTGGCAATGGAGTATCCATCATCTATTTCGCTGGAACAAGCACCCTACGATGCGTATTAACTACCCACGAATACAGCAGAGCAGAGCAGATCGGCCGCACGTGCGGGTTGAACGGAAATGCCTATTTGTCTAATACAGTTCTGGCCAAAGTTTCTGCGAATGCTCTCAAACTCCCTACGTTGATCGTTGCTTTGAATCTATTTTCTTCTTTCTCTCGGAATACGACTTTCTCAATCGCACTTTGTTTGGGGTCGTTCGGGTGAGTTTGATAGATGAAGCCGACACCTGAGTGATCTGATTTCGTCGCATCGTAGAAGGAGTGTGCGCGATTTAGGTTCGGCTGACGCACTTATAGAGAAGCTATACTTGACAAGGTGACAAACTGACAAGTGACAAGGTGAAAAAATGTCAGTTTATGACCGTTGCCAGTATAAATAAACCTCGGACAATCTTGTAGTGGTGCTTCCGAACAACTCTGGGTGCATCACAATACGCTTTAGAGATTGTCCGAACTTAAAGTAAGTGCTCTATTAGTTTTGGTTCGCGCACGGCTGCAACTGGTTGTTAGCCTGCATCCCATTTCATTTGTATTGCCAGAAGGTCTGGCGACCGATGCCAAAAAAGGTCAATAATCCGAAGGTCAATTTGCCCTCTTGGGACTTTCTGCACCTGCCGCAGTGCTCTTTTTTGGAAACTTGCAAATTCTGCATCTGAGCCACTATATATGAGATATATTGCTCGATAATATTGACCCCGTAAGACAAAAGAGGTCAGATTGCATAAATCCTTTCTGATATGTTCAGCCCTCGCTGTTACCGGCTTTACTTCCATAACAATCAAATTGCCACTCATGTCTCCAGGCCGATGTACAAGCAAATCAGGTTTGGTCTTGTCCAAAGCAAATTCACGTAGAATCGGATGTCGTGATTTATCAACTTCGCCCCCTAGCGAATATCCAAAATCATCACCAGTGGTCACTCTCAGTTGATGGTACAACTCATAATAGTAGACGCGCTCTCGATAGATAGGGTTTGGTTCACCTGCTACCGGGAAAAGCATGTACTGGCTCGGAATCTGAGCAGTAGCCTGCTTTAGGTAAAACAGGAATTGCTGATAGGCACCCTCTCGTTGTTCGATCATTAGCATCAGTCTCCAACTCAGTGTTTAAAGTGTAAACAGAACTAAACTCCTCGGCTGTTAAACTCTGGATCATGCAGGGTAACATTTTCATCACCTATCGAACCGAAAAACCAAGAGTTCCGCTGCCGCTTCAAACTGAAAACTCTATACCCTTTCTGTGGGAACTATCAAGCCATGAGTTCCAATAATCCGAGGAAGTAACTGCTAGGAAACTGATCAGGTTGCGTCCAAGACTGAAGTTGGTACGGAGCAAACTTGATGTTAAATTTCTGGACCCCTGCTTCCCAATGTGAAAGACCTGGATTAGCTGCCAGAAGTAAAAGGAGCCAACGTTGGCCAGGAGCAGGCAGCGAATCGAGTTTACTGACATCTTGAAGAATGCCCACTGAGGTAGGATCACCAAAATAAAAGCCAGCGTTGTAAGAAGTTCCTCGTTGCTTACCGATAAGCCAGTGTTTTAATTCGATCCAATGTAGCTTGTCGTGGTAACGTACCATTACATCGATTCGTTTAGAACCCACCCTAACTTCACGGTCCACCTCTGTCAACAGACCTTCTTTGTGAAGCCTATGAAAGAGCGTCAGAAGTTCTCCCTTGAACCAACCCTCACTTTGAAATCCAAGTTCACAGAAACAAGACAAGCGATCTTGTAATACATCAAAATGTTGCTTTATTCGTGGTAACAGCTCAAGCATTCTTGTTCTTAACTGAGCGTCTACGCCGGTGGAGCGAACGAATAAAGGGTTCATACGGCGCGGTAAAGGTACGAACCTTCAATGACCAGAAGTCGGCCGCCGCATCATCCTTGTCGAACGAAGCCAATGACCGAAGGGGGGTGTGGCTATTTGAGGCTTAAATAAACGGCCGGGATGGTCTACGGCGCACCCCAAACGGCTTCGCTAATAATATTGTAACCGAAAGCGGCCGGGCAGGACAAGGGGTGTCGAGTGAAAGAAGGGTGGGCGGCCGGCGGCCGAAAGAAGAGGCTCTAGTGGGGCAGGCCCACCTGGTGCTGAGGCAGCCGGGCTAGATAGTAATACTCCCTTAAGCGGGCTTTCCGGCAACTCCGTTTAAGTTCATCACCCGTTTTAGCGATGCGCCTGTTGAATGGCGGGTTCGACCACATCCCAGACAGCTTCAGGGTGTTTCGCGGCTACTTGCAGCAAAACCCGCGCTGCGCCATGCGGCGTGCGCCGTCCTTGCTCCCAGTTTTGCAATGTTTTGACGCTAATACCAAGCAGAGCGGCAAACTCCGTTTGTGAAAGCTCGTATCGCTCCCGAATCCGCTTTACATCCGGTGTTTCCACCGTGAACGTTCGGGAGGCTTCTTTCTCGCCACGCAGAATAGAGCCGCCTTCACGGACACTTTCCAGCAATTCGGCAAACAGTTCATCACTCATGTATTCGTCGCTCATGAATATTCATCCTCGACAATCTTCCTGAGTGCTTTCAATTGGGCAGGTGACAAATTACCCTGAACGTTCTTTGGATACATTAAAAGCATCAACAGGCGTTCCTGTCGTACAGCCCAATAGTAAATCACCCTGACACCGCCTCGTTTACCTTGTCCGTGATAACCCCAACGGACTTTTCGTAGACCACCGCTGCCGGGAATAATAGAACCTATATCAGGGCGGTTTGCCAGGTCAGATTGCAACTGCCTGTATGCTTCATCCGATAGAAACTTCTGAACCTGTTTGGTAAACACGGATGTCTCGACGATAACCATCTATTCCTCAACGCAAAAGGCATTGATAGATGAATCATACGCCAATGGGGGATGATTGTCAAAGCAGACCAGTTTATAAAGGATTCATGCGGCACGCCAGGGCTAAAGACCTTCAACGACTAGAAGCCGGCCGCCGCATAATTCTTGTTGAACGAAGCCAATTACCAAAGGGGTCCGGCTATTTGAGACTCAAACAAACGGGCGGGATGGTCCACGGCGCACCCCAAACGGCTTCGCTGGTGATATTGTAACCGAGAGCGGCCGGGCAGGACAAGGGGTGGCGAGCCAAAGAAGGGAGGGCGGCCGGTGGCGAATTCGAGAGTTCTATTACTGAGACACCAAGGCAACCTGTAACCGTCTGCCCACTGCCAGGGCCGCTTTCTCCAGGGTGGCCAACGTCGCCGACTCATTCTCCGGGTCTAACAACCGATCCACGGCCGCCCGGCTGGTCTGCATCCGCCGCGCCAGCTCTGCTTTAGATAGGTTTTGCTCTTTCATCAATTGCGCAATCTGAAAGGCGATAACCCGCTTCCAGGCTACAGCTTCGGCATCGGCCAATAAGCCTTCTTCAGCTAAAAAATCATCCAAACTGCTTCCTAGATGTTTCTCGTTCATACTTTTACTCTTGCAATGTTTTTAGTCGTTGTCTTGCCAACTGCAAATCAGCAGCCGGGGTTTTCTGTGACTTCTTGATGAGGCCATGTAACAGAACCATCGTATCGCCTTCGACTGTGAAAATCACCCTGGCGATACGATGCGGGAGCCGGGAGCGCACTTCCCACAAGTCCGTTTAAGTTCACCGCCCCGTTTTAGCGATGCGCCTGCTGAATGGCGGGTTCGACCACGTCCCAGGCCGCTTCAGGGTGTTTCGCGGCCACTTGCAATAAGATCCGCGCTGCGCCATGCGGCGTGCGCCGTCCTTGCTCCCAATTTTGCAACGTTTTGACACTGATATCAAGCAGAGCGGCAAACTCCGTTTGTGAAAGCTCATATCGCTCCCGAATCCGCTTTACATCCGGTGTTTCCACCGTGAACGTTCGCGAGGCTTCTTTCTCATCACGCAGAATGGCGCCGCCTTCGCGGACACTTTCCAGCAATCTGCAAACAGCTCATCACTCATATATAGGGCAGAGAGTTTATTGATGCACTGCTTGCTCAAAGGTTTCGGTGGCCCATTGATTGATGCTTTTTCCACTTACCTCGGCGGCCACCGCGACGGCCGCATGTACTTCAGGGGGAATTCGTGGCTTTTTTCAGGAGTCTCAGTACTCCTTGGTTTCCACCGCCTCGACGATCCGCGCCTGAGGGTTCATGATTATCGTGCCCACGACGCAACCCCACACGACCCGCATTGCGGCGAGAAAGACCTCTGCCTGGCTCGCGGTGTCGAACTCGAGGTCAATCATGACGTAGTTCGCATCGTCAATCGGCCGTAAGACCTGGTAGCGGCGCACGCCCGACTTTTCCCGGCCGGCCAGGATAAGTGGTGGCGGGCCAAATTACCCGCTTGTAAAAGGCGCAACATTGCCCTATACTGTCAATTGTGGGAGGTGAGCATAACCTTGTCCAAAAGCGCTTCCATTCCCCGCTTTGAAGATAGCCTGGCCTCGTTCCTGGGAGATTTACGCGCCTGGGTGTTCTCCTCTCAATCCAGGGCCGCCCGTCATTTTGGCCTGTCCCACACCACCATCTCTCGCTACGAAAATGGGCTACTGACACCGCCGGCCGGTTACCTCGTTCGCCTGGCCAGGCTATGGGCTGAACGCCTGGCCGGTTCAGCCGAGGACATGGCCGAAAATCAGGCCCTCATGGTGCGGGAGGTGAACAAGGCCCTGCACTGGTGCTATCCAGACCAGAAACTGTTCCGTGACTGGTCCGAGCTGGTCAATGACACGGAAACACCGCTTGAAGCCCCGGCCGCGCCGGCCGCCGAAATCGGCCGGCGCTTCTATTGGGGAGAAGCGCCAGACGTGACCGTATTCTTCGGCCGCCCGGCGGAATGTGCCCAACTTGAACATGACATCGTCGCCGACCGCTGCCGCTTAGTGGCCGTTTTGGGACTGGGTGGGATGGGCAAAACGTTCCTGGTGACCAGAGTTGCCCGCACGGTCGCCGGCCATTTCGAATTTGTCATCTGGCACTCTTTGCGCAACGCGCCTCCCCTTGAAGAGACTATCCGCCTCTATCTGCAAATTCTGTTGGGCCAGACCCAGGTGGAGAACTTACCGCAGGGCCGGTCTGGGATTTCTCGAGTTATCTCTCTCTTACGCCGGCGCCGCTGTCTGCTGGTCCTGGACAACCTGGAATCCATCATGGCCGAAGGCGAAGAAAATAATATCTATCGTCCTGGTTACGAGCCGTATGGCGACTTTATTCGCTACCTGGGCGAAATAGACCACCAAAGTTGTCTCCTGTTGACCAGCCGGGAAAAACCCGGCGAGCTAGACTTCTTGCCAGACCCAGGGGGCAAAGTGCGGACGGTGGCCTTGCAAGGGATAAACCCGGACGAAGGCCGGCAGCTACTCCAGAACCGTCTCCTCACCGGCACAGAACAGGAGTGGCAGTCGCTGGTGGCACGCTATTCAGGCAACCCCTTAGCCTTGAAACTGGTCGCCGACACGATCAGCGAGGTTTTCGGCAGCCAGATTGGGACATTCTTGAAGACCGAGGGGCTTGGGTTCCCTGGCCTTCGCCAGTTGTTGGAAAATCAATTTCAGCGCTCAGCGCCGCTGGAGCAAGAGGTTTTGTACTGGTTAGCCGTTGAGCGAAAACCGGTCACGTTAGACGAGTTGCACCAGGACATGGTCCGGCCGCGCGCTCGCGCGGCGCTGGTTCAGGCCCTGCAACGGTTGCGCCGGCGCGCCCTCATTGAACGGAGCGGCGACCGGTTTCTCTTGCAGAACGTTGTCCTGGAGTATGTCGTCCATCGTCTAATCGGCCAGCTCTGTGACGACATTCTTTCCGAACGCCTGGCCCTGCTCCAGCACGTCGCCTTGCTAAAGGCTGAGGCTGAGGACTACGTTCGCCAATCACAGGTGCGCACCATCCTCAAACCCCTGGCCGAAAGGCTATTAGACAACCTGGGGCCGGCCGCGCTCCGGGAAAAGCTCTCGCACCTCCCGGCCCGGTTGAGGTCAGAGGGCCGGCCGTGGCCGGGCTACGCCGGGGGCAGCCTCCTCAACCTGATGCTCCACCTGGGGTACGATGTGCGCGGCGCTGATTTTTCCGGTCTGTCCGTCTGGCAGGCGTTTCTGCGTGACGCTATCCTGCCAGAGGTGAATTTCAGCGAGGCGGACCTGGCTAACTCTGTCTTCAGCAACACCTTTGCCGGAGTAGACGCCATCGCCCTCAGCCCCGATGGCCGCTACCTGGCCGTGGCCACCGGCCGGCGCATTCACGTCTGGCGACTCCTGAACCACGAACTCTACACTATCCTGGAAGGGCACGAAGACCTGGTTTGGGCCGTGGCTTTTGCCCCCGACGGGGTCACTCTGTTCAGCGGCAGCGCTGACCAGACCGTGCGAGCCTGGGATTTCCACCAGGGTACGGCCGAAAAAATCCTCCGCGCCCACACCCACTGGGTCTGGTCGGTCGTAGTCAGCCCGGATGGCCTGGTTGCTGCCAGCGCTGGCGCCGACCAGGCCATCTGTACCTGGGACGCCCAAACCGGGCAACTGCTGAACGTCCTGCGCGGCCACGCAGGACCGGTGCGTTCACTCGCCTTCAGTCCGGATGGCCGGGTTCTGGCCAGCGCCAGCCACGACCAGACAGTCCGCTTATGGGATACCCGGAGCGGCCGGTTGCTCGGCACGATGGGCGGCCACAGCGGCGAGGTCCGCTGCATTACCTTTAGCCCGGACGGAGAGTGGTTGCTGAGCGCCGGCTCCGACTGTGCCTTGCGGCTCTGGCAGTGGCGCACGGGTCAAACGTCATCCCTGCTTGAAGGGCATACCCATACGGTGTCGTCGGTGGCCATTAACCCAGACGGCAACCTGGCCGCCAGTGGAAGTTACGATGGCACGATTCGGCTGTGGGACCTGAAAGCAGCCCGGGCGTCCCACGTTCTGCAGGCCCACCGGCAGTCAGTGCGGACCATCACCTTTGACGCCACGGGCAGCCTTCTGGTTAGCGGCAGTTATGACCAGACTGTTCGATTTTGGGAGCCCAGGACCGGGCTGCTGCTGCACACCATTCGCGGCCACACCTTTCAGATTCGGGCCTTGGCATTTAGCCCGGATGGGGAGCACCTGGCCACCTGCTCAACCGATTACACCGTCCGGTTGTGGCATGTCCAAAGTGGCCAGTTGCGCCACACCTTGCCCGGCCATAGCCGGTGGGTGGCCGCCGCTGCCTACAGCCCCAGCGGCGCTCTCCTGGCTACCGGCAGTTATGACCGGACGGTGCGCTTGTGGCAGGCCCAGACGGGCCGCCTGCAACGCACCCTGGAAGGACAAAACTGGATTTGGGTTGTAGCCATCAGCCCGGACGGACGCTTGCTGGCCGCCGCCGGGGCTGACCCGGTGATCTACCTCTGGGAAACAGAAACGGGCCAGCTTCGAACCAGACTACAGGGCCATTCCGGTAATCTGCGCAGCGTCGCCTTCAGCCCCGATCGGCGCTTATTAGCCAGCAGCAGCGACGACCAGAGTATCCGCTTGTGGCACGTCGAGACAGGCGAAACGGTGGGCGTTCTGACCGGACATGAGGCGACGGTCTTGCTGGTGGCCTTTGCCCCTGACGGCCATAAGTTGCTCAGCGTCAGTAACGACCAGACGGCGCGCCTGTGGGATTTGGCTTCCGGGCAGACCGAGCAGGTGTGGACCAACCTGGTCGGCGCGCGCCAGGCCGTAGCCGTCAGCCCGGACGGCCGCTGGCTGGCGTGTGGCAGCGACGATGGCTGGATTTACCTGACCGACATGAACAGCGGCCAACAACTGCAGCGCCTGGGGGGGCAGGGAATGACCATTTCGACGCTGGCTTTTAACCCCCAGGGCGATACCCTGGCCAGCGGTAGCCTGAACGGCGCCGTCCGGCTCTGGAACCTGGTCAGCGGTGCATGTGACCAGGTTCTAAGAATTAGCCGGCCATACGAGCAAATGGATATCACCGGTGCGACTGGCCTGACAGAGGGTCAAAGAGCGATGCTTCGGGCGCTGGGAGCTATCGAGAACACAACAACGCACAGTTAACGCACAGCCTGTTATCCTTAAGGCGTAACGCTCGAGCTTTGCATACAGGCATTTACCTGCGCCGGGCGCACCACAATAAACAAAATTGATCAGCGTTTATCTGCGTGAATCCGCGTCCCATTTTTAGAGGAGTGTGTGATGGACGATAGATGGCCCTATGATGGCGATACAGCCCTTCAACAATTGACCAGTTCTATCTCGACCTGCCGGGATAGCAACTGCCTGGTCGCACAACGCCACCCCTTTTATCCGGTGCCCCATGACCCGCCGCTCTACCACGGTCAGCGCCCCTGCCTGCCGGTCGTTCCCACCTACCTGGCCAGGGGCAGGGTCATGATTATCGGCGAATACCCAAACTGCCGCTTCGCCACCGTCAGGGATGAAATCACCGGCCGTTTGGAGTTGTTCGTTCCCATTGCCGACATCAATGAGCCGTTCGAATCGGGGCGCTACTTCAACGGCCACCAGGTGCAGCTCTATCCGACCGGCAAGAGCCTGCAAGATAGTTATTTTGGCCCGCTTGGGCTCAACCTGGGGACAGACGTTTGGCTGACCAACATGGTCAAATGTTTCCTGATGCAAACGCAGCATATTGCCACTTACCAACAGCTTGGCTGGGTGGGGCCGGATCTGCCCCAGCCCACCAGCTCTTACGACGACTACTTTGCCATTGCCGGCGTCTGTGCCGGGCTGCACCTGGCCCGGGAGCTGGCAGAGTGCCAACCAAAACTGGTCATCGGCTTAGGCGAAAAGGTCTACCGCATGATGCATAGCAGTGACGACCTGGCCACGCCGGCTCCAGACCCGGGGCCTTTTGGTGTCATTACCGGCGTTCCTCTGCGTGCCGGATTCGTGGATCACCAATTGGACACGCGCAATCTGCTATTCAGAAATCTGAACGTCGTCCACCTCTTTCACCCCTCGGGGCTCATTCGTTTCCCGGCCATCCGTGACCAGCATTTCAATCAAGATATACCGGCGGCGAGAGCTTTCATGGAGGAGCTGGGTTTAATA
>JAKEFB010000254.1 GCA_022616275.1 Chloroflexota bacterium
ATACCAGTCGTCCTATTTGCCGCTCCCGTCTTTACCGAGACGGCCGTTCGTTTTATTGAAGCCACGGCCAAGCTGCCCGACGTGTACCTGGGCGTCGTCAGCCAGGAGCCGCAAGAGCTGCTGTCGCTGGCGCTCCAGGCCAGGCTGGCTGGCCACTGGCGGATTGACAACGCCCTGGACAGCCAACAACTGGCCGGCGCGGTCCAGGCCCTCTCCGGCCGGTTGGGGCCGGTCTACCGGCTATTGGGGATCGTCGAACAGATCCAGCTCCCTCTGGCCGAGGTGCGGGAGTGGCTGGGAATCGAGGGGATGGTCGTGGCGACAGCCCGCAACTTCCGGGACAAATCGCAGATGAAAAATCTGTTGCGAGCCGCCGGTCTCCCCTGCGCCCGCCACCGGCTGGCCCACAGCGAGGGCGAGGTCTGGGCGTTTATCGAGGAAACCGGCTACCCGGTGGTGGTTAAACCGCCGGCCGGGGCAGCCTCCCAGGCCACCTTCCGCGCCGAAAATGCCGGCGAATTGCAGGCCGCGCTGGCGGCCAATAGCCCCCAGCCGGACCAGCCTGTGCTGCTGGAAGAGTTTATCACCGGCCAGGAGCATTCCTTTGAGACTTTTTCCCGCAACGGCCAGCATCTATGGCACTCGCTGACCCATTACTTTCCTACACCGCTGGAAGTGATGCGCACGCCCTGGATTCAGTGGGGTTTATTGCTGCCCCGGGAGATAGACGGACCGCAATACGACGACATTCGCCAGGTCGGCGGCCGGGTCCTGGACGTGCTGGGCATGGATACGGGACTCAGCCACCTGGAGTGGTTCCGGCGGACCGACGGCAGCATTGCCGTGTCCGAGGTGGGCGCCCGGCCGCCGGGAGCGCAAATTACCACGATGATGTCGCGGGCCAACAACTTCGACTGTCTGATGGCCTGGGCCAGGTTGATGGTCTACGGGGAATTCGAGCCGCCGCAACGCAAGTACGCCGTGGGGGCGGCCTTTTTGCGCGGCCAGGGGCAGGGCAAAGTCAAGGCCATCCACGGTCTGGAGCAGGCTGACCGGGAGGTAGGCCACCTGGTGACAGACGTGAAACTGCCCAAAATAGGCCAGTCTCCCGGCGTTACCTACGAGGGGGAGGGCTATATCATCCTCCGCCACCCGGAAACGGAAGTGGTCAAGCAGGCTATCTTCCGGCTCGTTAGCCTGATTCGGGTGGAACTCGGCTAACAAGGTAGTATAATAGCGCAAGAAGTCGAGGTACGAGATGAAGACAGACGGCACACGCCGGCTTTTTACAACTGCAGAATACGACCAGATGATTGCCGCTGGAATCCTGACCGAGGATGACCGGGTAGAGCTAATTCAAGGAGAGATCATTGTTATGAGTCCCCTCGGCAGCCGCCACGCGGCCTGCGTCAGCCGCCTGAACTGGTTGTTTAGCCGTGGCCTGGGCGAGGCCGCCATTGTTCGCGTCCAGGACCCCATTCACCTGGACGAACGTTCTGAACCGGAGCCTGATGTCGCCCTCGTCCAGCCCCGGCCGGACTTTTATGCCCAGGCCCACCCTGAACCGGAAGACGTATTGCTCATTGTGGAAGTAGCCGATACTTCTTTGGCGTATGATCGCCAGGTCAAGATCCCGTTATACGCTCGCGCCGGCGTTGGCGAGGTGTGGCTGGTCAATTTGAACGACCACACCATGACTGTTTACCGCCGCCCTACACTGGCAGGATACAGCGAGACGACCCGGTTCCGGCCCGGCCAGAGCCTCTCCCCGCAGGCTTTTCCCGGATTGGCCCTGGACGTAACTGCTATTGTTCGGTTAGGGAGTGCGTAGGCCCGCCGAGGCGTTGACGCCCCCGGCTACGTAACAACGCCGGGTGAACCTGGCTGGTATAGCGCCCGTCGTTCGCATCTGAGGATGCGAACTCCACTGACCGCTAAAGCGTCCTACATGCCGCAGCCTCAAGCCTCCCGGCCGTAGGGGTACCACCACTCTTTGGGCTGGTCGCTGAAGTCCCAGTGGACGTGCTTGGTTTCCAGGAAGCTCTCCAGCCCCTCTTGGCCCAGTTCGCGGGCGTTGCCGCTGAGCTTCATGCCGCCAAACGGGCCGCCGTAATTGTCGGTCAGCGGGTCGTTGATCCAGATGGTGCCGGCCCGGACCTCCTCGAAGAAGCGCTTGGCCAGGTGGGCGTCGTCGGTCCGCAGGCAGGCTCCCAGGCCGTAGTCGCTGTCGTTGACCAGCCGGATGGCTTCGTCAAAGTCGTGGTAGCCCATAAGGGGAATGGTCGGGCCAAAGGTTTCCTCGCGCATACAGCGCATCGTGTGGTTGACGTTGACCAGGACCGTCGGCTCGTAGTAGAAGCCACGCTCGAACTGGGCCGGCCGGTGGCCGCCGGCCAATACCTTCGCGCCGTTGTGGATGGCATCGGCGACGTGCTCTTCCACCCTGGCCCGGTATTTCGGATCGGCCATCGGTCCGATGTCGGTGGTTCGCTCCAGTCCCGGCCCCAGGCGCAGCCCCCGGACGTAGTCGGCCATGGCCCCGGCAAAAGCCGGCAGGTGGTGGTCGGGCACGTAGACTCGCTCGGTGGAAGTGCAGACCTGGCCGGTGTTAATCAGGGCGGCGTAGGCCACTGCCTCGACGGCCGTCTCAATGTCGGCGTCGGGGGCGACGACAAAGGCATCTTTGCCGCCCAGTTCCAGGTGGGTGCGCTTGATGCGGTCGGCGGCCAACCGGGCAATGCGCTGGCCCACGGCGACCGACCCGGTAAAGGCAATGACCGGTACGTCAGGGTGGATCACCAGCGCCTCGCCGGCCGTTGCTCCACCGGTGACGACGTTGAACACGCCGGCCGGCAGGTGGTCGAAGGCGATCTCGGCCAGCAGCAGTGTGGACAGGGGGGTCTGGACGGCCGGCTTGACGACGACAGTATTACCAGCAGCCAGGGCCGGGGCGACCTTCCAGATCATTAGCAACAGCGGATAGTTGAAGGGCACGATGCAGCCGACCACTCCATACGGTTCTTTGAGGACAAAGTTAAACTGGCTGCGGTCGGCCGGGGCCAGCAGCCGGCCGCGATAGGTGCGGGCCATTTCGGCGTAATAGTCGAGCGTGCCGATGACCCACTCGACTTCTTCCTCGTTTTCCGAAATCGCCTTGCCCTCCTCTAACGTCAACAGCCGGGCCACATCGTCAAAGTGGTCACGTATCTTGCGGGCCGCCTCGTGCAGCATCTCGGCTCGCTCCAGGCCCGGCGTCCAGCGCCACTGGTCAAAGGCCGCACTGGCAGCAGCGACGGCTTTGGCGGCGTCGGCCGCGTCGCCGGCCGGCACGTTCTCCAAAACTTCTTCTCTGGCCGGGTCTAACACAGACAGGGTCACGCCGCTGTCGCTCTCCAGCCAGCGGCCGTTGATGTACATGGGTTTCATTCAGTGCCTCGGTTATTGGCGATTGGCAATTCCAGCCACCCAGGCGCGGTCAGGAGACCGGCCTGAGCAGATATGGTTATTGGTTATTGGTGATTGGCGATTCCTGAACGGGAATCACGCTGACGCTACGAGCGCCGGAGACGCGCTTGATGGTCGCCACCAGTTCCGGGCAAAAGAGGGTATTCTGGTTGGGGAATTCCATCACCAGCGCAGAGCCGGCCAGGCACAGTCGCAAGCTATCCCGGCCGCTGTATTCCCCGGCCAGGTTCACCAGGCGGCGGCACGTCTCCCGCCAGTTGCCAACCGGGTCCACCTCGACGACGATCACTTGCTGAGGGTTGGCCTGCCTTTCAGGTTCGGCCGGCGCTTCCAGGACGGTACTAGCCGGTTCGGCGGCATTCTCCGGGCGGCCATTCGTAGCTGGCACCTCCTGGCGGCCGTTCAGCGGCGCGGCCAGAGGCGACGGTGCCCGGTTGCCCCCATTGGGCGCGGCCGGGGGGCGGGCCACGACCGGCCGGGCCGGCCGCAGCCATTCGTCGTCGGCTTCTTCAAAATTGGGCGGGGGTGGCGGTATGTAAGGGCCGTTCGGGCCAAGCTCTTTGATTATTTCGGCGGGTGACCAGGCTTCCGGCTCCGGCTCGTAGGCGGCCAACTCGTCCAACCCAGCCGGCAGCGGCAGTGGTACAGGCGGCAATTCCTCGGCAGCGCGGGCCAGGTTTAATGTGTTGTCAATACTATCCACAATAATTTTGGCCCGGTCACTATCCACCTGGGCCTTGCCCCGGATCACGTAGACCTGGCCGGCTTTAACCAGCGAGCGGACCTCCTTCCAGGTACGGGGGAAGAAAACGATCTCGGCCGAGCCCTGTAAATCCTCCAGGGTACCAAAGGCCATCGCCTCGCCCTTCTTGGTGACGTGGGTTCGCAGGTAAGAAATCAGCCCGACGATAGTCACGCCCCGGCCGGTGGTCATCTCGTCCAGGTCGGCCGTGGTGGCGGTGGTCACGTCCTGCAGCAGCTCGACGTAGCCGCTCAAGGGGTGCTCGGAAATGTAGACGCCGACCAGTTCTTTCTCCCAGTCGAGCAGTTCCCGCTGGTCTACCTGGGGTATTTCGTTCTTGGGGCGTAGCAGCTCGACGTTGGCGTTTGCCGCCGCGCCAATCATGGCGCCAAAGAGGCTCATCTGGCCGGCGGCCGCGGCGTCGAGGGTCCGGCCGCTGTGGCTGATCATCCGGTCCAGGGCATCCAACAGTTGCGGCCGGGTTCCCCACTCGTCGAAGACGCCGACCTTGATCATGGACTCTAAGGCCCGCTTACCCACCCGACGCAAATCCACCCGCTCGCACAGGTCGGCCAGGCTGGTAAAAGGGCCACTGGCCGCCCGCTCCTGGAGAATGACCTCGACGGCGGCTGTCCCGGCGTTCTTGATCGCTCCCAGGCCGTAGCGAATGACCGGCCGTTCCCGGTCCCCCTCGATGACAAAGTCGAGAGCGGCCTGGTTAATCTGCGGCGGGGCAATGGTAATAGCCATGCGCCGCGCCTCGGCCAGATAGAGGGCGACCTTGTCGGTGTTGTTGCGCTCGACACTGAGCAGGGCGGTCATGTACTCGACGGGATAGTGAGCCTTGAGGAAAGCCGTCTGGCAGGTGATGACGGCGTAATCAGCGGCATGTGACTTATTAAAGCCATAACGGGCAAAAAATTCAATGTCGCCCCAAATGGCGTCGCAGACCTCGCGGGAGTAGCCCCGGGCCATGGCTCCCTCAGTGAACTGGGTGCGGTGCCTGTCAATCAGGTCGCGTTTTTTCTTGGCTACCGCCTTGCGGATCATGTCCGCTTCGCCTGGCTCGTAGCCGGCCAGGTCGCTGGCGATACGAATAATCTGCTCCTGGTAGACCAGGATGCCGTAGGTGTCCTGCAAAATCGGCTCCAGGTCGGGGTGGTGGTAGATGACCTGCTTCTGGCCGTGCATCCGGGCAGTGTATTCAGGGATATTTTCCATTGGCCCTGGCCGGTAGAGGGAAATGGCGGCAATGATGTGATCAAAGCGCCGGGGCTTCATCTCGACCATCAACCGGCGCATGCCCGCCCCTTCCACCTGGAAGACGCCGGCCACTTCGCCCCGGCCGAGCATCTCAAACAACGCTTCCGGCTTCTTGCCGGGGTCCGGCCCTACCTGGCCCGCATCGTAGGGAATATTTTCCATGCTATAGCGTACGCCGTGGCGCTGCTCGACCAGCTCGGCCGCCCGGCGCAGAATGGTCAGCGTGCTCAACCCCAGGAAGTCCACCTTGAGCAGGCCAATGGAATCCAGGACTTCCATCGGCCACTGGGTCACCACGCCGATGCCGCCGTCGCCCTCGGTGCCGCTGGTCGGCCGGTGCAGGGGCGTGTATTCGACCAGCGGCCGGTCGGCAATAATGACCCCGGCGGCATGGGTGGAGGCATGGCGGGCCACCCCTTCCAGGTTGCGGGCCATGTCCACCAACTCGCGGACCTGCTCATCTTCCTTGTAGCGCTGGGCCAGGTCGGCCGAGTAAAACTCGTGGTCCGGGTTGAGCACGTCGTTAATCGTCGCCGGCTTGCCGGGAATGGCCGGGATGAGCTTGGCGATGGCGTCCACGTCTGGCAGGGAAATGTCCAGCGCCCGGCCGACGTCGCGAATGGCGGCCCGCGCGCCCATCGTTCCAAACGTGATAATCTGGGCCACCCGGTCCGAGCCGTATTTGCGGATGGTGTACTCGATCATCTCGTGCCGGCGGTCGTCGGGGTAGTCCAGGTCTATATCCGGCAGGGAAACCCGGCCGGGATTGAGGAAGCGCTCGAAAATCAGGCCGTTGGCCAGCGGATCAAGGCCGGTGATACCCAGGGTGTAGGCCACGACCGAGCCGGCGCCCGATCCCCGGACGTTCCACCAGATGTCCCGCTGGCGGGCAAATTCGCACAAGTCCCAGACAATGAGGAAGTAGGCGTCAAAGCCCATGGTGTGGATCAGCGTCAGCTCGTGGTTCAGCCGTTTGTGTAAAAGCTCGTCCTGGGCCGCCTGCTCCTGGCCGTAACGCCAGACCAGCCCTTTCTCGCAGAGGTGGCGCAAATACGTTTCCGGGGTGAAGCCTTCCGGCACGCTAAATTGGGGCAGGTGGTAGCCCTCCGGTTCGGGGTTCACCTGGCACATCTCGGCGATGAGCAGGCTGTTGTCCAGCGCGCCGGGCAGGGCGCCGAAGAAGCGGCCCATCTCGTCGTAAGACTTGAGATAGTAGCTTTTGTCGGACATGCGCATCCGCTCTTTCATGCCTAGCGTCTTGCCGGTCTGGATGCACAGCAGCACGTCGTGAGGGTTGGCTTCCTCGGCGTAGGTGTAGTGGACGTCATTGGTAGCTAGGAGACGCAGGTTGTAGCGGCCGGCCATCTCCACCAGGGCTTTATTGATTTCGGTCAGCTCAGGAATGCCGTGTTCTTGCAGCTCGACGAAAAAGCGGTCGCGCCCAAACAGCTCGCTATACCAGGCCATGAGCTTGTGGGCCTTTTTCATGTTGCCGGCCTGGATGGCCCGGGGGATTTCGCCGGCCATGCAACCGGTGGTGGTGATCAGCCCTTCGTGATATTGGGCCAGGAGTTCGCGATCAATGCGCGGCCGGTAGTAAAATCCCTCCAGTTGGGCGGTACTGACCAGGTGGAGCAGGTTTTGGTAGCCGGTCTGGTTCTGGGCCAGCAGCAACAGGTGGTAGCGGTCACGGTCTTTGTCCGGGTCTTTGTTCTGCAAGCGCCGGGCGGCCAGGTAAGTTTCCACCCCTAAAATTGGCTTGACGCCGGCCGCCCGGCAGGTCCGGTAAAAGTCAATGGTGCCGTACATCGTGCCGTGGTCGGTCAGGGCCAGGGCCGGCATATTCAACTCGCCGGCCCGGCTGGCCAGGTGCTTGATCCGGCTCAAACCATCCAGCAGAGAGTATTCGCTGTGAAC
Source organism: Chloroflexota bacterium (assembly GCA_022616275.1). Classification (GTDB taxonomy): domain Bacteria; phylum Chloroflexota; class Anaerolineae; order Promineifilales; family Promineifilaceae. Next base: position 7,388 of record JAKEFB010000254.1, read on the forward strand.
GTGCAGGTGGGCAAAGGGTTGATGGGTCATAGGTGCTATCTATTCATGCCGGGCAATTGTTGTACTCTCCCGCCTGGTCTGCTACCTAGTATAACACACGAATGCAACGGCCGGTGTCCCAAATCCAGTTTCAACCGAAATTTTTAAGGAAGGGCAATAAGCAGGAGTTTGCCGGCCGCTGGCGGACAGGTACAATGCTGGCTGATGGCGACTCTTGCCCACGCCGCAAGTGCCCGGTAATGTTTTAAGCTAAGGATGGTGGCTATGAATTATGGCGTCCGGCGGCTCACTGCTTACGACGGGGTTACCCGCTACCACCTTTTCGACGACGAACATCGCCTTATCCTGGTCGCCGATAGAGACAGCCCGTGGCTCTCAACGGAGGTCCACCGCTTTGTCTGCCTGGCCCGGCCGGACGGCGCGCCGGTGGCCTCGCTGGACCTACCCTGGGGCAGCCGGTATACCAGCCGGTTGGACGTCGAGCTGACGGCGTACGTGTTGATCCGCGAACACGCCGTCTACGCTATTTTCAACGAGTACCGCCGGCGCGGCAAAGGCCGCCCCTTGCCTTATTACATCCTCGAAGTTGAGGAAGGGCTGTGGCTGGCGATGGCCCACAACCCGGTTGAACCGGCTTTTACCCTGTATGACGAAGTGCCCAAAGACCTGGAAGCTTACGAAGCGCTCAGCGAAGCCGACCTGCCACCACCCATCGGCCGGATCGCGCCGGCCAGGGGGGATTATGATATTACGGTGGACCTGGCCACCGGCCGGCTGGAACACGCCGACCTGGTTATTCTCTCCCTGGTTTACCTCATTGACCAGGCCATCCGGTAAAGTGTCACGTGTCAGGTGTCACGTCGTATTTGACACGGAAACACTTGACACCTGACACGGAAGCACTTGGCACTTGACACTTGACACGGAAACACCTGACACAGCTATAGCCCCATGTCGTCGGCCGCCCAGGCCAGGCCGGCTTCCTCCAGGGTGGCGCGGGTGGGGACGCCACTGGCCACGTCCCAGCCGGCTTGCTGGTAATACATGTCCAGGCCGGCGGCGATTTCAGCCTCGTCCAGGGCCACCCCGTCGGTCCGGCCGCCCTGGAGCGGCCGGCGGAACAGCTTCTTGGGTAGTGTGTCTTTGTCGCGGGCCAGCCCGTAGCGGGCGTTGAGGGCGCGCATGAGGTTTAAGCGCCGCCGGCCGATGGCCTGGATTTCCTCGACGGAGACGTCCCAACCGGTGGCCGCAGCCATCAAGCCGGCCATCTCTTGCGGCCCGTATAATTGCCAGCCCGGCCCATAGACAAACTGGCAGACGGAGATGGTGTCGCAGGCGCTGTAGGTGTACTGGGTCTTGAGGGCAAATTCGACCTTCTCGGCGTTGAGCGCCTTGGGGTGCTGCGGTTTGTCCAGGCCAATCTGGGACAGAAAGCGCTTGTAGCCGGGGGCGTCCGGCGTGCCTTCGTAGAGCTTGGGGTGGTACATGGGGTCGTGCTCGGAAGATTGGTGGTCGGCGCCAAAGGGGTTGACGGCGTAAATGAGGCCCAGGCTGCGCTTGACGTGGGGCATGTGGGCCGGCAATTCCTGGCCCTTGACCGTCAACAGGTAGTCGTGGCCTTTGCCCAGCCGGTCGGCCGCTTTGGCCGAACCCTCGGCCAGCACGTCGCCAAAGCCTTCCCGCTTGAGCGTCTTTTCCAGCATGGCCACCATGGCCCCGGCGTTGCCGAAGCGCAGCTCGATGCCGTCCGTCTCTTCGACCGCCAGCAGGCCGTTTTCAAAGCAGTCCATGGCCCAGGCGAGCGTTGCCCCGCAGGAGATGGTATCCACGCCGTACTGGTTGCACAACTGGTTGGCGTAGGCGATGGCCCGCAGGTCGTCTACGCCGCAGTAGGAGCCAAAGGTGGCAATGGTCTCGTATTCCGGCCCGCCGTATTCGGGGACGATGTTCTTTTCCCGCCACTCGGCTTCGACCACCCGCTTGCAGCGGACGGTGCAGGCGTAGCAGGTGTCGCGGCCGAGTTTGTCTTGTTTGCCCTCGGCCGCGCCGCGCAGCAATTCGTCGTACAATCGCTCGCCGCCGATGGCCTCAGCCTGCCCGGTGGTCGGCATCACTCCGGAACTCCAGTTAAAGGCCGGCAGGCCGCTGGACCCGTAGTTGGCCATGACGGTGTCGGCCGTGCCGTACTTGCCCAGGCTGGCCACGTCGCGGTTCTGCTCAATTCCCTTAGCCCCTTTCCTGGCCATCGCCGTAACGGCTTTGGGGTCGGCCGGCCGGGCTTTTTGCGTGCCGCGCACGGCAATGGCCTTGAGCTTTTTGCTGCCCATAACGGCGCCGACGCCGGTGCGGCCCCAGGCGCGGTTGCTCATGTTCATGACGGCGGCAAAGTTGGCCAGCTTCTCGCCGGCCGGGCCGATCTGGGCAATTTCGACCTGCTTATCGCCCAGCTCTTGCTTGAGGATTTCGTCTACCTCGTGGGTCAGCCGGCCCCAGAGGTGGCCGGCGTCGCGCAGCTCGGCCTGGCCGTTGTGGACCCAGAGGTAGACGGGGCTGCTGGCCGCGCCGCGGACGACGATGGCGTCAAAGCCGGCAAACTTGAGTTCGGCCGGCCAGAAGCCGCCGGCCTGGCTGTCGGCCACGCCGCCGCTGCTGGGCGACTTGCAGGTCAGGGTGCAGCGGCTCTGGCCGCTGACGGCCAGCCCGGTGGGGGCGCTGATGGCAAAGACCATGGTGTTGTCCGGGCCAAGCGGGTCGGCCGCGGCCGGGGTGTATTGCCAGAGGTAGTACAACCCCATCAGGCTGCCGCCGACGTAGTGGCGGTAAAAGGCCTCGTCAGGGGTCTCAACCTCTAACGTACGATGAGTCAAATCTACGTGTAATATTTTACCAGTGTAGCCGTACAATTGTTGCTCCTTGCAGCTTTTGAGAAATAATACCCTATAAATTTACTGTAAATCATACTATGGGAGTGGTTGTCCGGCAATTGCGCTGGCAAATCCTATACTTTGGGAAACGACGATGGGCATGAAATTAACTGAGAATCCTGTGGAAGTAGAAGACGGAATTGAAACAACGGAATATAGTCTGGTGATTGACGGCGTTGTAGAACTAAGGGCCGGTATGGACTCAAAACAGTTCTTTGATGGACTTCTTGACGCCATCATTGATTACGTGGAAAAACACAATGCCCTGGCTGGTCTTAGCCTGTCACATCAAGCATATAAAGATCCGGAAGAAGAGCGCTTTGAGGAAGAGGATGGGACAAAAGGACCCTAAGACCGGTCAAGAGTTTGTCAAAATCTCACCATTCGAGAGGTTTATCACCCCTGTTCTCAATGATCATCCACTCGTGATAGAGGACAGTCAGGTAAAAATCTTCACCCGGCACTTTGTCACAAACGGCGACAAAGCCTGACCACAAGGGATCATCATACCAGGTAGTGTCTTTCAGGAAGATGGTTAGTGATTGCCCATCGGCGCTGGGAATGACGCGCAGGACAGTAATATTAGGATGCTGCCCCCGTTCGATGGGCAACAGTACGTCGTACCCGTTAATTTGCCTGAATTCCGGGTCATGATATTTCAACACACTGGTCCAGGTTTCTGGCCCTTCGTGTTTTTCGATGATACGGTCCCAGCGGTAAGTCTTGATTTTAGTGATCGTTTCTGGCGAGAGGTCGGCTAATTTCACTGCGCTACCTTAGAAAGCTGGGCAGGGCTGGAAGGCTGACCAATCAACTGTTTGGACAAACGCTTCGTCCGGGGGGAACGTGGTTTTAAAGGTGAAAGCAATGGGCGTTGGGCCGTGCTTCTCCAGATGGGCCAGCCGTTTCTTGCCTTCGTCTACACCGGGAACGTGGCCGGCCGGAACCCACCACAAAGCGACGTAGGCGTCGGGGATTTTCTCGAACCAATCACGCCTCTGCCGCACCAACCCGGCGTGGGCCGTGCGGTAAACGTATTCTTTGAGGTGGGGAATGGATTCCCAGACCGACATATTGACGATGATGCGTTCGTCGTCGTAGGGGCGCAGGTAGGTGGCGTTGCCGGCGTCGGTTTGCAGGCGCCAGACGAAGCCGGGGCTGCGGTCGGCCAGGGCGTTGATCTCGTCCAGCCGGCCGACGAAACCGGCCATGATGGGATCGTCAAGGGGCGCGTTCATGCGAGCGATGTTGATCTGGGCGACGTGTAATTTGGGCATTGCTGTCTCCTGCTACCCCCGTTTCATTCCAGAGCCGCCATTGGCGGCCCTGGCCTCCCCTTCCCGGACTAACTGGTTCAGCCCATCTGCCGTCCGCCGTCCGTCGTCCGCCGTCAATTGCGACAGCTCCAACTTCTTCAGCCGGTACAACATCTCCTGGGTCAACTGGCGGTGTTTGCTGGCAATGTCGGCCTGGATACCGAAGAGGAAAATGAGGACGCCGACCAGGACCAGGCCGGTGCCGATGGTCACCGACTGGACGAAGCGGTTTTGATCCATCACGTAGGCGTAACCAAAGCGGCCGAGCAGGATCAGGCCGGCCAGGAGGAAAGGGGCCGCCAGGTAGCTGAAGGTCCGCAGCGGCTCGTAGAAGGCGTAGAGCCGCAAAATAGTGCCGGCCTGGGCCTTGATAAAGTGCCAGGTGTTGCGCTGCAGGCGCGACGGCCGGGTGGGCGAGTTGGTGGCCACCGGCACGCTGAGAACGGTCAGCCCCATCTTGCCGGCCTGGATAATCGTCTCCAGGGTGTAACTATAATTGGTGAGGATATTCAGCCGCAGGGCCGCCTCCCGCGAATAGGCGCGGAAGCCGCTGGGGGCGTCGGGCACGTCTGTGCCGCTGACAGTGCGGACCATCCAGCTCCCTACCCCTTGCAAGCCCTTCTTCAAGGGCGAAAAGTGGGGCAGCCGCTCGACCTGGCGGTTGCCGATGACGATGTCGGCCCGGCCCGCGACGATGGGGGCGACCAGGTCGGGGATGGCCGCGGCCGGGTATTGGTTGTCGCCGTCGGTGTTGACGATGATGTCGGCTCCCAGCCGCAGGCTGGTCTCCAGGCCGGTGGCAAAGGCCTGGGCCAGCCCCAGGGTGCGGGCGTGGCGGACCAGGTGGGTGATCCCCAGGGCCTGGGCCACGGCCGCCGTTTCGTCCTGGCTGCCGTCGTCCACGACCAGCGTCTCAAGGCAACTGACGCCGGGAATCTCGGCCGGCAGCCCGGCCAGCGCGGCCGGCAGGGTGCTGGCTTCGTCCAGGCAGGGGATCTGGACAATGAGTTTCACGGGGGAAAGTATCAGGTATCAGGGGGCAGGTGTCAAGTGGCAGGTGGCAGGTGGCAAGTATGCAAGTATGCGAGTATGCGAGTCGGCGAGGGGTCAGGGTATGGCTGGATCCTGGCCGGTGTGCATGATGTCGTCTATTTCTAGCCAGTGCAGTCCAGACCAGAGGTAGCGGTCAAAGTTGACGATGCGCAGATCGTCGCCGACTGGGACGCCTTCGGCGCGCAGCAGGGCGGCCTGCTCCTGGGCGGCGTGCTCCGGGTTGACAATGGAAATGCGACCCTGGTTGTTGACCACCCGCTGCCAGGGAATGTCGGCGTAAGTCGGGTCGGCCTCTTTGTCCTTGAGCGCCCGCAGGGCGTAGCCTACGGCGCGAGCGGCGTTGGGCGCGCCGAGCATCTGGGCAATGCGGCCGTAACTGGTGACCTGCCCCCGTGGAATCCGCCTGACCACGGCATAGACCTGTTCGTAGAAGTTCGATGTGCTCACTTTAATCGTCTGCCGTCAAATGTCATGGGTCAAAGGTGACATTCGTCACTCTACCAGTAGACAAGGCTATGTTACTATACTGTCAAATTGAATAGATCGCTACCCCAAGCTACCGGTTGGCCGGCGTCACGGCAAGAGTCAAAATTCTAACAGATGTGGCCGGTTTGGATCTGTGTACGTCCGTGGACTACCCCAGCCGCCAAAATTTGGATTGAAGCACTCTGCACAAAACGCCCAAAACCGGTAGCTTCCCAAGCGAACCCTCCTTTCTTATGGCCGCCCGGTTATGGGCTGGATGCAAGTACTTTCTTAAAGCACGTAGCGTCGCCTCCTCAAATCGCTATTGAGCTTGCGCCAGCCCTTAGAAAATAATCGGGTGGCCTCTTCTATTTACCTGATCGCCCGTTGGCCTTTTCCGTAGCCACTTCTTGCCTTGGGGCGGCCGGTTGCTCCAGCAAGTATTGCTCAGCCTGTTTGATCAACCCGTTTAACCGCCTGATCATATTTATTATTTCCGGGGAATCTGGCTCGTCGTTCTTGTGGTACGACTCCCGCACAGTGTCCAGGCGAACGTACAGTTGGGCAATTTGCTCGGATGGGTTGGCCACGGCCGGCGACCGGGCTTGATACAGTAACCGGGATAGTAAAATTTGAATAGCCGCGGCCAGCGGCGGGGCCACGATCAGGCCCAGAATGCCAAAGTCTTCAACCAGGATCAGCATGACCAGGACGACGAGAATAGGGCTGTAGCGGCGGCGGTTGAATAAGCGCGGCTCCACCTGCAGTTCCAGGAACAGCAACACCGTCACCGTGTACAGGACGGCCCCTACGGCAAAAACCGGACCATTGGCCAGGCCAACCAGGAAAACGGGCGCGGCCGTCAGGACTGCGCCCACCAGGGGAACGATCCAGGCTACTGCGCCTAAAAAAGCCAGCAGCGCCGGGTAGCGTAAACCAATGAGCCAGTAACCCAGCCCCAGCAAAACCACGGCCACCAGGCTCTGAACAATTTCGCTACGGATGTAAGCCCCCAGGCCACTCTCAATATCCCGCCAGATGCGGCGGGCCCGCACCCGCCGGCCGGCCGGCAGCACAGACAGCCAGAGCCGCTCAAAACGGTTTTGGTCTACAATCCAATAAATGCTGACCAGCACGACCGCGAGGAGGCCGCCGATAGCGCCCAGGAAGCCCCGCGTCAGACCGAACACCCGAGAGAAAATCATCTCTCCCTGGGGACCGGTTATCGCCTGGTACAAATCATTCGGCGGCGGCAGCCGGGAAACAATGGCCTGTTGCAGCGCCGTGCCCTCTTCCGACCAGCGGGACCAGTTGGCCTCGTAAGCAGCGGCAAAGTCGTCGGCCAACCGCTGCAGTTCGTCAAACATCGGCCGGCCCAACACAAACAGGAAGGCCAGCAGCGCCCCCAGGGTGACCAGGTAGGTGAAGACTACCGCCAGAGATAAGGGCAGGCCACGAGCAACCAGGCGATTGACCACCGGCCGGATAGCGCCGGCCGCAGCCAGAGAGAGCACGAACAGGCCAATAATGAGGCGAAACTGCCACAACAGCAGCAAAATGGTAATCGTGGCCATAGCCACCGCAGTGTAGCCGGCCAATCGTTTCATGACCCCTCCGGCCCTTCCCCCTGACCGTTGCCAGCTTCCAGGATGCTGTCCAGGTCGGCGGCGATAGCCTCCAGAGAGTCTTCAAACTTATCGGCGTCGCCGAGCGCCTCTTGTTCCTTGTGGCGAATGATCTTGCGCAAGTCCATCACCAGCTCTTGTGTCTCGTAACGCAAAACGCTCAATTCGTCCCGGCTAGCCGCCGGCGGCTGTTCCAGAGCCTCCGGGCTGAGCAGGAAGCGGTCTAGAAAAAGCTGGACGATGGCGGCAATGGGCACGGCCACCAGGGCCCCGGCCAGGCCGAAGAGCGAGCCAAAGCCCAGAATTGCCAGCAAGGTGACGATGGGCCGGACGCCAACGGCTCGCTGCATTATCCTGGGCACGAGCACGGCATTCTCCACCTGCTGGATAATCACCGTTGCCAGCACAACCCAGATCACTTTGGTCGGCGCCACCGAAAGAGCCACCAGCCCGGCCGGGATAGCCCCCAGCCCTGGGCCAATGATAGGCATTGCTTCCAGGATGCCAGCGACCAGGGCCAGCACCAGGGCATAAGGCAGGCCAATCAGCAAATAAGCGACCAGGGCCATGAGGCCGACCAGCAGGCATAAAACGGTCTGGCCAATGACGAAAGCGCCCACTTTCTCTTCGATATCGGCCACAAACTGGCGCACGTACTCCCGCCGTTCCGCCGGCACGAGCAACAGCAGGGTGCGTTTGGTCCGGTCGCTGTCCAGAGTCCAGTAAAAGGCCAGGGTCATCACGGCCACAATGGCGAAAAGAGTCCTGGCCACCAGGCTGACCCACTGCAATCCCTGGTTAAAGGCCGCCGCCGCTTCTTCACCGCCACCTGTTTCGGGCGCTGCCCCTTCAGACGGCGGCAGCTCAGGCACACCTACGCCGGAGAGATCAACCGGTAATTCATTACCCAGCCGCCAGATTAAGAAATTGGGGCTGCTCAACATCTGGCTCCGCAACTCCTGGTAAGCCTCCGGTAGGGCGGCCCCAATGCGGCCGATCTGTTCTGTTAACAGGGGTATCCCCAACCAGGCGAAGCCGGCGATCACAACCAACAACAAACCGTATAACAAAATGATGCCCAGCGGCCGGGGAATGCCCCACTGGTGAAGCCGGTCTACCACTGGCTTCAGCGCGGTGCTGATGACCAGAGCGACGAAGAGGATAAAGACAACCTGGTAGTAGCGAAAGAGGAGCCAGAAGGCCAGGGCCACCAGGGCAACGGTCAACGTAACCAGGATAACCTGGCGCACGGTGAGAGAAGGCAGGCGCAGGCCGTTCGACGACATCAATATATTGTAGTAACGGCTGAATCGGACGGTCAATGTGCCTGGGGCATATTTCTAAATTGTCTACCCTACCCGGAGGTTGGCGGTTTCACCGCTTGAACCACCGGGAGGGTGTTTTAGCCGCGGCCGCCGGCCAGCTTGCGGGCGACCGGCGAGCGCCGCAGCGCCAGCATGGCCCCAACCCCCACGGCCGGCCCCAGGGCCAGGAAGGCAAAGGCGAACCGCCAGCCGACTATCCCCTCCAACCACAGAATCAGGCGGATGGTAAACAGGGTCAACAGAAAACCCAGGCTAGTCTGCATGGTCAGCGCCGTGCCGACGTATTCCGGCCGGGACAGCTCGCTGATACAGGCTGAAAACTGGGCTGAATCGGCCACTACGGCAAAGCCCCACACCAGGCACAAGGCCAACAACCAGGCCGGCTGGCTGCCGTACAACAGCCCGGCAACCAGGGCACAGCCTCCGCTGACCAGCAAGGACAGGATAGTGATCGTCGTCCGCCCGACCCGGTCGGCCAACAGGCCGGCCAACAGGCTACCCAATCCGCCGGCCGCAACCACGGCAAAGGCAGCGGCACTGGCCCAGGAAGCCGCGACGCCGGCCAGGTCAAAACTGGCCTGCAAAAAGAGTGGTATCCAGGCCCACATGGCGTACAGCTCCCACATATGGCCCAGGTAGCCCAGGTTGGCCAGGAACAGTTCCTGCTGGCGGAAGATCTGGCCGGCGTAGCGCCAGTTAAAACGGGGGGCCGAGGCGCGGTATGGCCCCTCGGCAACGAACAGGACGGCGATGACGCCGCCCAGCCCGGCCAGCAAGGCGGCCAGGTAGAGGACCGGCCGCCACTCGTTGACGCCACCCAGGGCGTTGAGCAAATGGGGCGCGGCCGAGCCGAGCGTCAGCGCCCCCACCAACAGGCCAATGCCCAGGCCACGGTCGGCTTTGGTCCAGGTGGCCATTAGCTTCATGCCCACCGGGTAGACGCCGGCCAGGAACAGGCCGGTAAGAAAGCGCAGCGCCAGGGCCAGCCCGATGCCGCCGGCCAGGGCCGGGATGAGGGCCGTGGCCAGGGCGGCCAGGAAACAGGAGACGGTAAAGAGCCAGCGGGCCGAAAGCCGGTCGGCCAGGTTGAGGACGGCCGAACCAAACGCGCCGGCGACAAAGCCGATCTGGACCGACATCGTCAGCCAGGCCCGGCCGGCGTCGTCCAGGCGCCAGGCCGCGGTCAGGGCCGGCACGACGGCCGAGGCCGAAAACCAGACGGCCATGCCCAACAGCTCGGCCAGCGCCAGCAGCAATAGGGTCCGCCACTTGCCGGGTAGTGGATCGGAGATTGGAGATTGGAGATTAGAGATTGCCGGCACTCTCTCGTTGTCAATCTCCAATCTCTAATCTCCCAATCTCTCCCCCGCCGTGACGGCGAAGGGCAGCCGGTTTTCGGGCGAGGCCAGAGGGCAGAGCCACTGGGGGTTGTAGACGCAAGAGGGATGGTAAGCGTAGTTAAAGTCGAGGATCAGCTCGTCGCCGGCCGTGCCCAGGTCGGCCCCTTTGATGGTGTCGTAGAGGTAACGGCCGCCGCCGTAGGTCTGGCGGCCGCTGGTGGCGTCCTGGAAGGGCAGGAACAGGCCACCGCCGTACCCTTCGACCCAGTAGAGGCTCAAGCGGGCGGCTACTCCCTGGGCGGTGAAATAAACATAGGCGATGCGGGTATAATGAAAATCGCCGTCGGCCGCCAGCGGCGTCTGCCGGGTGTCTGGGGGCACGTCCTGCTCCAGCCGGCCGGTGACTCGCCAGGCGGGGTCATAGTCGTAATAGGGCAGCCCGCCAAAGGCTGCCCGTTGGGCTTCGTCCAGGGGAGATTGGGAGTGCTCTTTGAACAACTGGTCGCGCCGGGCCCGCCACTGGCGCCAGGCAGCCTGGTGGCCGGCCGGGGGCGCCTGGCGCACCGTTGCGTACAGCTCGGCTACCTGTCGCCGCCAGTTGGCCAGGGCGACCGGGTCGGCCGGCGTCTGGCTCAACCGCCTTCCCCTCTGAGCTGGCGCAACGAGCAGGCGGCAGCCTCGTCCACCAGCCACATGACCAGTCCCTGGGCCGGCCGGATGCGCTGGGCCGGCCACCGTGCGGGATCAGGCGGGCCTTCCAGCACGGCCGCCAGGGCTTCGGCCTTGCCGGCGCCGGTCACCAGGAAGAGGATGTGCCGGGCGTCGTTGAAGACAGGCGGCGTCAGGGTGACGCGGCGGGCCGGCCGGCCGGCGTACTCGGCAGTGACGGCTATTGCCGGCCGGCTGCTTTCGGTCTCGGACATGGGTCCCGGGAACAGAGAGGCAACGTGGCCGTCCTCGCCCATCCCCAAGAGCGCCAGGTCAAAGCGGGGCCAGGGCTGACCACTGCCGGCCGCCTGCTGCAGTTGTTCGGTGTAATCGGCGGCAGCGGCGGCCGGCTCCCACTCGCCCCGGATACGGTAGACCTGGCCCGGCGGCGCCGGCAGGTGGGCCAGGACAAGCTGGTTAAACTGGCCAAAACTGCTTTCGGGGTGGTCGGGAGGCACGCAGCGCTCGTCGCCCCAAAAAAGCGCGACCTGCGACCAGGGCAGTTGGTCCAGGTAAGGCGGCCGGGCCAGCCGCTCAAATAATGGTCTGGGTGTCCCGCCGCCCGACAAGGCCAGGCAAAAGCGGCCGCGGCCGGCCACCGCCTTTTTGGCCAGGTAGACCAACCGCTCGGCAGCCACGTCGTACAGGCCGGGCAGGTCGTCAAAGATGAGGACGACAGTTTTGCCGGTCAACCGTCCCTCCACGTCTGGCTGGCCATTACCAGGCCGTGGTGCGCCGCGCCCATGAGAGCCACCCGGGGATTGAGGATGACGTAAACCGGGACCTGCTCCAGCAGCGGGGAAAAGCGGCCCTTGCGGCTGAAAACTTCCCGGAAAGCGCTCTGCCGCAGTTGCGGCAAAATACGGGGCGGAATGCCACCGCCCAGGTAGACGCCGCCGGTGGCCAGCACTTTCAAGACCAGGTTGCCGGCCTCACCACCCAGAATAGACATGAACAACGCCAGCGTGGCGGCGCAAATCGCCGCCCGGTTTTCCTGGGCGGCCCGAACGATGATGGGGGTGGGGTCTTCGGCCGCGGCCAGGGCCTGGCGCAGCCACTCCGGCTCCGGGTGGCGGCCGCTATCGCGCAAAAAGGCGTACAGGTTGGGAATGCCAATACCGGAGCAGACCCATTCGTAACTGATGTGGCCCAGGCGCGGTTGGAGGTAAGCCAGCAGCTCCAACTCCAGCGGCGAGGCCGGCGCAAAATCGGTATGGCCGCCTTCCGAGGGAATAGGCTGGTAGTGCTGGCCATCCCAAAAAAGAAAGGCTTCGCCCAGGCCCGTGCCGGGAGCAATAATGGCAATGTTGCCGCCCGGCTCGGCCTGGCCCGGCTTCAAGGTTTCCAGGTCGGCCGGCTCTAGAATGGGGATGGCGCTGGCCACGGCCGCCAGATCATTCAACAAATGAACGGACACGCCGCCCAACGCCTGGCTGAGCTGGCCGGCGTCTACGATCCAGGGCAGGTTGGTGACCTGGACCCGGTTGTGGCGGACCGGACCGGCCACGCCAAAACAGGCCCGCTCCGGCCGGGTCGCCTGCTCCTCTAAAAAATGAGCGACGATCTCCTCCAGCGAGCCGTATTCATCGCTGGAGAATTTGGCTTCGGCTAAAGGGTGATGCGGCCCTGCTTCGGCCGAAAAGAGGGCCAGGACTGTCTTGGTGCCGCCGATGTCGCCTGCTAACAGCATAGGAATTTATCAGACCATTACCAGGGAATCGTCGCCACCGTACTGGTTGGGGACGTAGCCGTCGGATTCCCAATCGTTTTCCCAGCGGCCGCCGTCCAGCAGGTAACGGAAGCGATAGGAGCGGCCGGCCGGCAGGCTGACCGTGACGCTAAAGCTGCCATCTTTCAGCTTTTTCATGGGGTGGGCGGCCGGGTCCCAGTCGTTAAAGTCGCCACACAGGCGGGCGCTTTCGGCGTTGACTTCGGCCGGGAGCTTAAACGTCACCCGGCAACTCTCACCGTTTTTGGAATAACTTTTCTTGAGCATGGGTCCTCCTCGCATAAAGCTGTCAGCTAAAAGCTATGAGCTATCAGCTTTTTCATTCATCGTGGCGGCTGGACGGTAGCCTCGTCCATGTTAACTCCTTACCAATGACGCCAGCTTTGTAAGCTAGTTGCCTCTCATGATTATACAATACTCTACCCCCACACTCACACTCTAACTCTAATTCATTGCCGCTGTTCCAGGCATGTGTTATAAATGGGATAGATTTCACAATCGCCATATGATAAGGAAAACCCGCATATGCTGAGTGATTGGCAATTCATCGGAATATTCGTAGCGATTGCCGCTGTTTTCCCTGGCGCTCCCCTGATTATCGCCCGTTTCATCAGCCCCAGGAAACCTAACCCGATCAAGCAAATGACGTACGAGTGCGGCATTGAAACGGTGGGCGATACGTGGATCCAGTTTAAGGTCCAATACTACATCTTTGCCTTGATTTTCGTCGTCTTCGACGTGGAGGCGGTGTTCCTCTTCCCGATTGCCGCCGCCTACGGCCAGTTGGCGCTCTTTGCCGTCTTTGAAGTCGTCATTTTTGTGCTCATCCTGGCCGTGGGGCTGGGCTACGCCTGGCGCAAGGGCGCGCTGGAGTGGTTCTAAAAGGGAGATTAGAGATTGGAGATTGGTTGGAGAGTGGTTAATCTCTAATCTCCGACTCTCCAATCTCTGTTGTGAGTGAAGTATGAGCTTCAACATTCTTGAGTTTCTGCGGAGCATTGGCCAACTTTCCGTCTTTAATTACCTGCGGGAGGTGTGGGCGGGGGACATGGCGCCCTGGCTGATCGAGGCGATCCTTGACCTGGTCGGCATCGTCGTCGTTTCCACCTTTAACCTGCTCATCGTGCTGTTCCTGATCTGGCTGGAGCGCAAGGTGATTGCCCGGATGCAGGACCGGGTGGGTCCTAACCGGGTGGGCGGCAAGTTTGGGCTGCTGCAAACAGTGGCCGACGCGCTGAAGCTGATGACCAAGGAGGACATTACCCCGGCCGGGGCGGACAAGTGGGCCTTTAACCTGGCGCCGCTCCTGATCGTCATTGCCGCCCTGCTGATGTGGGCTGTCATTCCCTTCGCGCCCGGTGTGATTGGCACAGACCTGAACATCGGGCTTTTTTACATCCTGGCTATCAGCTCGGCCTCGGTGGTGGCCTTGTTGCTGGCCGGCTGGGGGTCCAACAACAAGTACGCTCTGCTAGGCGCGTTTCGGGCGGTGGCCCAACTGGTCAGTTACGAAGTGCCGATGGTCATGGCCCTGCTCATCCCCATCCTGCTGGCCCGCTCGATGTATATGCAGGACCTGGTCCGGTCACAAACGGTGTGGTACGTTCTCGTCGCTCCCCTGTCGGCCGCTATTTTTCTCGTCTCTGCCCTGGCCGAACTCGGCCGCACCCCCTTTGACCTTTTGGAGGCCGAATCGGAAATTGTGGCCGGTTTCCACACCGAATACAGCGGCATGAAGTTTGCCCTGTTTTTCCTGGCCGAGTTTATTAATTCCCTGTTCATGTCCGGCCTCTTTGCCACCATTTACCTCGGTGGCTGGCGCGGGCCGTTGGCCGAACAGTACCCGATCCTGGGTCTCCTTTATTTCCTGATCAAGATGTTCGGGATGTATTTCGTCCTGATCTGGGTCCGGGCCACGTTCCCCCGGGTACGGATTGACCAGTTGCTGAACTTCAACTGGAAGTTTCTGGTGCCCTTAACGCTGGCCCTGATCCTGGTGGTGGCCGTGGTAGATAAGCTACTGCCGGCCGACATCAATCCCTGGCTGCGGGCGGCGGCCCATTTCGCCAGCAACGCCGTCCTGGGCCTGGTGGCCCTGGAAGCCGTGCGCCGTTACGCGCGCCAACGGCGGCAGGCCATTGACAGCACCCGGATGCAGCCGCCCAGCGCGGCTGAACCGGCCGGCGCGGCCCAGGCCGACGCCCATCCTGTGCCTTCGGCCGCCCATTAAAAGGTTATAGCGCATGTTCCCACTCATTATCTTTGCGATCATCAGCGTGTTAACGCTGGTGTCGGCCGTTATTGTCGTCACCGATCGCAACCTCTTTCACGCGGCCCTGGCCATGATGGCTTCCTTCCTGGGCGTGGCCGGGCTGTACGTGCTGCTGGAAGCCGGCTTCCTGGCCGCCGCCCAACTATTGGTCTACATCGGGGCTATTTCCATCCTGGTCATTTTCGCCATCATGATGACCCGCCGCCTGATGCAGACGACCGAGTCGCCCTTCAACTCGCAACAGTTGGGCGGCCTGGCCGTGGCCGGGCTGGTTCTGGCCGGATTGGTTTTTCTGATCCTCCAGACCTGGCCGTTGGACTTTAGCGCCGGCGCGCCGGAGGCAAGCGCTGAAGTGCTGCGCGGCAGCGTGGCCGAACTCGGCCGCAGCCTGGTCAGCCCCGACCAGTACGTGATTCCGTTTGAACTGGCCTCGGTGCTGCTGCTGGCGGCGTTGGTTGGGGCGATCGTCATCGCCTGGCCGGAGAGAGAAAGGTCATGATTCCTTTATCGTTGTACCTGCTGGTGGCCGCGGCCCTTTTCTGCATTGGCGTGTACGGCGTCCTGGCCCGGCGCAACGCCGTGGCCATCTTGATGGCCGTGGAGTTGATGCTGAACGCCATCAACATTAACCTGGTGGCCTTCTGGCGCTACCAGACGCCGGAACGGCCGGTCGGCCTGGCCTGGGCCGTTTTTGTCCTGACGGTGGCCGCGGCCGAGGCGGCCGTGGGCCTGGCCCTGGTCATTTCGGTCTACCGCAACCGCGATTCGGTCATTGCTGAAGAGCTGGACACGCTGAAATACTAGTTAGAGTTTAGAGTTAGAGTACCGCTTTCACTCTAACTCTAACTCCTCACTCTAACTCCAAAGAGGATTTTGTTGGATGTCTGAAGAAACGTTAGCCGCGCTGACCTGGCTGATACCGGCCGGCCCCCTGCTGGCCTTTTTTCTCATCGTCCTGTTCACCCACCGCAACAAAACGTTAAGCTGGATCGTGGCCTGGGCGGCGATCATTGCCTCGCTAATCATGGGCTGGACCGTCGCCTTTACCTTTATCGGCGAGTTCCTGCGCGACGCTCAAGAGGTGGCCGAGCACCCGACCTTCATTGCCAGCAGTGCGGCCTGGATACCGGTTGGCCAGGAGTTCGCCAACTGGCTGCGGATGGGCGTGGCCGTGGACCCGCTGACGGCCGTGATGCTGATTATGGTCCCCTTCGCTACGACAGCCATCTTTGTCTACAGCGTCGGCTACCACCGCTGGGGCTTGGGGCCGGGCAGCCACCCGGTGCGGGGTGTGCCCAACCACGACGGCATCGAACCGCTCTTCTCCCGCTTCTTCGCCTTCATGTGCCTCTTCGGCGGCTCGATGCTGGCCCTGGTCGTATCCGACAACCTGCTCTTCCTCTTCGTCGGCTGGGAACTCATGGGCCTGTGCTCTTACCTGCTCATCGGCTTCTGGTACGCCCGCGAATACGACAACCCGGAGGCTATCACGCCCCGCAAGGCGGCCATTAAAGCGTTCATGACCACCCGCGTCGGCGACGTGATTATGCTCCTGGGCATCGTCTTTTTCTACCGCGCTTTTGGCACGCTCAATTTCCAGGAGGCGTTCTCGGCCGAGGGGTTGGCACTGGCGGTGGAAACAGCTAAGTTGGATGCGCTAGGTCTTACCGGCGCGGCGGCGCTGGGGGTGATCGCCCTGCTGCTTTTCGCTGGCACGGTCGGCAAATCGGCCCAGTGGCCGCTGCACGTCTGGCTGCCGGACGCGATGGAAGGCCCGACACCCGTCAGCGCCATCATTCACGCCGCGGCCATGGTCTCGGCCGGCGTGTACATGATCGTCCGCATCTTTCCCTTGATTGCCGTGGGCATTGAGGGTAACCCGGCCGTCGGCCCGATCATTGCCGGCATCGGCGCTTTCACCGCCCTGATGGCCGCCACCATCGCCGTGGCCCAGAACGACGTCAAGCGGGTGCTGGCTTACTCGACCATCTCCCAACTGGGCTACATGGTCGCGGCCATCGGCATCGGCGCGTACGTGGCCGCCGCCTTCCACCTGATTACCCACGCTTTCTTCAAGGCTCTGCTCTTCCTCGGCTCCGGCTCGATCATTCACGGCATGGAGCACGGGGCCGAGCACGTCCACGACCACCACACCGACCCGCAAGATATGACCAACATGGGCGGCCTGGCGTCCAAGATGCCGATCACCTTCCTGACCTTCGTCGTCGGCGGCCTGGCCCTGGCCGGCTTCCCCATTATTACGGCCGGCTTCTGGTCGAAGGACGAAATCCTGGCCGACGCCTGGCATCAGGGTGCTGACGGTAACGCCCTGGCCATGACCGTTTTCATTATGCTGGCCCTATCGGCGCTGCTGACGGCCTTCTACACCATGCGCCAGATTGCCTTGACCTTCCTGGGTACGCCGCGCACGCCCCTGGCCAGCCACGCCCACGAGAGCAACGCCTTTATGACCATCCCCCTGCTGGGGCTGGCTTTCTTTGCGATTACCGCCGGCTGGGCGGGCATTCCCGAAGAGTTTCCGGTCCTGGGGCCACTCGTCAACAACAACTTTTTCCACCACTTCGTCGGGGACACTATTCATGAAACGTTTGTAGAACTAGAGGAAATGGGCCTGGTCGGGCACGCTATCGAAGCTGTACCTTTCAGTTGGTGGCCTCTGGCCACTTCCATCCTGGTCGCCCTGGGCGGGCTGGCGGTGGGCTGGCTGGTCTACGCCGTCCGGCCGCTGAAAGCCCGGCAGCCCGACCCGCTGGTCAAGCCGCTCGGCCCGCTGCACACTTTTCTGAAAAACCGCTGGTACTGGGACCAATTGTACGAGAGGCTGTTTATCCAGCCGGCCGTCTACTTTTCGGAGGTGGTCGTCAACGAAGTCATGGACCGGGGCCTGATTGACGGCACGCTGCACCTGGTTGCCCGGACGGTGTTCACCATCGGCGTTTATATGAAGGGGTTCGAGGAAGTGGTCATCAAGGGCGGCGTGGACTGGGCCAAAGACCTGGTGCTGCGGATTGCCCAGGAGCTTCGCTACATTCAGACCGGCAAGATCCAGGAGTATACCCTGGTGTCGCTGCTGATTGCCTGGGCGCTGGCTTTCGTGATCCTGGGCCTGAACCGTGGCTGGTTTGGCGGGTAGTTGTAAATAAGGTAACGGGATGGACTTGCTACAGGAAAACCTTCTAACGTTGATTATCTTCT
Source organism: Chloroflexota bacterium (assembly GCA_022616275.1). GTDB lineage: Bacteria > Chloroflexota > Anaerolineae > Promineifilales > Promineifilaceae. The sequence continues at coordinate 25,361 of JAKEFB010000254.1, forward strand.
CGCCGTTGGTGGCGGCTTTCATTATCTTTTTGCTGCCCGACGACGAAAAAAACCTGATCCGGCGACTCTCTTTTGTATTGAGCCTGGTCCCGCTGGGGCTGATCCTGGTGGCCTGGTTCAGCTTCGACCGGTCCACCCCCGGCTTCCAGTTCGACACCGGCCGGCTGCCGTTCTTTCCGGAAATTGGCTCCAGCTACCGGCTGGGCATAGACGGCATCAGCCTGTCCATGCTGCTGTTGACCGGCATCCTCACCCCGTTGGGCATCCTGGCTTCCTTCGGCATTGAGGAGCGGGTCAAGATGTACATGGTCCTGTTCCTGGCCCTGGAAACGGGAATGCTGGGCCTCTTTGCCGCCCTGGACCTGATCATCTTCTTCATTTTCTGGGAGATTGGCCTGGTGCCGATGTATTTCCTGATCCGGCTGTGGGGCGGCAAGGACCGGCAGTACGCCTCCTTCAAGTTCTTCGTCTACACCATGGCCGGCAGCCTGGGGCTGTTGCTCTCCATCCAGGTCATGGGCCTGGCCACCGGGACGTTTGACATCACCCGGCTGGCCGAGCGCTGGGTGAGCCTGCCGGCCGGCGGCGCGCTGCCCGGCACCAACCTGCCGGTAGATCTGGTCAAGGGCGTGGCCTTCTGGTTATACGTCATTGCCTTTGCCATCAAGATTCCCGTCTGGCCGTTCCATACCTGGTTGCCCGATGCCCACACCGAAGCACCGACGGCCGGCTCGATGATCCTGGCCGGCGTGCTGCTGAAGCTGGGGGCCTACGGCTTCTTGCGGCTGGTTATCCCCCTCTTCCCGGAGCAGGCCCAGGCCACGGCCGGTATCCTGGCCATCCTGGGGATGTTGAGCATCATCCTGGGCGGCTTTGCCGCCTTCGGCCAGTGGGACTTCAAGCGGCTGGTGGCTTACTCGTCCATCAACCACATGGGCTTCGTCGTCCTGGGCATTGCCGTAATGGCCTACGTCTACGGCCTGCCGGGCAACCGCGCCGGCCTGACGACAGACGCCGTCTTTGCCGCCAATGGGGCAGTGCTGCAAATGTTTAACCACGGGCTGTCGGCGGCCGGGATGTTCTTCCTGGTCGGCGTCATCTACGACCGGACGCACACCCGCCAGCTCCGGGATTTCGGCGGTATCTGGACGGTGCTGCCCTTCTTTGGCGCGGCGCTCATTTTCACCAGCATGGCCTCGCTGGGGCTGCCAGGGCTGAACGGCTTCGTCAGCGAATTCATGATCACCCGCAGCGCCTGGCAGATTTTCACTTTCCAACTGGCCCTGTCCATGCTTGGCCTGCTGATGACCGGCGCCTATATTCTGAAGGGCATCGGCCAGACGCTGCACGGCCCGTTCAACCCGCAGTGGAAAGGTTTGCCCGACATGACCCTGCGCGAGCACCTGGTCATCTGGCCGTTGATGGCCCTGATGCTCAGCCTGGGCCTCTGGCCACGCTGGCTGTTGGAGACGATCAATTACACGGTGACGAGGCTGTTTAGTTAGGTGTCGGGTGTCAGGTGTCTAGTGTCAAGTATCCGGTGAGTGGCGGCTATTACACGCCCCTGGTAACCGAGCCGCGCGGTGAAGGTGAGTGGCAACTTGACAGCGCCGTGTTGGGCCTGGAACTGCACACAGAAGGCCACAGCCTGCGGCTATACGATCCGGCTGCCGGCCACTACCTGTTGACCCCGCCGGAACAGGCCCAGGCCCGCCGGGCAGCCGAACAGCGGGCGGCCGAAGCCGAGGCGCGGGCGGCCGAGTTGGAAGCGGAAATTGCCCGCTTGAAAGCGGCCCTGGAAGGGCAGACCGGAGAAAGGTCTGATTAATCAAATTTGTAGTAACGGTTGTAAGCTTTAACGAATCTCAGTGGATCAAAAATCTGCTTGTCGGGGATTGACAAATCCCCGGCTTTAACCCGGATTGGTCAATCCGGGCCGAGCAAAATTATCTGGAATTGTGCCTATGGACTTTCCGTTTTTATCCGTCATCACTCTGTCGCCGATTGGCGCGGCCGTTATCATTCTGCTTCTGCCCAAGGAACGGAAAGAGAACGCGCGGATGCTGGCCCTGGCGGCCACGATCATCGGCCTGATCCTGGCCCTCTACGTCTACTTTTTTACCTACCAGAACCTGCCAGCGCGCGGCGCGCCTTGGGCCCAGACGTTGCAGTTCGTCGAAGACCACGACTGGGTCCCCAGTATCGGCATCAACTATATCCTGGGCGTGGACGGCCTGAGCGCCACCCTGGTCTTGCTGACGGCCTTCGTCGGCCTGGGCGGGGTGATGATCTCCTGGAGTATCGAGGACCGGCCGCGCGAGTTCTTCGCCTTCTTCATGCTGCTGGTGGCCGGCGTCCACGGCGTCTTTGTCTCCGTGGACGGCTTCCTGCTCTTCTTCTTCTACGAGCTGGCCGTGCTGCCGATGTACGTCCTCATCGTCATCTGGGGCTGGGAAGTGACCCGCGAATACGCCTCGATGAAGCTGACCCTCTACCTGCTCATCGGCAGCTTTATCTCCTTTATCGCCTTCCTGGTCCTTTACTTCCAGCTCCCGCAGTACTCGGCGGCGGCCGCACCCACCTTCGACCTGCGGGTCTGGTCTGAAGCTCACTTCCCCCTTGACGTGCAGCGGATCTGGTTCCTGCCCCTCTTCCTGGGCTTCGCCATCCTGGCCGGCCTCTGGCCGCTGCACAACTGGTCGCCTGACGGCCACGTAGCCGCGCCGACGGCCGTGTCTATGATTCACGCCGGCGTGCTGATGAAGCTGGGCGCTTATGCCTCCATGCGCATGGGCATTCAACTTTTGCCGGAGGGGGCCGTCTATTGGTTCCCACTCGTTATCCTGCTGACGCTGATCAACGTCATTTACGGTTCGTTGATTGCCATGCGCCAGCGGGACATGAAATACCTGATCGGCTACTCCAGCGTCAGCCACATGGGCCTAGTCTCGATGGGCTTTGCCGCCATGAACCTGGATGGCTTCCTGGGGGCCGGCATCCAGATGGTCAGCCACGGGGTCATGACTGCCCTCTTCTTCTCCGTCGTCGGCATGGTTTATGATCGGGCGCACACCCGCGACATGGACCAGTTGAGCGGCATGATGCGGGTCTTGCCCTGGGCTACGGTCGCTTTTGTTGTTGGCGGTCTCGTCTCCATGGGCATGCCTGGTCTGTCCGGCTTTATTGCCGAGTTCCCCATTTTCCTGGGTGTCTGGCAGGGCGGCGCGCTCAACCTGGGCGGGACGATCCTCGACCTGAATCCGGCCAGGTATTACCCGCTCATCGCCGTTCTTTCTGCCCTGGGCATCATCATCACGGCAGGTTACATTCTGCGGGCTGTGGGTTCTGTTTTCCTGGGCGAGTACGACGAGCATAAGTGGCACGACATGCGGCCGCTGCTGAACCTGGACAAAGTTGCCCTGGCTGTCTTCGTCGTCATCATGATCGTCATCGGTATTTTCCCCTCGGTCATCGCCCCCATTGTCCAGTCGGGCGTTGAACCGGTGGTCACCCGCCTGCAGGAGGCGCAACAGGCGTTCACCGTCCTGGACACCGTCCAGGCGGCCGCCAGCCACCTCATTCACTGGCTGGGAGGTGCTTAGTGAGTCAAATTACGCTTTCCAGCGTCCTGGCCCTGACGCCAGAAATCGGGCTACTCATCCTGGCGGTGCTCGTCCTGCTCGTTGACCGCGGCTTGCAGCCTGGCGAGCGGCGGCGGCTGGGTCTGTGGACAGCCTGGGGCAGCCTGGTGATTTTGCTGGCCACCTTTGGGCTATGGCTTTTCTTTAACGAGCCCGGCGACCAGCCCCAACTGATCTGGGGTGGCATGATCCGTCACGACGGGGTGACGCTGGTCTTCCGGGTCATGTTCTTAATTGCCCTGACCGTCACCAGCCTGATCTCAATGGACGTCAAGAACCTGCAGCAAGGCGAGTACTACGCCCTGCTGATCAGCAGCACCATTGGCCTGAGCCTGATGGCCGCGGCCGGCGACCTGATTATGCTCTACGTGGCCCTGGAAACGGCCAGCCTTTCCCTGTACGTTCTAGCCGGTTACGCCAAGAACGTCAGCCGCTCGGCCGAGGCCGGGATGAAATATTTCGTCTATGGCGCCTTTGCCTCGGCCCTCATGCTCTATGGCTTCAGCCTGCTTTACGGCCTGACCCAGGAAACGAATCTGTACGTCGTCTCCCAATCAGTTATCCAACAACCGGATGTAGCTATGGTGGGGGCAGCTATTCTGGTGGTCGTCGGTTTTGGCTTCAAGATTTCAGCCGTTCCCTTCCACTTTTGGGCCCCGGACGTCTACGAAGGCGCGCCTACTCCGGTGACCGGTTTCGTCTCCACCGCCTCCAAGGCGGCCGGCTTTGCCGTCTTCCTGCGCGTCTTCCTGGCCGGCACGCTGGGCACGGCCGATCCAGCCCAGGCCTGGTGGATTGTTTTGATCTCCATGTGCATCATTACCATGACCGTGGGCAATCTGCTGGCCATCTTCCAGACCAACATCAAGCGGCTGCTGGCCTACTCCAGCATTGCCCAGGCCGGCTACACCATGATTGGCCTGGTGACCCTGTCGCAGGACGGCAGCGGCGCGGCGATGTTCTACCTGCTATATTACGTGGTCTCCAACATCGCCGCCTTTGGGGTCATCATCCTCTTCAGCAATCTGACCGGCTCCGACGAGTTAAAGGATTTGTCCGGACTCAGCCGGCGCTCGCCGTACCTGGCTCTGGCCATGCTCTTTGCCCTGCTCTCCCTGGGCGGCATTCCACCGACGGCCGGCTTCTTCGGCAAGTTCTTCCTCTTCAAGGCGGCTGTGGACGCCGGCATGTGGGGGCTGGCCCTGGTTGGCATCCTGAACGCCTTTATCGCCCTGTATTACTACCTGTCGGTGGCCAAGTACATCTACCTGTACCGCTCGGAGGAAGAGGACGTGCCCATCCCGGTCTCGCGGGCGGCCCAGGTCGCCCTGGGCGTGACCGTCTTTGGCATTCTCTACCTGGGCATCGTGGCCGGGCCGGCCTTTGAGTGGACCCGCCAGGCGGCGGCCGCCTTCTTCGCAGGTTAGAAAGTTAATCGCGAATCTCGCCAATAGGCGAATGACGCGAATGATTTAAAAATATTCGCGCCATTTGCTCATTCGCGCCATTCGCGATTCTTAAATGATGAAATTCGTGGGCAGCAGACTCGCTCACTAGCGCGTTTGTGATATAATGCGCAAACTCGCGTGCAGGCTGAACGATTGTGAATCAGGATGATCAGATCAACCAAACGGCCATGCTGGCCGGTATCGTCGGCCAGATAGGCTGTATCACGGTCATCATCATCGCCCTTGCTTTAGGCGCCGGGATAGCGATAGACCGGCTTTTAGATACCAAACCCGTCTTTACCATCCTGTTTATGATCGGCAGCGTGCCGGTCACCCTGTTTGTCACCGTTCGCGTTAGCCTGATGGCGGCCGCCAGGGCGCAGCGCCTGGCCGCTAAAGACAAACCGAAGGAAGGTCCTTAGCGTATGAAGAAAAGATACGTTGTTGTTATCGCTGTGATCTTAATGATCGCCGCCGGTTTAGTCATCCCCCCAGTCCGGCCGACGATCCAGTTGCCTGGCGAAGTGCTGCTCGATTGGTCGGAGGCCAGCCTGGGATTCCTGGAAGGCCCCGGAGCCTTTGGCCAGGGATTGACTAATACCCTGATTGGAACAGCGCTGGCTTACCTGGTCATCATTGTGATCGTTCTCCTCGCCCGCCCTGGCTCACGTACATCGGATGAGGTCCCAACCGGCTTGTACAACATGATCGAGATGATCATCGAAGGGGCCTACGGCTACGTTCAAAACGTCGCCGGCAAGTACGCCAAAAACTTCTTCCCCTTCTTCATGACCTTTGTGCTGCTCATTCTCACCGCCAACTGGCTGGAGCTTATCCCTGGCGTGGACAGCATTGGCATCAAGGAAGACCTGGGCCATCACCGCGTGGAAGTGGCTGAAAGGGAAGCAGAAGCGGCCGGCGAAGAATTAACCGCCGAGGAAAGAGAACAGATTGAAGCCGAAGCCCACAATGAAGGCGGCCGTTTTCAAGGGCCTTTCTTGCTGGCGGCCGGGGAAGGTGAGGGCGGCCAGCAGATTGTCCCCTTTGTCCGCGCTGCGGCTACCGATTTGAACTTCACCCTGGCCCTGGCCTTGTTATCGGTCTTGTTTACTCAATACTTCGGCTTCAAGGCCCTGGGATTGGGTTACCTGAGAAAGTTCATCCAGTTTGACGCCAACAAAATTGCCAGAAACCCGCTGGGGGCGATTGACCCCGTAGTCGGTATCCTGGAACTCGTGTCCGAGATTTCCAAGATTCTCTCCTTTGCCTTCCGTCTTTTTGGCAACATCTTTGCCGGCCAGGTGTTGTTGTTCGTGATTGGCTCGCTGTTGGGGGTCGCCTTAGTGGGTGTTTATGGCCTGGAGTTCTTCGTCGGCGCTATCCAGGCCCTGGTTTTTGCCCTGCTGACCCTGACCTTTATGGCCGGAGCCACCACGGCGCACCACGGCGGCGACGAACATCATTAGTCATTGAGGGTAGGCCAGCGCAATCATCGGCTTTAGCCTGCTATTTCGACTTTAGACATTGTGTGGAGGATATGATAGTAAGATGACACCAGAAGCTGCTGAACTGATTAAAGAAGGTATGCAACTGATAGGCGCCGGTCTGGCCATGACGGGCGCGATTGGGGCCGGGGCTGGTATTGGCATCGTCGTCGGTGGCGCTGTGCAGGGTATCGCCCGGAACCCGGACGCCGGCGGCACGATCCAGGCCAATATGATCCTGGGGATCGCCTTCGCCGAAGCGGTGGCTATTTACGCCCTGGTGGTGGCCTTGATTATTCTGTTCGTCGGTGTGTAACCCCACCGGCTCGTAAGGAGAAACATAGATGGAAGCACTAGGCATCAACCTGGGTTACCTGATTCTCCAGGCGCTGGCCATCCTGGTCCTGATCCTGCTGTTGAAAGGCTGGCTGTATGGCCCGGTCTTGAGGGTCCTGGAGGATCGAAAGGCGCGCATTGCCAAGGGGTTGGAGGACGCCCGCCAGGCGGCCATTGCCCGCGATAACGCCGACGCCGAGGCCAGGAAAATCCTGGACCAGGCCCGGGCCGAGGCGGCCAAGCTTCGCCAGGACGCGGCCGTCCAGGCCGAAGAGCAGGCAGCCAGCATCGTCGCCAAAGCCAACCAGGAGGGGAAGGACATCGTCGCCAAAGCCCGCGAGGACGCTGAAGAGGAGCGTAACCAGATCCTATCCGAGCTGCGCGGCCAGGTGGCGGCCATCGCCATCGCCGCGGCGCAAAAGCTGGTGGGCGAGACGCTGGACGAGAAACGCCAGCACCAGCTCATTTCCGATTTCTTTGCCAAGGTCCCGGCCGGGGTTCGTGATCTACAGGGCGACGCGGCCGAAGTGACCAGCGCCCTGCCCCTTTCGGAAGAGGAGAAAGCCAGCATCAAGAAGACCTTGAAGGTTAGCAACGTTAACTTCAAGATAGAACCTGATATCCTGGGCGGCCTGATCGTTCGGGTGGGTGACCGCGTGGTGGACGCCAGCGTGGTCGGCAAGATGGACGGGCTGCGCGAGTCGCTGCGATGATAAAGAGGAGATTGGAGATTGGAGATTAGAGATTGCTCCATTCTCTAATCTCTAATCTCTAAATTTCGACTCTCGTTAAACCGAGGAGAAGAGAGGCCAGGGCGGCACCGAGCGCCCTGGCCTTTGTGCGCTCAGCCGCTTTTGACGGGCATATACTGGGCCAGCTTGGAGGCCAGGTTAGAGAGGGGCAGGCTTTGCAGCCAGATCTGGCCGGGGCCGGTCAGCGTGGCCAGGAACAACCCCTCACCACCGAAGAGAATATTCTTGACTCCCTTTACCCGTTGGATGTCGTAATTGACGGTCGGCTCGTACATGGCAATGTGGCCGGGATCGACCTTGATCGTCTGGCCGGCCTGGAGGGTGTAGGCGCGGACCTCGCCAGAAATTTCGACCCAGGCCGTGCCCGGCCCGGTTATTTTCTGCAAGACAAAGCCTTCGCCGCCAAACAGGCCGGCCCCCAGCTTTTTGCGGAAGTGCATTTCCAGCGTGACCGTATGCTCGGCCACCATAAAGGCGTCTTTCTGGCAAATACGGCTTTCCCCGGCCTTCAGTTCCACCGGGACAATAGAGCCGGGCGCTTCCGGCGTAAAGGTAATCATGGCCTGGGGGCCAGAGCAGGTGTAGGTGGTCAGGAAAAGCGATTCCCCGGCCAGGGAACGGCCGAGGCCCTGCAACAACCCGCACCGGGTGCTGGTGTTCATGTCAATGTTGCCGACCATCCAGGCCATTCCGCCGGACTCGGTAAAAACGGACTCCCCCTGGTTCAGGTAAATGTCTAACGTCTGCAACGTCGTCCCGTGAATTTCGTAACGCATTTTTCCATCCCTCCTTTTGCTAAAGCAGAAAGTTCCAGTAAAAATCAACAGTGGTCGTGACAAAAACTCCGGCGTCCAGTTGCAATTTAATCCTTCGTCACGATGGGCAGGTAAGCGTAGGCTACCTCCGGCACAACCCTCAGGGTGATGGCCACGGTGGCCGGGCTGCCGGGCACAGGCGGTTCAGAAACAATGGTCAGGGTGGCCGTGTAAGTTCCCGTTACCAGGCCGGTGCTGTCTATGGTCATTGTGGGAGACTCGCCAGCCGGGCCGCTCCAGGCGCTCAAGGTGGGCGTCAGCGTGCCACCCGGCTCCAGCGAGGCCGCCCAACTCAGCCCCGCAAAACCGGTAAGTTCTATGGGCAGCGGTTGGGTAAAGACACCCGGCAAATCTACGTCGGCGATCACTGCCAGGCTGGCCGGGACCCTTAATTCGACGACGGACAAGAAGGCGTCGTCCCAGTAAACGTCGTTATGTTTCACCGGGAACTCTGGGTACGAGTAAACAAAGACGGTCACGATTGGCGACTGGGCGATAGCCTGAATTTCAAATAAGCCATATTGGTCGTACTGCTCACGTTCTGAACCCCAAATGATGTTTGTGCTCTGCCACTCCGTGCCGCCGGTTGGATCTATCCCGATTTTTTGTACCAGGTGGCCATCTTCCGGGCCGCTATAAGCGTCATCGTCATCCTGGGCAGACCAGGAATGGCCCCAAATGCTAAAGCAAAGCAACGCACCTGGCGCTACGGCGGCCTGCTGGTAAAAACCGGCCTTGTGATTGCTAAAAAAAGTGAAATACTGTTGGGCTGCCTCGCCCGTGCGCACCCGGATCGGATCAGTAAAGATCGGATCGGCCGGCTTATATTCCGGCATGCGAATGATATAGGGCGGGTCGTCCGGATCGTGGGAAAGCCACCAGGGTGTCCAGTTGGGAGCCATCTGGGCGGTATTGCAAATGCCGGCCGGGCAATCGGGGTGGCCATTGGGCGGGATGTAGGCGCTGTATTGGCCCTCAAAGGAAGGATTTAGCAAGAGATTGGCGCCCTGGCATTCTCCGCCGCCCTGCCTCAAGCTCTCATTCGGAAATGAGCTTGCTGTGTTGGCGAGTACGGCCATCATAGTTGCCAGGGATAGTGCGAGAGAGAGTGTGCCTACCATTACTAACTTATGCATCTGGCCCTCCATCGTCTATTAACATTGACCGCCTGACGAACCCATGCTACAAATTATCCCGCTACTTGTAGTGCCTGGCAAGGGGCAGTAACCGTTCCAAAGAATAATACCTTATGCCCCTTGCCAGGCACTTTCGAGAAAGACAATGAGAGAACCGCCGTTACCGATTCCCGACGACTTTGTCTGGCCTGATTATACTGGAGGTACAATTGCCAATATCCCGGCCACGATTGCTGCGCTCCTGGACGCCCCCTTTACCGGTCTACCACCTCTCTATCCGTCCCTGTGGCAACCCCTTCACGGCCGGGTGAAGCGGGTCATTCTGCTGCTGGTGGATGCCCTGGGCTGGAACCTCTTCCAGCAAGAGCTGCCTCGCCTGGAATGGCTGGCCGGCCGGGCGGTCGTCAGCGGCAAGATTACTTCGGTCTTTCCCTCGACCACCGTCGCCGCGCTGAGCAGCCTGTGGACCGGGGTGGCCCCAGCCCAGCACGGCCTGGTTGGCCTGCGCCTCTTCTTTCCCGAATACGCCGTCCTGGGCCAGCTCATCAAGTTTACGCCCAACTTTATCTCCGTCCCCGACGGGCTGGTGCAGGCCGGCGTGGACCTGGCCAGCTTTCTGGCCGCGCCTGGTTTTGCCAGCCAATTGGCCACGGCCGGCATTCCCACTTACTCTCTCAAAGGGCAGCACTTTTTGAATTCAGCCCTCAGCCAGATGCATAACCGGGGGGTGGTGGCCCAATATGGCATCGTCACGATGGCCGACCTGTTGGTCCAGTTGCGTGGGCTATTGGAGCAAACAGCCGGGGCTCCTCTCTACGCCAACGCTTACTGGCCGGCCATTGACACGCTCAGCCACGTCTACGGCCCCTATCACCCCTCGGTAGCCGCCGAACTGCACGCCGTCCTGGCCCAATTGAAAACGGAGCTGCTGGACCGGCTGAGCCGGCCGGCCCGCGAGGGGACGGCGCTGTTCATCGTCGGCGACCACGGCCAGATTTTGTCGCCCCCGTCGCAAAACGTCCGCCTGGCCGACCACCCTGAGTTGCAGCAGTTGCTACTGATGCGGCCGGGTGGCGAGCCACGGGCGCCGTATCTGTTCGCCCGGCAAGGATGCAAGGCCGAACTCCTGGCTGCTCTCAACGGCCGGCTGGGTGAGGCCCTGGTCGCCTTTGACGCGGCCGACATCCTGGCGGCCGGCCTGCTGGGTCCTGGACCGCACGCGCCGGAAACGGCTGCCCGGTTGGGCGACATCGTGGCGACCATGCGCCAGGGCTATTTGCTGCTAAGCCTGGACGAGGTGAAAAAGGTGGACGAGATGCCCGGCCGTCACGGGGGCATGACGGCCGGTGAGATGGAAGTGCCCTGGTTAGGTTTTTACCTGGAAGATTGATTGAAGAGTAAACCCCGCAGGTCTTAAAGACCTGCGGGGTTTGATGTGGGCTTTCAATCTCCCCAGTGGCGCGCCTGACCGTTGCGCTGGCTGGTAACGTTCCTGGTGTAGGGGTCGCGACGAGGCCAGAAAATAATGGCCGCGCCAATCAGCATCAAAACCAGTAAAGCCGCTAGAAGCATGAGATCGCCGTCCATAATCGGTCCTCCATTTACCAATACGGTATGATACTTCACCGCAGCACGAGTAGTACTAGGGTCCTGGTACTACACTCCTATTTTACTCAATAACCGGCGTTTGTCAACTTTTACCGCCGCTTGACAGCCTGCCCCACATTAGATAGCATCTCGCCAGAGCATCATGACGCACACAACTTCGCAGACCTCGAAACCAACGCTGACCGACTTTTTGCGGGCCCGGACGGCCGGCGTTGTCAACCCCGTTGTCGCCGCCCTGGCCCGCCTGGGGTTGTCGCCCGACGTCCTAACCGTCACCGGCATGCTGGCCCACATTCTCTTTGCCTGGCTCATCGCCACTGGCCGGCTACAACTGGCCGGGGTGGCCATCGCCGTGCTGTCGCCGCTGGACGCGCTGGACGGCGCGCTGGCCCGCAAATTGGGCCGGCAACAGGGCAACTTTGGCGCGTTCCTGGACTCTACGCTGGACCGGCTGGCCGAGATTGCCCTATTCGCCGGCTACATCCTCTATTACAACCAGCCTGGCAACTCCTGGATGGTTGCCACCGCCTACCTGGCCCTGACCGGTTCCCTGATGGTCAGCTACGCTCGCTCCCGGGCTGAGGCTCTGGGGATCCCCTGCAAGGTCGGCATTCTCACTCGCGTCGAGCGCTACGTGGTCATCGTCCTGACCCTGTTGCTCAACGTCCCCGCCTACGGCCTGGCGATCCTGGCCGTCTTTACCTACGTGACCCTGGCCCAGCGGATGGTTCACGTCTGGCGGGCCACACGAAACAGCAGTCAAGAAGCATGAGCCAGGATCGCGGCCGCCTCCACCTGAGCCAGATCGAGCCATACTGGTTGATCATTGCTCTGTTCTTTATCGCCAGCTTGGCCCTGTACCTGTACCACCTGGCCACCGGCCAGACGCCCGGCCGGGTGGCCATTCACATTGCCGCGCTTAATTTCGACATTTACTGGTACGGCATCATCATCGTCGGCGGCATTGCCCTGGGCTGCACTGTCACCTCCCGGCTGGCGCTGGAGCGGGCCTGGCGGGTGCTGCGGCAGCACGTGCCGGCCGAGCTGGCGGAAAAGCCAATGACGGAACTGGGCTTGCCGGCCAACATCGTCCAGGCGCTGGGCAAACAGCGCATCACGACAGTTGGCGAGCTGCTGCTGAAGTGGGGCTTTAATCCGGAAATATTAGGCTTGAAAAAAGCCGCTCTGGCCCGGGTCCAGAAGCGCCTGGCCCAGGAGCCGGCCGTGGCCGAAAGCTGGCTGGAGGACGCTCCCTGGCGAGTTTGGAACCCCGATTACGTCTGGGGCGGCATTGGTTGGTGCCTGGCGCTGGCCCTGGTTGGGGCGCGCCTCTATCACATTTTGACCCCCTCGCCCAGCATGGCCGCCGTCGGCATTGAATCTCCCCTGGATTATTTTCGCAATCCCCTGCAACTGATCAACATCCGTAACGGGGGACTGGGCATTTACGGCGGGATTGCCGGCGGCGCGCTGGGTTTGTTCTGGTATACCCGACGCCACCGCCTGCCGGGCCTGGCCTGGGCCGACCTGGCAGTAGTGGGCACGGCCGTGGGCCAGTTTGTCGGCCGGTGGGCCAACTTTTTTAACCAGGAGTTGTATGGCCGGCCCACCGACCTGCCCTGGGCGGTGACCATTGACCCGGCTTATCGCCTGGACGAATACGTGGACGTCGCCCGCTACCACCCGGCCTTTCTGTATGAATCTCTGTGGAACTTCCTGGCCTTTCTCGTCTTATGGCGGCTGGCCCGCCGCTATCACGACCGGCTATTCACGGGTGAACTGACTGCCCTCTATCTTATTTTTTACGCCGCCGGCCGCATTCTCCTGGAATTTGTGCGCCTGGATAGCCGGACCATCACCCTGGCCGGCCTGGAACTGCGCCTGCCGGTAGCTACCCTGGTTTCAATTCTCGTCGCTCTGGCCATGGGCCTGTGGGCCGGCCGGCGCCGCCTGGCGGCTAAAAGCAACTCGTAAGCCTGGTCCTGTGCCAGTGGCCAGGCGAAGAGGTAATTGGGTAATTGAGTAATTGGTAATTAGGTAATTACCAATTACTTTATTACCATTTCACTCGACAAGGAGGAACTTTCAAACATGGACCGCCACCTTGACGGCTGGCATAGCCCCAGCCTGAACAAGTACATGGAAATTGTCACCTACGGCTATTACGGTTTTCCGCTGCTGCTTTTCCCCACGGCCGCGGCCGATTACCTGGAATACGAGCGCTTTTACATGATCGAGGTCATCCGGGAGCAGATTGACGCCGGCAAAGTCAAGGTCTTTTCCATCAACAGCATTAACCGGGAAAGCTGGCTTAGTCCACATATGCATCCCTATCACATGGCCATCCGTCAGATGCAGTACAATGACTATATTTGCAACGAGGTGGTGCCGTATATCTGGCATAGCTGCCAGGGCCGAATTGGCATAATTACCTGCGGCGCGAGCCTGGGCGCCTTTCACGCTGCCAACCAGCTCTTCCGTCGGCCGGACCTGTTTGACGGCATGATTGCCATGAGCGGCAGTTACGACATCCGTGGCTATATCCGCAGCGATTATTACGACGACAACATCTACTTTAACAACCCTGTTGATTACCTGCCCCGGCTAGAAGACGATTATTTCCTGTCCAGGCTGCGCCAGAAGCAGCACATCCACATCGTCAGCGGCCAGGGCGACTACGAAAATCCCGACGCCTCGCGCCGCCTCTCGGGCATTCTGTCGGCCAAAGGCATTCCGCACGAGCTGGACCTGTGGGGCTACGACATGCCCCACGACTGGCCCACCTGGCGGAGCATGATCCGCTACTACCTGGCGGCAAAATTGTAGGAAGTGCAATTACCTTTGGCAATTGCACTTCCCAAACAGTACAAACGGGTCTTGGACAGAGCTGGGGAAATGATTATGATCTAAACAGGTTTGAAACCCCGCAGGTCGGGGCAGTGCCCTCAAGACCTGCGGGGTTTAGCAGCTTGACGTAGCCGGGGAGCTGGTGGAGTAAGTGACAAATGATTGAAGCAGAAGGGTTAACGAAATTATTCGACGACTTTACCGCCGTCCGGGACCTGTCGCTTTTTGTTCGCCAGGGTGAATTGCTGGCCCTGCTGGGTCCAAACGGCGCCGGCAAAACGACCACTGTACGCATGCTCAGCGCCATCCTGCGGCCGACGCAGGGCACAGGCCGTATTAACGGACACGACATCGTCCGCGAAGCAGACCAGGTGCGTCGCCTGATTGGCCTGTTGACGGAACAGCCCGGACTGTACACCCGCTCCTCGGGCCTGGAGTACATGATTTTCTTCGGCCGCCTCTACGGCATGTCCGACGACGAAATCAGGCAACGGTCCCTGGCACTCTTTGAGCGTTTCGCCATGCCCAACACCGCCCACCGCCGCCTGGGCGAATATTCCAAGGGTATGCGCCAGAAGGTCAGTCTGATCCGGGCTATGCTCCACGACCCGGCCGTGCTTCTGCTGGACGAGCCTACCTCGGCTATGGACCCGCACAGTGCCAAACTGGTACGCAACGCCATTATGGAGCTGCGCGACGACAAGCGGGCGATCATCCTCTGTACCCACAACCTCAACGAAGCCGAAATTCTGGCCGACCGGATTGCCATTATCAACCATGGCCGGATCGTGGCCGAAGGCAGCCCGGCCGGCCTGAAAGAACAACTGCTCGGCCGCCCCCAACTGGAGGTCCAGTTGGACCGGCCGCTCAACGGCCAGATGAGAGAACTGGAAGCCCTGGTCTCCGTCGAGTCGGTGCGCGGCCACGTTATTCGTTACCGGGCCGACGACCCCCAGGTGACCAACCCGCAGTTAGTACGCCTGCTCAGCGGTCTGGGCTTCGGCATCGTTTCACTATACGAAGTTACTCGCAGCCTGGAAGACGTTTACCTCAGCGTTGTTACCGGCGAGATCACGAGAGAGCATAACCTATGACTGCCCTGACCAAGCAACTACCTTTCGGCCGTCACGATTTGCGCATGGCCCTGTTTGTTACCCGCCGCGAAGTCCGCGACTCCTTCCGCGACTGGCGTATTATCCTGCCGATCATCGTCCTGACCCTCATCTTCCCCGCCCTGGCCAACTTTACCGCCGCCCGGCTGCTGGGCTTTACCGAGCGTTTTGGCGCGGACCTGGTGGGCGACCGGCTGATACCATTCCTGCTGCTCGTGGTCGGCTTTTTCCCCATGTCCTTCTCGCTGGTCATTGCCCTGGAGACCTTCGTCGGCGAAAAAGAACGCCGCAGCCTGGAGCCGCTGCTGGCTACGCCCCTGAGCAATAGCCAGCTTTACCTGGGCAAGATGCTGGCCGCCATCATTCCCCCCATGTCCACCAGCTACCTGGGGATTGCCGTCTACCTGCTGGGGCTGCTGTTGACGATTGAGTGGCTCGTGCCGTTCACCCTCTTCTTCCAGATTTTGCTGCTCTCCACCATCCAGGGGATCATTATGGTAGCCGGGGCGGTCATTATTTCCAGCCAGACAACTAGTGTGCGTGCCGCCAACCTGTTGGCCAGCTTCATCATTGTCCCCACAGCCTTGCTGGTCCAGTTTGAAGCGGTGGTCATGTTCTGGGGCAACAACGACGGCCTGTGGTGGCTGATCCTGGCCTTGCTGCTGACCGCATTTACCCTGATCCGCATGGGGGTGAAAATCTTCAACCGCGAGGAATTGCTCGGCCGGGACATTGACCAGTTGCGGCTGGGCTGGTTGTGGGGGCTGTTCTGGACGCGCTTCAGCGGCCGGGGGGCGGGCGGCCGCTATCCGGGCCTCCGCACCTGGTATCGCCAGACGTTTGCCTTATTGTCGTCGTTGCGCCAGCCGTCGGCCGCGCTCCTGGTGGCCCTGGTGGGCGCTCTCTTCCTGGGCGTCATGTTAACCCGCACCTTTCCCCTGCCGGCCGAGATGAGGGCCGGGCTGGCGGCCACAGACGTGGTGGCCAACCTCTCTCGCCTGAGCCTGTTCCTGTCGCGGCTACCGTTTCTGATCTTCTTTCAAAACCTGCGGGTGATCGCCATTGCTACCATCCTGGGTATTTTCACTTTCGGCGTCATGGATGTTGTCGTCTTCATGTTGCCGTGGATCTTTATTGGCTTCCTGGGCGGACAAATGGCCGCGGCCGGCGAAGATCCGCTGACCTTCGTCGTGGCCACGATCCTGCCCCACGCCACGGTGGAGCTGCCGGCTCTGCTGCTGGCGGCGGCGGCGGCCCTGCGCTGGCACGCCACCATCCTGGCTCCCCCGCCCAACCGGACTGTCAGCGAAAGCTGGCTTCTGGCCGCGGCCGACTTTGCCCGGCTGCTGATCGGCGTGGTCATCCCCCTCCTCGTCCTGGCCTCGTTGATTGAAGCTTACGTCACTCCGGCCATCTTATTGCAGATTTATGGAGGGTAAGAATTGGTAATTGAGTAATTCAGTAATTAGGTAATTGGCTCCCAATAGCCAATTACTCCTCTTTCTTCTTGGCCAGGCTCTGCGCTCGGGTCCGGACCGCGTCCAACTCGCGGGCGACGCGGGCCAGCAGCGTGTCGGCGTTCATCTTTGGCTCGGCCAGGATGGGCGGGCCAAAGACGACGTGAAAGCGGGCAAAGGGGAAAGGGACCAGGTAGCGGTCCCAGCGCCGCAACTGGAGCGCCTGGCCCGTCCACACACCCACCGGCAAGACGGCCGCGGCCGCCTTGCGGGCCAGGAAGGCCACCCCCGGCTTGGGGACAAAGGCCGGCCCGTCTGGCCCATCCGGGGCAATCAAGATCTGCTGGCCCCGTTTCATAGCCTGAATGACGTTGAGCACCATCCGGCCGGCGGCCACAGGATTGCCCTGCATGTCTATAGAATAGGGAGTCGCCTCCAGCCGGCTGCCCAAGGTACCTAACACGTCGCCACGCTCGTCGCCCACCATGACCGCGCCAAAGCTGGGCCGGTCCTCAAAATTGTCGCCATAGGCCATAAAGGCCATGGCTTGCCCATGCCAGACGGCCCAAATAAGCGGCCGGCCACTTGTTTTAGCTACCTCCCGGTTTTCCTGGCCTTCTAACTGAAAAGAGGCCGTGCGAGAAACCAGGCGAAAGTAAGAAAAGAGCAAATTCCCCTGTAGTTGTCGCCACCAGGTCCCTAGCCGGCTCACGGTCGTTGCTCGTAATAGTTGGCCGCCGCCTGGGCCGTCGCCCGGTGCAGGGCGTTGGTCAGGGCTTCAGTGGCGGCCGGTACGTCGGTCCCGGCTGGGGTGGCCAGGGGCGGGCCAATCGTAATCGAAATCCGGCTGTAGGGATAGGGGACGGTATAGCGGTCCCAACGGTTGAGGCGATAACCGTGGCGGGCGTAAGCGCCCAACGGCAGAATGGTGGCCGCCGCCTTCTGGGCAATGTAAATAATACCCGGTTTGATCACGTAGGCCGGCCCATCCGGTCCATCAGGGGTGATGTAGCAATCACATCCCTCCCGCACCAGGCGGACGAGACGAGCGAGCTGCCGGGCCGAGGCCATTGTCGCATCCCCCTTCAGATTCATGGGCATGGGGCGCGCGCCTATTTTCCCGGCCCAGACCGACAAGGCCTCGCCACGCCAATCGTCCGGCAAAATTAAGACCAGCGACTGCATGTCGTAATGCCGCAGAAAGAAACCAGCCAGCATCATTGTCATGCCGTGCCAGGCGGCCAGGATAACCGGGCGGCCGCTGGCCTTTTGCTCCCACAGATACTCCAACCCGCTGACCCGGTAACGGCCGGTGTGACGCACCAACCGGGAACCCACATAAAGCCCCTGCCCCAGAAAGCGGTTCTTCCAGGAAGCCACGCGTTAGCCTCTAATGACCAACGGCCCGGTAGCCGGCCCGGACCAGGCTCACACTTAAATAGCCGCTGTTGAAAATAAACCAGGCGTTGGCAAACGAAGGCAAGAGAATGGCCGACGTGCCGAACAGCAATAGCAACACGTAGCTCACCCACCGGCGGCTAAAGACCCAGGCCAGAGAAGGAAACGAAATCTTACTGACCATCAAAGCCGCCAGCAATAGCATAAAGGGGATAAAGGTAAAGTCTGGCAAGACCTCGGCCTTGTAAGCCAGGTCAGAGAGCACGGCCAGCGTTAACGTCGCTCCGGCCGTCGAGATGGTCAGGCCCATTGAATCCACCTGGCCCTTTTTGACCGGCAGCAGGTTGAAACGGGCCAGCCGGAAGGCGCCGGCCAGGGGTATCAGAACCGCCGCCAGCCATAGCCAGAACGGGCTGACTTCCTCAGCCTGTAAATGGAAAAAGGCCAGCACGGCCGGGGCCGTCCCCAGGCTGACCATATCCACCAACGAGTCTAGTTGCAGGCCAAAGGTCGAGCCGGCGTTTAAGCGACGGGCCAGTTCGCCGTCGAAAAGGTCGAGAATATAACTGGCCAGGATGAGAAAGCCGGCCAACCGTAAACCACCGGTGGCCGACGAGAGAATGGAAATAATGCCGCAAGCCAGGGAGGCAAAGGTAATGGTATTGGGAATTAAATAGCGATATCTGCTATTGCCCATGTATTTCCTCTGTTAATTGAGCGACGGGGGTCACGGCCCCGGCGACTTTATCGCCAACTTTTACCAATAGCTTGGCCTGGGGCGGCAGAAAAAGGTCTACCCGCGACCCAAAACGAATCAGGCCAAAACGCTCGCCGGCCGTGACGGCCTGACCCACGGCCGCGTAATTGACGCAACGGCGGGCCAGGATGCCGGCAATTTGCTTGACCAATACCCGGCCGTAAGGCGTGGCAATGACCATGGCAATAGACTCGTTAACCGTGGACGCCTCGGGCCGGAAAGCCTGCAAGAACTTCCCCGGCCGGTGTTCAATAGATTCCACCCGGCCGCTCAAGGGCACGCGCTGGACGTGGACGTCGGTCACCGCCAGAAAAATGCTGATGCGCACCGCCGCTGCTTGCAGGTAACGCTCTTCCGGCTCGTTGACGAGGGTGACCACTTCGCCGTCGGCCGGGCTGACCACCAGGCCCTCGACCGCCTTGACCGTTCGCCTGGGGTCGCGGAAAAAGTGCAGGATCAGCAACCATAATAGAGCCGCCAGGAACACGGCAACGCCGCTCCACAGGCCCGGCCGGGCAAACCACCACACCGCCGCCAGGCCAAAAAGAGCGGTAAAAATCAAAATAGTGGCCTCTCCACCCCTGGCAAACGGCCAGGCACGATTCTTGTCCATAGGTGCTCTCAGCTATAAGCTGTTAGCTGTCAGCTTTCAGCTTTCAGTGTTCATTGCTATTTTACCTGCTGCCGCTTATGGATGCGAACCCTGTCCCCTGTTCCCTATCCCCTGCCCTGAGTTGGCCGGGCCAACTCTGTTCCCCTGCTCCCCTGCCCCCTTGCTCCCTGCCTTCCCTTTGATAAACTTGCGCTCATGAGTCAAAGCAGTCAGACACCAAGGTTATCACCCCTGCTGGTGGCGGCCGTGGCCCTGGGGCTGGTCGCGCTGGCGGTGGGGGCCGGCTGGACCTTTTTCAAGGGCGATCCGGCCCTGCTACGCCGGGCAGCTTTTGACCACGACCGGATTACGCCCAACGCCGACGGCAACCAGGATATTACCCGCATCTCCTACGAAATTAGCCGCAACGCAACGGTTTCCATCTACTTTGAAGACAGGGCCGGCCAGCGTTACTACTTCCGGCAGGAAGAACGCCGGGGCGTGGGCGAGTACGAAGTCCTATTCAGCGGCGTGGTCCACGGCTACCGCCGGCCGGAGGACACGATTGAGGGCGATATTTTGGCGCGCCTGCTGCCGGATGGCGACTATACCTGGACGATTGAGGCGGTAGAGTCGAACGGCCGGAGTGAACGGCTCAACGGCCGGTTGGCCATCGCCGAAGCAGACCCGGAGCTGCCCGATTTGCGCGACTTCAGCCTGGATAAGCACACCTTCACCCCCAACCAGGACGGCATTGACGACCGGGTCCAAATTCAATTTTTCCTGACCAAGGAAGTGGCCCAGACGCGTGTCTTTCTCCTGACGCCAGAAGGCGTGGAGTTGCCTATCCAGGAACTGGACCGGGACGTGCCGCCCAACGATCCCGGCTGGCATATTTACGATTACGAAGCCGGGGTGGACAACAAGGCCACGCCGCCGCCTGACGGAACTTACCCGATTGTGGCCGTGGCTGAAGACGCCGAAGGGCAACGGGTGCGGGTGGAGGACAGCCTGGGCATCCAGTATGGCGGCGTGCCTCGGGCCAACATCCTGCCCCAGGCGGTTGGGGAAGCGGTGACCTTCAGTGCCACGGCCGTCCCCCTGTGCGGCGTAATTACCTTCACCCTGACGGTAGAGAATTATGGCGCTACCCCCATCC
The DNA here is from genome assembly GCA_022616275.1 of Chloroflexota bacterium. Lineage (GTDB taxonomy): Bacteria > Chloroflexota > Anaerolineae > Promineifilales > Promineifilaceae. The sequence goes on from JAKEFB010000254.1 coordinate 45,903, forward strand.
GCACCAGCGGCCCCCCGCCGGGAGCGGTCTATGATTCCGACTGGAACTACAACACCATCGGCTGGCCGACCGAGTCCGGCGTCTGGCGGGTGGCGATTGGCTTCGAGAACCAGTTGTCTGATTACCCTTACCGTTGGGCTATCGGCAGCCCGGCCGAGCTGGAGAGAATCGGCGACCACTATTACCTGATGCCCGGCCGGCGGGCGGTGGTTATCGGCGGCATCCACGTCGTGGACTTCTTTGGCGAGCGAAACCCGCAGCCCGTCTGGGCCGGCCTGATTCACGAGGACGTCGGCATTGAATTTTTTAACAACCG
>JAKEFB010000255.1 GCA_022616275.1 Chloroflexota bacterium
GCAGTTTCAATCGCGGGGGCGATTCTTCTGGGGGTCAAGCCAGGTCCAGAGGAGCCAGCGAACGCCCCTCAAAGGTTTCAATCGCGGGGGCGATTCTTCTGGGGGTCAAGCGGATAGGAAAGCACGGGAGCTGTCACACTTGACATGTTTCAATCGCGGGGGCGATTCTTCTGGGGGTCAAGCACGAAATGGATATTTTGAGATTCACGATTGAGCAGTTTCAATCGCGGGGGCGATTCTTCTGGGGGTCAAGCCCCCCCTCGCGTGGGAGGTCGCTTGTACCCGTGAAAGGTTTGTTTCACGCCAATTATGCCAGAATTGTACATCTATGACCCTATTTTGGCGAAAAAAGGAATTTGGTAATCCCCCGGCCGGTTGCCGGCGAGCGGGCCGGCCGGGGGAATCAGTCTCAGAGAATCCCCTACCATATTTTCGGTTGTTAAGGTGCCGTCACCCCCACACCTGGGGGTAGCGCCTGCGAGCGGTCTGGGGAGGGTGGGGTGGTGCTGAGCCGCTCGCAAGGGATGGAGCGAAAAAAATTTAGATTAAGTATAGCCGATCCTCGGCCGGCGGTGAACTGCCAATGGTCTCTGTTTTGGATTGGCAGGCGTGGCAGACGTGGTAGAAACGGACGTTGTCTTGAGTAGGGTTGAGCACCTTGTCCAGCCGGCCGTGTAGGGCGACCAGCTCTTTGTCGGTCAGGAAACACTCGAAGATGCTGTACTGGGTCCATTGCCCAAAGCCGGATAGGATTTTGTGGACCCTGGTGCGGCGCCGGTCGTTGGGGATGTCGTAGGCGATGAGGAAGAGTGTTGTGTCAGACACGGCCTTAGAAAGGATGAATTAGGGAGGATGAATTAGGAAAGGGAGAATGAAGGGGGAGATAGGCTTCATCATTCATAATTCTCATCTCATAATTCTCCTGTTTTAGCGGACGATGAAGGGGGGGTAGGCCGGAATCTCGCCCATGAGGGTTTTGGCGAGCAGGCGGGCCTGTAGTTCGAGGCAGCGGCGGTAGGTGGCTTTGTAATCAAAGGTGGGATGGGTGATCGTTTCGTCAAAGCGGGCTTCCAGCCGGGTGAGGAAGGTCCGTTGGCCGGGGCCGGTCAGGCGATAAGCGCCAAATTCTTCGATGAAATCGCCGGCTTGAATCATGCCGTTGTTGAACACGGATAACACGACGGAGTCCACGACGAGCGGCCGGAACTCTTCCATCAGGTCCAGGGCCAGGGCCGGCTTGCCGTATTGGCTACTGTGCAGGTAGCCGACGTAGGGGTCGAGGCCGACGGCGCCAATGGCCGAACTGATCTGGCTGAGGAGGATGGTGTAACCGTAGCTGAGTAGGGCGTTGGCCGGGTCGCGCGGGGGGCGACGGGTGCGGCCGCTGAACAGAGCCGGTTCATTGAGCAGGTATTGAAAGCAATTGAAGTAGTGGGCTGTGGCGCTGCCCTCCAGCCCCTGCAGGCGGCCGTAGGCTGAATCGGCCTGGGGCCGGCGCGGATCGGGCGGCCGGCTGTCGGGCTGAAGGGCCTGGGCGTGGTCCAGATTCTGCCTGATGGCGGCAGCGGCCTGGGCAATGGCGTCGTTGTTTCGCTTGCGGTTGGCGCGCAGGAGCATGGTGCGCATGTTGGCCATTTTGCCGGCGACGAAGGCCCGGGCGAGGTGGTGGCGGCGGGCCAGGTCGTGGTGGGCGGCGGCCTGGGCCAGGCGTAGCTGGCCGTTTTTGCTGAAAGCAGGCGCCAGGTAGCCCTGGAAGCGGCCGTATTGGTTGAGGAAGGTAACGTCGGCCTGGCGCTCCATGAGGGCGGCGACGGCCGGGCTGGTGAGGGTGCTGTAACCCTGGACAACGACGTGGTCTATCTTGATCAGGGGGACGCGCACTTTGCGTTTGGGTTGCCCGGTTTTGTCGTTGGCCGGCAGGTGGACGACGAGGGTGTCGCCGTCCTTTTGGACGAGTGAGTTTTGTTCGGTCAGGTAAAGGGTGGCCATGTTAAGCTCCATTGGGTCTCCTTGGAAAATTAGGAATTATGAAGGATGAATTATGAAAAGCTGCCAGCATTTTTGTTTAGGGTGGCGGGCTGCCGGCCGTGTAAACGCCTGGATTGCCGGCGGGAGAGGGGCCTGGTTGCCAGAGGTAGGCATGAATTTCCGGCCAGAAATCGGGGGTGGTGTCGTGGCCGTGGAAGTGGACGTCGAGGCGGCCGCTGACGTGCCAGCCTTCCTGGCGCAGCCCGGCCAGGGTCAGGTTCAGGGCTTCGTGGTCAAGGGCGTCGGCATGGAAGGTGGGATGGGCCCAGGGGCACAAGGCGGGCAAGGAGGGCCAGCGGTCGTCGTCGTCCAGGGCGGGCGTGTCTTGTTGCCAAGCGACGGGCAAAAGACAACAATCGCCTTCCCGAACCAGAACCAGGCAGATGGCCCAACCGCTCTGGTAGCTGTCCAGGTCGAGCAGCCACGGCCGGGCGCCGCGCCAATGAAAGATAGGTATGAGGGCCGAGGACTGAGGACTGAGTGGCAGTGTCATGGCGCTCGCTGGTTTAAGAGGACGACCTCGTCGGGCAGGCAGATGGGCTGGAGGGAGCATTGGCGACATTTGCGACGGTCGGTAATGGGGCCGGGGATGGCGTTGGCGGCGAGGAGGGCCTGGGCCTGAGTTACGGCGGCTTCGGTGGCCTGGCGCAGGCTCTGGTCAAAGTGGACGGCCACGCGCCGTCGGGAGCGCCAGTAGAAGATTTCGCCCTGCTCCACCGGCCGGCCGGTCATTTCTTCCAGGCAGAGGGCCTGGGCGCAGAGCTGGATCTCGTCGTTGTCCCACCGGCCCTGGCGGCCGTGTTTATACTCGACAGGAAGGAGCGCACCGTCTCTTTCTTCGACCAGATCGGCAAAGCCGGCGATGTTGAGCCGCTCGCTCCAGACCCAGACGCGGCGGTGGAGAGTGCGGCCGTGCGGGTCGGTTTCTGTGCCCGGCCGGTGGGCGCGCTCGTGCAGGAGCGTGCCTTCGAGCATAGGGGCGTTGACAGCCAGCTCGCCCTGGACGTACATGTACCAGAAGCGGCGGGGACAGTAGGCCAACTGGTTGAGGTAGGAGAGGGGCAGGTAGTCGTTCATGGAAGGATGAATTAAGAAGGATGAATTAAGAAGGTTAGAGGTTGCCTTTTTTCTTTTTGACGATGGTGGTGAAGATGGCGGTGAGTTGGTTGGTTTCGTCCTGGAGGGGCGATAGTTTTTCGGCGGGTAGGATGCCGGATTCGATAAGGAGTTCGAACCAATAGGCGGTTTCGTCTAGTTCACGGAGCGCGTCGCCAAGTTTGGCGATGAATTCAGCATCGGAACGGGCGCGGTATGCTTCGCGATAATTGGCGCCAACAGAAGTGCCTGACCGCAAAAGCTGCTTACCCAACACCTGTGCTTCGGTTGTTTTGGGCAGCACTGTATAAAGGCGAATAACCCATAGGGCAAAGGCCTTCGTCCGTTCCCGCAAATCATACTCCGGCACCACACACCTCCTTCAAATTGAGAATTAGGAATTAGGAATTAGGAATGAAGAAGCATGCCTTTTCCACTTCATCTTTCCTATTGGACTTTTGACAATCGGAACTAAAGTCAACTGCTATTGACCCAATTCAAGTACCTTTACAACTGAATAATCGAGCCGATTTCAGGGTGAATTGGCCAACTGTCGGCCCTTAATAACCACCTGATAGCGTGGCCGGGGCGGCAGTTTCGTGCCTGTGGGCCGGCCGGGAGAAATACCGCGCGGTTGGGGCGGTTGGGCCGGTGTCCCAATCTGGCGAATAATCCGGCCGAAGTCGCGCTGGACGAGGGCGGGGGACAGTTGCCGCGCTTTCATGGCGGGCAAATGACGTTCCCAGGGCCGGGGTAAACTCTGAGCCACGTGCCGGGCCAGCCAGAGTTGGGCATAAGCGATGTGGACCAGTTGCCACCAGCTTTCCTCGCGGACCTCCTCCGGCGTTTGGCAGTCGGCCAACAGCAGCTTCTGTTTGCCAAAGCGGAAGAAATGCTCCAGGTCGAAGCGCTGGCCGTAGGCCTGGTAAATGGCCGCCAACGTCAGTGCCTGTCGCCGGGGACCGATGACCAGCAACCATAACGGCCGTTTACAGGCCAAGCGGCCGTGCTCATCATAGCGAACAACTTGGACCAGCATAAAGGGGTGCAAATGCATCGGGAGACGAGCTGGTTTGTGTTGGCCAGACATCAACATATTGTGCCAGGCGCGCACCTCTACCCGGTAGACCTTCCCCCGCCGGCTTCGTTCCTGGCGGGTCAACAGCTCATCCGGTTCCGGCCAGTTAGTGGGGTCTGGCAACGAAAAGGGGGCGCCATACCAAGTTGGGTGACCGGCCGCCATTGCGCCGTCATCCGGGGCGACAAAAGCTCGATAGAAGGTGCGGTTGCCCCGCACACGGGTGATGGTCACCAGGTTGTCGTGCTGACGATTGGCACATAAATAGGCCGGCTTGCTGTAGCTGGTATCGCCCACTTCGACGCACAGGCCCTTTCGATAAGGCAGTTGCTCATCTGTCAGTAAGGCGGCGATTTGCCCTGCGCCCACCAATTCCTTGTCCTCATCGCTGTGAACCCGCCGGGTGAGCAGCGGTACGACCCAACTCGACGATACCCCTGCCTCCGCTTCTGGCAACAACGCCACCGTCGAGTATTGATGGCCAATCGTTATCGGCTTGTTCCCACTGACCGGATTGGCCTGGTAGACCACGCTCCGGTCCCGCAAGGTCGGCGCAAATTGGCGCGGCTGAGGCGTGACATCCACCCCCCAGAGCCAAAACGCCCGTCCTTCCGGTTGCGGCAGATACCCCGCCAACAGTCGCGGTAAGCTCAGCTCTTCCCAGTCCATTTCCGCTAACGCTTTGAATATCGTCGAGTAACTGCGCCGAAAGCACGGACTCAGACTATACTCCACCACCGAGCGGGCATCCCGATTGCTGCTGATGGCATCCACCAACTCCATTAAAGTGTCGGCTCGATTGTTAAAGTTCTGGTAAAGTCTTTGCCGAAACTGTTCTAACTGCTTGATGCACTTTTCTTTGTCCATGCATCTCTTTTGGAGCAGTTTCCCTATTTATGCAAATTACTTATGTCAAATCGTTTGTCAAAAGTCCAATTCCTAACTCATCCCTCCCATTTCATCCTTCCTAATTCATCCTTCATAATTCGATAAACCTGTCCCATACCCATCGTCGTTTTAGAGCCCACGCCCGTGTAAAAAGCCAGGTCGGCCAGCCGGTTGAGGTGGCGGAGCAGGGTGGGGTTTTCGCGGTCTAGCAGCTTGAACTGGACGCGGCCGGTGAAGCCGATCTGTTTGCTCTTGCGGAATTCGGCCATGTGGGTTTCTATTTTGTGGCGGGCGACGACGACGGTTTCGGCGGCGTAGAGGCGGACGGCTTCGCTGGTCTGGCTGCCGGCCAGGTCGTCCCAGTAGGTGGCCAGTTGGCCGAAGATGAGGACGGGGTCGGGCAGGACGATCATGTGGCGGTGGGGGGTGTTTTTGATGCTGAAGGCGGTGGGCGAGCTGAAGAGCAGGTTGATGGTCTGGTGTGTGGGGGCCGGTTCGGCCGTTTCCCAACAGGTGTAGAGGTGGTCCAGGGTGGTGTAGCCGGCCAGGGGGTGGCTGCCCGGGGTGCTGAGGATTTCGCTGACGTGGAAGTCGAGGGGACCGAGGCGGATGGTAGCCCGGCGGCGGTCCTGGATGAAGGAGCGGATGAAGGTCTGGAAGAGGAGGGGGTCGAGCAGGGTAACGCGCAGCCAGCCTTCCTGGCCGGCCTCGACGGGGAGCTGGCCGGCGCGGCCGTGGCCGAAGCCGCCCAGGGGCGAGAGGGTGAAGGGCTTGCGGCCGGGCCAGTCGTGGAGGGATTGGGCCAGGTCGGGGTCAGCCTGGCGGAGGATGTCGAGGAAGGCGGCGTGGGCCAGGTGGCCGATGGTGGCGCGGAGGAGGCCGGATTGGGCGGCCGCAAGGCGGATGATGAGGGCGTAGAGGTCGGGGGAGGAGGTCGTCATGCCATATCTTCAGGAAACGTGTAGGCCATACCGGCCGGAAGGCGAATCGGTCCCAAACTTGTCTGGGCAAGCCACCACTCACTTTGCAAGGTTACGTGATCTAACAAACTGCCAGGCGGCATAGAGATCAAATCGAAAGCCGCCAAAACTCCGGCCAGGTCCAGTGGGTTTAAGGGCAGACTGGCCTCGGCCTGCTCCCTCGGCTTCTTGTCAGCTTCGACTACTTCCCAAGTAATTTCTGCTTTACTGCGCCACAGACCCAATCGCATCCAACGCGGCCGCCGGAGTTCCTCTCGCTCTGAAAGTACAGCAAAGTGAAAGATGCTGCCCACGGCGATTTCTTTGGCCCTTCCAAAAGAGGGTGTGTTGAACCGGCCGGGTTGCATTTCGACGTGATAGTGATTATCGGCATACTTGAACGTGTTAAGAACGTAAGTTACGGTTGTTCCTCGGGCCGGGGTCACATAAATACCTCGTTGATTTAGAGGCTGCAACTGTTCGGCGTAACGCGGCATTTGTTCCGCGTGAAAGTAAGGGGCTACCGCCAGTTCCAGGGCATAGGTCAAGGCATAGTTGTGCAGATAGCGTCCAGTCTCATACAACCGGCCGATCTCCCGCGTGGCGTAGAATAGGTTTTCGTGCAGCGTCAGTGTTCCCAGGTACAGGTACATGGGTTCACCTCCTGGTCATTTCTTGGATGATGCAATGTACGCTTCGTAGTAGCGCCGGCTATCTGCAAAAGCAGCGCTTAGTAGCTCCTGCATGGCACGTTCGTTGCTGGTACGCTCCATAAAGTCGGCCAGGTAAGTTGTCAGTTCGTCGCCTTGCAGGAGTTGGTTGATTGCCACACCATCGGCTTGGAGCAGGTTAGGGACAAGTTGAGCGGCTAAAGAACGGGCAAGGGCTGTGTCTACCGGATCAGGCGGTTGAAAATGCTCTCTTGCAACGTCGTATAGCGCCTGGCAGAATTTGAGGTTGGAGAAAACTTCGCCGTCAGTCAAGACAATAGCCAAAATATGGTTAGCGACGCCCCCCGTGCGAGTGGTTTGCGCCCCGTAATGCCGGGTGCGGATGAGGTTATTCAGTGTGTACTCGAACAAGGAATGGGTGACGTCCCGTACAGTGACAACTGTCGGGAATAATACTTGCGGTTTAACATGATCTAATTCATTAATCCGGCTGGTGACCTGACCTTCACGGCTCATTGTGCCGCTTTCGTAGGGCGCGTTTAGGGTAAACGTTTCATGAGACGAGGCGTAATCGGTCAGGCTGTAAGCCGTATCGGTGATCACTTTCGATTTTTCTGAGCCAGCGTCGCCAATGGCGAAGCCATAGGTGATGCAATCGGGGCACTGATTGCAGAAGTGGACGTTGTAATCGCAGATGAGACGGTCGTTACTATCCATAGCCAACTTAGCCTTTTCATCATATGGCTGGTCACTCAGGAAACTATAGCGGCGCAACAACTCCCGGCCGGTGAGTCGTTCCGGCGTGGTTTGCTTGCGCTTGAAAAGGGCCAGGCGGGTCATGACGCTGGTATTGGCCAGGCCACTGCTAACCCGCGCAGTATTTAATTCCCCATCTGTTTGGAAGACCGCGTAAGACGTGGTTTCACGCAGGACAATGAGGTGAGCATAGTGGCCACTGGGCTTGCCAGGAACGGCCGGGGGGAACCAATTAGATTGCAGAGACATCGTTATTTCCTCCTATAACAACAGTATTTGAGTTACTTGGCATGGGGCGCAGCACTTCGCTCCCGCCAGTACTTTGCTTCCTCGTCACGATAAATTACTTCGCAAGCGTTCTTGAGCAGGTTTAGTTGCTTGCCCTGCAGGGCCGAGGCGTCGCCATTTAATACGTCGAAATAAATCTCGCCAACGAAGTAATCGGCAAAGGCTTTCATGGCTGTCTCACGGCTCTCACGCGTGCTGCCGACAGCCAGTCGCCCGTCGGCTGTGCCACTTTCGACACGGCTCATAAAAGCATGCAGCGCGCCACGAACTGCCTCGCTCAATCCCTCCCGGCCGGAAAATAGGCGCGGATCGGCATCTAAAATGGCGCGGGAGACTACAGCGATCGGCCGCAAGATACTGTTCGAGTTGGGGCGCTGGTGGCGGTAAAATTGCCGATATAGCTCCGTTAACTGGCGCGCATGGGTCATAGTCATACCTCCTTCCATCTGGTGATGTGTAGCCAACAGTTGAATATATTGCAGATACAGGTGGGCGCGGTCAGCCGGGATACTGTCCAGGTTTTGACTGCGCTGCCATTTCTTAAGGTAAGCGGCCGCCCACAGTGAATTTTCAGCCAGGCGGCGGGCCAGCAAAGGAACGACATGCCAGCGGTAATCTCCCTTACTGAAATCGGCGTTGCCGTCCATATGAACCATGTAGGCGACCGTTAACGCCTGCAATCGTGGTAGAAGTTGGTCGAGTGGTATACGTTCTCGCCCAACTAGAGCAGACACGAAGTCATGTGGGGCGTCGAAGAAGACGGTTTCGGCCAGCTCGTCAGCCTCTTGTAGCAGCGGCAACGGGGACTCGGTGGCGACAACTTTCACATCCACCACCAATGGCAGCAACAGAGCTAACCAGGCTGGGTTGACCCACGCTTCAGCATCTTTGGCGTCCCGGCCGGGCGGTGGCATACCAATGAAGAACATGGTAATTGGATCGCCTTCAGGAAAGTGCAGGCGAAATAGACGATCCTCTTGAGGTGGTTCTGGCGTCATCATCAGATCCTGCAATCGCTGAAGAGCGAGCGCCTCTAGTTGCAGTTGTGGGCCGGAATCTGTTTCTGCTTGCAGTGCTTTGCGCAGGCTGGTAAAGCTAATCCGCTGCAACCGGTCATGGATATAGCGTAATTGAGTCAACGTTTCCGGGGTGAAAAAATAGGTGGGATAGAGGTAGAGGTAGCGGAATTTCCTTCCTTCGAAACGCTTGCCGGTGGAACCACCCCGATTCATCAAAATCTGCCGCAGCATCATTTCAGTTTCACAAATCTGGCAGATGTGGCGGATTGCTTTAGCGCCGTGTAGTAGTTGTTTGTTGGTATACACTTGCGGCGCAAACAGAATACCGGCTTCACGTTGTGGGTTGACGGTATAAGCGGACGAACAGAGGGAGCAAACGGTCGTTGCTTTTCGCCCTTTGCGCTTGGCTCCTTGATAGCGGAGCAATTCCTGGGCTACCTGGCCGACAACACCTATTTCGCCGGCGGCTACCGGACCGAAAGATAGCACCTGTTTAATGTAAGCTCGCGCATCGTCCCAACCATCGTTTTGCTGTCCGGTCCCACCAGCGTTGGCCACTACAGCCTGGGCAAGCTCTTCGCCTAGATTCTCTAAAGTTTGACGCCACTGGGCCGGGTCTTGACCACGCCCGGCCCCATGCGCCAAGTAGTAGCCGGCGGCGTAGTACCACTGGTACGGTGTGCCACCAGTGTTTTTGGCGCTAACTAACTCCTCGAAGGCGAGCCTAATCCCGCTCAGACCCATTTTATCCAGTAGCAGTTGGTCCACGACTAGATTAGGAGCGGCTGCTTTGGCGATGGAGACAGCCAGGGCGCAAAACTCGCCCAATTGATCAACGCGAATGTCGTCTGGTAAGCCCAGATCATGGTCCGGCGAAAGCCAGCCCTTGTCGGCAATCTTGGCAAACCGCTTGCCAGCCGACGGTTTCTTGTTATCGGCTATCTGGCTAAAAACGGCGCGTGCTGCCAGGCGAATTTGCTCGGCGGGGGTCAGGTGGAGGGTGTAGTAGGGCGCGGTCTTCAAGCCCTTGCCGTCCCGCGAAAAACCAACAAAGTTTTGGCGGATGTGGCCGCCGCACGCCTGGCGAATACGCCGAATCGTTGCCTCGGCCAGTTGTTCTACTGAGGGAAAGGCTAACCGTTCTTGCCGGCTCAGGTAAACGACGCCGCTGGGGGCGAAAAGCAAGGGGATACATTCATCAGACTGCATGGCGGCCAAGGCTGCGTTTTGGATAAAGTTGGTCAGCACTCCCCGGTTTTCGGCCAGGTGATGATAGATTAATCGCGCCGCGCCATCGGACAGGTTACTGATAGGTTCAGCAATGGCCGGAGAAGAAGGCAGCTCTATAGGCGTTTTGGCCAGGTAGGCGATGCGGTCAGCCAAGGTACAAAGATCGGTGGCCAGTTGCCGGGCACGGCCGTTCAGCCGCAAATTGGGCAGCGCGCCCAGGTTGAGCATCGTTCCCCAGCGAACCTGGGTATTGACTGCCAGATAAATAACGTCGTGTAACCAGCGGTCTAGCCCTCCAATAGGGGCCAGGAAGGTTGCCAGTCCCAGTTTCTCGCTCCACTGACGAAATATGCTTTCAAAAACAGGCAGGTGGCGGGCTGCGCTGGCGCTGTCGTGTCCTAATCCATGAGCTTGAAGCTCGGTTTCGACTTGCGGTAGCTTCACCCAATCGTGTAACGTATAGCCGACACAAAAGAGGCGGTAGACGGTATCATCCCAGTACTTGAAACGAGGCGCAGCCCAACGATGCAGGATGCGGCCAATATGGGCCACCGGTAGCAGGCCATTGATCAGGTGAGCCCGCAGACTCTGCTCATGCTGGTAGCGGGCTACGTCAGCGGCCGTTTTGCCCTCCGCCAGACGAGCGGCAATGAACTCCTGCCCACCCTTTGCCGGTTTAAGGGCCAGATGTTCAGACAGTGGTTGGGCTACGTGCGTGACGTAGTCGAGGAGGACCAGATCGCCTGGGACGGTGCGTTGGACTGCTTCTCGCAACAACCAGCTAAAGAGGGGTTCGTCGGCCAGAGCAGGTTCTCTGGTTATTGCTTCTTCCTCTTGCGGCTCTTCGTACTCTACGTCTACAAATTCAGGCTCGTCGTTGGTTCCAAGAGCAGGAAAGGAAAGTTGAGACATAGCGCCTCCTACACAATCATCGCGCCGCCACCACAGTCAAAGCGGCCGCTTTGCAAGGCTACGTGCAACAACAATGCCTGGCGGGCAAAGGCAATGGCGCCGCTGCTGCTATCTACCGGTGACTGGAACTCATACAGTTCAAACAGGGGAGGCAGGCGAAGCCGGTAACGTAATTCGTGCGGCGGTGTCAGGCATAAAGTTACGACAAAGTTCCGCCGTTCCAGATGGCGGTTTAAGGGGTTTAGCCAGTCCACGCCATCCACGTCCAGCCGAATCCTGCTGAGAATCTGGGGAGTGCCCAACTCTTCGGCCGACCATGTGCTGATGGGATGGTTAACACGGAACAAGATTTTGCGACGTTCGCTGGCGAAGCCGTAAAAATGAAACCAGCCAGCCAGTTCTTCGACAGGGAAAGGTAGCAGGCCATCGAAGAGTTGACGGACCAGGGCAGCATACTCATCCCGTTCCAGCCAGGCCAGGTTGGCGTTGGCGGCGAGGGTGAGCAAGTTGTAACGTTTAATCTGGCTACGGCCGTTCTCGTTCTGGTCCACTACGCCACATTGCAATGGACTGCTGCCGCGGAAACTTTGCGCTTCTTTGGCCAACAATTGTCTATCCTGGCGTAGGGCTTTGTAATCATTTACGGCCTGATTGACGTTGATGCGGAACGTCCGCCAGTAAAGGGAATGGAGATTCTTCCGTACCTGTAAGTAGTTGTCTTTTACCGTCGGCCGGGCCAGTGAATAAAAGACGTGGGCACATTGAAGGCGCCCCCACTCCTGGACATATGGTGCGAATTGAGTTGGTGGTGGGTATACGTCACGAATAGCGGCGGCTAATTCCTCGCGGGTGTATTCTCCCTGGTCGGCCAGACGCACCGGAAACAAGCGCTCCCCGACAAAATTGGGCACCAGCGCGTGCGCCTGGAACAGTTCAAACGAGTGGCCGCGCCCATCGTCTACGTGCCGGCCAAGGCGACCCAAGCGCTGTAAAAATGTGCCTGCACCCCGGCTTTCAAAGATCAGAAAGTTGATGTGAAAGTCCACGCCGACATCTACAGTAGATGTGCCAATCAGTAAATCGCTTTCCCGTGAGGCTTTTTTCAGCTCCTCGCTGGTCAGGCCAGTGTTCAATTCCACGGTTAGCCCTTCGGCCCCAAGGATTGGTTTTAGCCACCCGGCCAGGCGATAGGCGGTGGCCACGCTGTTGACGATGATAGCGCCCTTAGCCCCCGGGCGATTTTCCCGGAAAAACGGCAAGACAACATCCTGCAAGTTGGCTTCCATCCACTCTTCAACCGTCTGTGTAGCGAAGAAAATATCCGTTTCCCGAATGATCGGCCGCCAGTGGATGGCATCAGGCGCATGGCGTGTATGCTGGTAGCGGCCGGTTGGGTCTACCAGATGAAGTTCAAAACCGGCCTGTTGCAGGTAGCCGGTCAGCAGTTCTCCCGGAGTAGCTGATAAAAACAAAAAGCGCTTGCGTTGGCGGTCTAGCCGGCTAACCTCACGAATGAGCAATAGAGCATTTACCACTGAGACAACCTGGGGCGTTTCAAAGATGTGAAACTCATCGAAAATGAACTGATCGAATCCTTCTACCAAGCGGCGACCAAAAATCCGGTCCGGCGCGTCTTCGTAGCGGGTGTAGTAAAACTGGGCAATGTAGTGGAAAATGTCGGGGTTAGTAAGCACAACTTCCTGGTTGCTGAGAACACGTTCCAGGGCCAGGGCTTTACGACCAGCCTGGGCCGTGCGAACCATCTCCTCCAAACGGGCGGCCGTTACCCGGCTAAAGTCAAACCGCGCCTGCCAGTTTGATCTCATAGCTGGCAGTTGTAATTCCTGGTCGCGGGAAAGTTCATTAGTCGGGTACATGGCCAGCAACGGTGTTCCGTTTACCAGAGCAGGCATATAAGCCGCCAGACTCTTACCGTCGCCGGTCATGGCTGTGTTGAAAACAACATCGTATTCGCCACTGGTAAGGGCTAAGTACGTCTCAAGCTGGTGTTCTGATAGCTGCCAACCTTTTGGCAGCCGCTCTCTGACCTGAACGGGCAGGCTATCAGTTTGAGCCAGTTTAGAGTAGACCGGTAAAGTAGTGACCTTGAACATAGCCATTCCACATTCGAGGAAGCTGGTAAGTACAACTGTTGGTTCTTATTACCTGCATTCCCATACCAAGCGGTAGATGTTGCTTACTTCAGCATACCACACCACTACCCCCACATCGGTGGGGGTGTTTGATCTTCTCGCAGAATTTATGGCATCTCCTGGCCCAAACCGTATATCCCCACCAGGTCGGCCACTAACGTTCGAATCTGTTGTGCCAACTCCGGGCCGCCCAACACCCGGCAATTCGCCCCGTAATAAAGCAAATTTCGCGACAGGCGGAACAAATCCTCCGTTTGGCCCTCCACGCGTACCCAGCCACCATCCATTTCCTGGTTCGTGACGTCGCCAACCAGCTCCGGCCGGCGGCTGAGGCCAAGACGGGCAATGGCCGGGGCCAGCTCGTAGACGACGCGGTAGCGGCGGGCGGCGCGAGGCATGGGTGGTAGCCGGGTGGGCAGGACGCGGGCTGTGCCGGGCAGGATGCGGCCGAGCCGGTAGTAGATGTAGGTATTGGGATGCCAGGGGCCGTTGGGGCCGTCGTTAAAGAGGCAGTAGCCGCGCAGGTAGTAGTGGCCGCGCTCGGTGTCAAAGTAGTATTCCCAGGGCTCGACAATGTGCTGCCGGGGGAGAGGGTCGTCGTGCTGACTGGAGAGGTAATCAAATTGGAGCTGCTGGCGGGCGCTGTAGGCTTCCTGGACGGTGGCCCAAACGTCGGGGGCAATGTCGTCGTGGTCACGCCGGCGCAGGTCTACGTCCAGCAGCCCTCTGGCCCGCTCGACCACGCGCCGCCGTTCGGGGGCCAGCCAGGGCAGGAGGGTGTCAATGAGCTGCTGGACTTCAAGGGCGTGGGGGGTTTCCGGCCGGAACGTTTCGGCCAGGAAGGCCAGGGTCTGGAGTTGGGTATCGGGCAGGTCGAGCAGCGGCCGGTCCAGCGCGTCAATGGTGTAGCCGCCGGCCTGCGGAGTGTAGCGCAGGTTGACGTACAGATTTTCGCGGATGCGGCGGCAATCAGCTTCAAACTTCTTGTTGAGGGCTTTGCCGGTAGCGTAGCCGTAGGCGTCCTCGCCCTCGGCGGCGTAGACACTGGCCAGGAGTTCCCCTTTTTTGGCGGGGCCTTGCTGGACGCGGCGCAGGATGGCCAGGCAGCGCCGGGCGACCAGCCAGGGGCTTTCTCGTTTAGGGGTGGTATTGTTTTCGGTTGACACTGGCCAACGGCTCCTCCAAATGAAAACGGGATGCCGATTAACGCGAATCAGAACAGCTTCTTGTGGCCTGGTTGTGAGCGCCTGCGCATGGTGACTCCTGGATGTACGGTGGAACAGTCGTGATGGCGGCAATCTTACCCTGATTTCTTTTCGAGGCAAGTAAAACGGTTCGTTAGCGGCGCCCTTTTTGGAGAGCGTGCCGCCTGCTAGCCGCCGGCTCTTTTCCTGGCGTGCCCGCACGCGCTATAATTTCCACTAGATGAGCACAGCAGAGGATAAGAACCGGTTGATTTCCCTGGCTGAAGCGGCCGAGTTGTATGGCTTTAGTCGTGTTTATTTGAGCGAACTAGCTAAAAAAGGTAGGCTGAAGGCGCAAAAAGTAGGAAATAGTTGGGTTACGACGCCGAGTGATATGGAGGATTATATTCGGAGCCGCCAGAAACGGGGGGTTTATCGCGACGACATTCAGCTTGATTGACAAATACCTGAGAAGATAGGTATAATGCTCTCAACTGAATAGCTCTAGACGCAACGACAGCGCAGTGTTACGAGCACCGCGCTGCCGTCTAACCCTCGCGACCTGCCACAGACAGGCCAAGGGCTGGCGTTAGTGTACCACAGGCCCGGCACGGCCGGGTAGTGGCACACGCCTACGAACAGCAGACGGCCGTCTCTCGAAGGTTTCGGGAGGCGGCCGTTTTGTTTGTCCGGATGGCGCTATTCAGTTTTCTCTTCAATAACCCTTCGGCTGTTCACTAACAGGAGGTTTGTCCATGTTTAGCCACACAGGCTTCATCCGCACCACCCACGACGCCCACGGGCGGCCCCGGCCGTTCCCGCCGACTGCCTGGGCTTTCTGGTTTAATGGCGGTGGCGGTCTGGTCGGCCAGATTGTCCGGCCGGAAACGCCGCTCTCCTTCGACGAGATTGTCGCCGCCTGCCGCGAAGCCGCCTTTGAGTACGTGACTGATGGTCCCCAGCCTGCGGCCGAGGAAGGCACTGTCGCCCTGTGTTTGGTGCGGCTGCTGGAATGGGGAATGGTGACGGCCGTGCCAATCCCCCCTACCCCACCCCCGCCGGCGACCTGGAAAGCCCTCTGGCCCGACGAGGCTCGCGACGTTGCCCAACGGCCGGCGAGTTGCTAGGCGGCAGGAGGGTCCTGACCTCACACCTGGAGAACAATCATGAAACGTATCGCTCCTTTGCTGGCGGCCTGCCTGCTTTTCCTGATCCTCCTCATTCTACTCGCCGCCACCCTCAACGCCCCACGCTTGGCCGAAGCCCGGGCCCACGAAGCGGCGGCTAAGGCGATGCAGGCCCAGGCCACAGCCACCATCCTGGCCATCGCCGGCCTGCTCGTGCTGGCCCTCATGCTGGCCCTGGCCTTCCTGGCGCTTTTTGGACTGCTCTTGTGGTGGCTTGTGGCCGGCAGCCACCACGGACAGGTAAGGCAGTTAACGGGGTTCACCATTTACCGGCCAGACGCCGGCCGTCGTCTACCGGCCGGCCGGCGCCAGTTGCCGGCCGCCGCTGATGGGCCTGGCTGGGAATATGAGCCCGACTGGGATACCGGCATCACCTGGGACGCCAACGAGCCGGCCGCTACCCAATGGCACGTCTGGGAGAAATCGCCGTGGGACGCTTTCTAACGACGGAGGCGACCTCGCCAGTTGATCAGAAACAAAAGCTCCCTGCGCCCTGGCTTCTTCGCGTCCTGGCGTTTCTTTGCTTCCTCGTTGCCTGCGCCCCTGCCCGGCCCCCGGCCGTGCCGCCCGGCGCGCCCGACGACCTGCAGGCGACGGCCGCCTGGGAGAGTTACCGCCAGGCGGCCGTGGCCACGCAGACAGCGGCCGCCCGCGAAGCGGAGCTGATCGCCCGTTCCTTGCAGGCGACCGATGCGGCCGTCGCCGCCACCAACGCCGCGCAAGCAACCCAGGCCAGCCAGGCTGCGACGGCCTCGACACAGGCCGGCTACGGCACAGCTACCGCCCAGGCTGCGGCGGCAACGGCCACAGCCTCGGCCGGACAAGCCACCGCTACCCACGAGGCCAATGTGGCGACAGCCACCGCAGCGGCCGTGGCCACGCACGACAGCATCCAGGCCACCAGCACCGCCCAGGCCGTTCAGGTCACGGCCACCAGCCAGGCGGCCGCGGCCGAGCGGGAGGCAATGGAACTGGAGCGGGAACGCCACCTGCAGCCGCTGAAGACCTACGGCCCCTGGCTCATCGGCCTGACCCTGCTCGTCCTCCTGGCCGGGTTAGGCAGTTGGGCGCTGGTCACGGCCATCCGCGCCTGGGACGCCCGCCAGCGGGTGGTCGGCACCGGCCCCTTCGGCCGGCCGCTGGTGCTTATTGACGGCCGGGGCGGCCGGCGGACGATCCTCGACCCCGGCCGGCTCTTTGGCCCGGCCGTCATGGTAGATGAGCATGGCGTGGCCATGCCTCTGTTAGCTCCACCTGATTTGCAAAACCAGACCACGGCCCGCAGCCAGACCATTGAACTCCGCCAGGCGGCCCATCCCCCCTACCCCATCGTCATGCCCCCGCCGCGCCGGCAACCCCGGCCGGACGCCAGCCGACAATTACTGGCCGGCGATGGAAGCGTGCCTACACCGGGCGAACCCGGGCAGTTGCCGCTCCCGGCCGACCCGCCCTGGTCGCTCCTCGAACGGCAATGGCAAGGCCACGGCCTGCCGCTGGGCGTCGGTTCTAAGGGGTTGCTGGTGGCCGACCCGGAGGCTTACCCGCACCTCCTGATGGCCGGCACCAGCGGCAGCGGCAAGACTCGCTTTGGCCTGCGGCCGCTCATCGCCTCCGCCCTGGCGGCCGGCTGGCAAGTGCTCATTTTCGACCGCTCCGGGCTGGATTTCCTGCCCTTCCAGGACCACCCCAACGCCCACACCGTTCTGCTTGAGGAGCCCGGCGAAGCCGTTGACCATATTGCACTACTATACGAAATAATTCAGCAACGTTTTGCCACGCTGCGCGCGGCCGGGGTGAGCACATGGGGACGGCTCTTGAGCGGGGGAGCGGAGGAGCGGAGGAGCAGGGGAGCGAGTGAATTCTCCCCTGCCCCTCTGCTCCCCTGCCCCCCTGCTCCCAGAATCCTGGCCGTGCTGGACGA
>JAKEFB010000256.1 GCA_022616275.1 Chloroflexota bacterium
CAAGAGCAGGATGATGCCCTGGAAATACTGGCCTGGCTTGCCGCCCAGCCTTGGTGTACGGGCGCGGTTGGCATGTTTGGTATCTCATGGGGTGGCTTCAATGGCCTGCAGGTCGCTGCTCGCCGCCCACCTGAACTAAAGGCGGTGATCAGTCTTTGTTCGACCGATGATCGCTACGCCGATGATGTCCATTATATGGGCGGCTGCTTGCTGGCCAATGATCAACTGACCTGGGCTTCGTCAATGTTTGTCCGCAACGGCCTGCCGCCGGATCCTCGCTTCGTCGGCGAGCGCTGGCGACAGATGTGGTTTGATCGTCTGGAAAGCACACCCCCTTATATTGAAGCCTGGCTCACCCATCAACGCCGTGACGATTTTTGGAAACATGGCTCCGTAAACGAGAACTATGCCGATATTACCTGTCCGGTTTATGCTGTTGGCGGTTGGGCCGATGCCTATACCAACGCTATTCCACGCTTACTGGCAGGTCTACCAGGGCCACGTAAAGGCTTGATCGGGCCCTGGGCGCATCTTTACCCCGAACTGGGCATCCCCGGACCGGCGATTGGTTTTCTACAAGAATGTTTGCGCTGGTGGGATTACTGGCTCAAAGGAATCGACACCGGGATTATGGCTGAACCAATGCTCCGGGTGTGGATGCAGAACAGCGTAGAGCCAGACCCACATCGCCGGGTCTGGCCGGGCCGCTGGGTAGCCGAGCCTACCTGGCCTTCTCCCCATATTACGCCGCAATCTTATTACCTCAACGCCGGTGCCCTCGAGGCCAAAGCAGCCCCTGAAACACAACTCGACTACCGGGGGACGCTGCGGACTGGCCTCGATGGTGGTATCTGGTGCGCACACGGCCTGGCCGCGGATTTACCGCCCGACCAACGGGCCGAAGATGGTTTATCGCTCACCTTTACCTCGGCCCCACTCGACACCCCCATGGAAATTTTGGGTTTTCCCGAAGTTACCATGAATCTAGCCGTGGATCAGCCTCAAGCCCTGGTTGCCGTGCGTTTGTGTGATGTCTCACCCACCGGCTCTTCAACCCTGGTCAGCCGGGGCTTGCTCAATTTGACCCACCGCGACAGCCACGAACATCCAACCCCACTGGAACCAGGAAAACGCTATACCGTAAAGGTACGTCTCAATGCAGTTGCTCACGCCCTGCCAATTGGACATCGCTGGCGAGTCGCCCTATCACCAACCTATTGGCCGTGGGCCTGGCCTTCGCCTAAACCGGTCACACTCAGCCTGTTTACAGGCCAGGCCAGTACCCTCACCTTACCGGTGCGCCCGCCCCGGGACGACGATGCTGACCTGGCTCCTTTTGAAGAGCCTGAAGGGGCGGCCCCGTTGGAAGCTCAGGTGCTCCGCACGGCAAGCCGAAACTATACCGTTCAGCATGATGTTGTTAGAAATATGTTTCAACTTGTGGATGGCCGGGATGGCGGCAGTAAACGAATCATTGCCAACGGCCTGGAATACGAGTCCCACAACACAAACATCTATACGATTATCGAAGATGATCCTCTGTCGGCCCAGGTGCGGTGCGACCGAATGATCAGAGTCGGACATGAGGACTGGCATATTCGTATTGAAACTACCAGCACGATGACGGCTGATACAGAAACCTTTTATGTGACCAATCTCCTTGAAGCTTATGAGGGGACGGTTCGGGTCTTTGCCAGAACCTGGGATTTTGCCATCCCTCGTGATTTAGTCTGAGCTATAACCAAAATAAAATTCAAGTATAATTACGTCAGGAATTGACGTATTCTTATGATAGGATAAGCTTATAGATCATTGGTTGAATGATCGAGGAAGAAAAACATGGCAAATACAGCAACCCGCTTGATTACCCTGATCATGCTGCTCCAGCGCCAGCCCAACCAGACCGCGGCCCAACTGGCCCAGGAACTCGATGTCTCCGTGCGGACGGTTCAGCGCTATATTACGATGTTGGATGAGATGGGCATTCCGATCTACGCTGAGCGTGGTCCCTACGGCGGCTACGCCCTGGTGCGCGGCTACAAAATGCCTCCCCTGGTCTTCAGCCCAGAGGAAGCGGTCGCCATTTATTTGGGGACCAGCTTTCTTGAACAGGTCTGGGGACACTTGTACCAGGAGGCAGGGCGCGGGGCCTTGGCCAAGCTGGATAACGTCCTGCCCGACGAGCAGCGGCGCGAAGTCGCCTGGGCGCGCCAGGCCTTGCTGGCCATCGGCATGCACTGGACCGATCCAAACCTTTCCGCGCCCCACTTGGAGAAATTATGGGCTGCTGTTCACGAACGACGTCGGGTCAGGCTAATCTACCGGGGCCGCAGCCAACCGGAACCCTTGCAGCGCGACTTTGATCCTTATGTCCTGGTGCATGGCTGGGGCTGGCGGTACTGTGTTGGTTACTGCCATCTGCGCCAGGCTATCCGCTCCTTCCGCATGGATCGCATGCTCGATCTGGTCTTATTGGACCAGACCTTTGAGGTTCCGGCCGATTTCGACCTCCAGGCTTATGTAGAGACGGAGCCTTACTTTCAACGCCAGGTGCGAGTACGACTCTGCTTCGCGCCAGAGACGGCCCTGCTGGCCCTGGATAACCGGGCCTATTGGGATACCTTTGAGGAGCAGCCAGATGGCTCGATCATTGTCACCTTTGCTACGCCTGAGCTGGAAGCAGCCGCCAGTATCGTTATGAGTCATGGCTATCTGGCCGTGGTCCTGGAGCCAGAAGAATTGCGGGAGTTGGTGCGAGAGCGGGCCAGGGCCATCGCTGCCCGGCATGTTTCAAGCGATCAAATGCCTGAAAAACAATAATGCCTATAACACCTTGAGGAGGTAGTATGAAAATCTTAGTCACAGGCGCAACCGGAACCGTTGGCCGCCAGGTCGTCAATCAACTCATCCAGGCCGGTCACCAAGTCCGTGCGCTGACGCGCAATCCGACCAAAGCCAACCTGCCCGACGGAGTAGAGGTTGTGGCCGGCGACCTCGCTGTATCGGAAACCCTTGCCCCTGCCCTGGTCGGCGTCACCGGCTTGCATCTGATCAACTTTGACAACGGAGCCGGCGGCAACATGCTGCAGACTGGGGCCGAGATTGTTGCGCTGGCCAGGCAGGCCGGGGTGCGACGGGTCACGGTGCTGAGAGGTGGCGAGAAGGGATCCGTGGAGGAGGCCCTAGAAGCCAGTGACCTCGCCTGGACCTTTCTCCAGCCCGTTGAGTTTATGGCCAATGCGCTTGACTGGGTCGAGTCCATCCGCACCGAAGGCGTAGTCCGGGAGCCGTTTGGCAGCCGTTTGAGCGCCATGATCCACGAGGCCGACATCGGGGCTGTAGCGGCGACCATCCTGGGCGAGGATGGTCACGCTGGCAAGACCTACACCATAACCGGCCCCGAGGCCCTGACGCCACCCGAAATGGTGCATACCATCGGTGCGGCCATCGGTCGTGACCTCCGGTTTGTTGAGCTCACTGAAGCACAAGCGCGCCAGCGGCGGCGGGAGTCTGGCTATCCAGAGGAGGTCATCGAGTTCTTTGTCTGGGCCCTCGGCCACACCCTTGAGGAAGGGTACACCGTAGTCCCAACCGTTGAGCAGGTCACCGGCCACTGGCCGCGCACCTTCGCTCAGTGGGCCGCCGAGCACGCCGAGGTCTTCTGCTCATGAGTATGAGAGGGACGAGCCAGGTGAGTATGACATGGGCTGAGGTCTGTGCCCGGCGTCTGGAGCGGCATGGACTGTCCGCCCCGGTGCAGGACGCCCAGCCTGCCGACATCGTCGCCACCATGTGTGGCGCGCACGCCCAGGTAATATCCGCCGCCGAGCTGTCCATCGGGCTGCGGATCGCCGGTATCACGCGTACGGCTGTCCGGGATGCTCTGTGGACTGAGCACAGTCTGATCAAGACGTATGGGCCGCGTGGCACCGTCCATCTGTTGCCCACACAAGACCTGCCCATGTGGACCGGGGCGCTGTCTGCGATGCCGTACGCCCGGAACCCCGATGTCAAGAATGAACTCCTGACGCCCGAGCAGGCTGAGGTGCTCATCGAGGCCATCGCGGTCGTGCTGGAGGATACCGAATTGACTACCGATGAACTTACCAAGGCCCTTGTCGACCAGGTCGGGCCTTGGGCCGGAGACCCGGTCATGGCTGCCTTCCAGGGAATGTGGCCGCG
Source organism: Chloroflexota bacterium (assembly GCA_022616275.1). Classification (GTDB taxonomy): domain Bacteria; phylum Chloroflexota; class Anaerolineae; order Promineifilales; family Promineifilaceae. The sequence continues at coordinate 4,183 of JAKEFB010000256.1, forward strand.
CTGGCGCATGGTCCAGGCCGCAGCCGGAGTCCGGGGTGCGCTATGTTTTGGCCCCAACCGGGGCCGCAACGTCACCTATACCAGCCCTCGCCGGTGGTTGCCCGGATTCCGGCCTGCCGATGAACGAATCGCCCTCGCCGCCCTCGTCAGACGATATCTGTACGCGTATGGCCCGGCCACACCGCAGCAGTTCGCCCAATGGCTGGCCGCACCGCGGCGGTGGGCGATGGAGTTGTTTGACTCTCTCGCTGATGAACTTCAGCCGGTTGAGGTTGATGGCGACCTGGCATGGCTGGCGGCCGGAGACACCACAGTGCCTTCTACAGCGCCCCAAGGCGTGCGGCTGCTACCCTACTTCGACGCCTATGGGGTCGGCTGTCACCCGCGCCAGAGGGTCTTCCCGGGGCGCGCCGCAGAGCGGGCGCTCGCCGGCGGCCAGGCCGGAAACTTTCCTGTCCTGCTCGTCGCTGGGATAGTCGCCGGGGTCTGGCACCAGCGCCGCTCCGGCCGGAAACTCGATATCACGGTGGAGCCGTTTGACCAACTCACCGCCACCCAGCGCCGTGAGCTCGACGAAGAGGTAGAGCGCATCGGAGAAATTCAGGAGGGAAAGCCCAAGTTGACTATTGGCGAGGTTACGGTCGGTGCACATGCCTGATCAAGCAAGCAGAACGACCCCGGCCGCACATCGCTGACCAGCCGCGATCTGGTGGTATGTGAAGGTATGACATTTTGCAGATCGCTGTGCAACCCTCCGATAACCGGAGCGCGCCAGCGCGACTGGTAGAAAGATAAAAAGAGTTAAAGGAGTATAACCATCGGTGAATAAAGTACAACCATTTAAAATCAATGTGCCACAAAATGTTCTGGATGATCTTCAAAAACGGCTGAAACGAACACGCTGGACTGATGAGGTCGAAGGCACAGGCTGGGATTATGGCACGAACTTAAGCTATATGAAAGAACTGGTCGCCTACTGGCAACACCAGTACGACTGGCGCAAGCAGGAAGCAGCCTTGAATAAGGTTGCGCAATTTAAAGCTGAAGTCGACGATAAGGAAATTCACTTCATCCACGAACGCGGTAAAGGCCCAAACCCGACCCCACTCATTCTCTTTCA
>JAKEFB010000257.1 GCA_022616275.1 Chloroflexota bacterium
CACGAGGAACGTATCCCTAATGACGGGGCTGTGATCCGGATTGTTTCCCCGGCCGACGGCGCTACCTTTGCCGAAGGGGAGGAAGTGACCGTTGAAGTTGAGGTTGAACAATTTGTCCTGGGTCAGGATGGCAACCACTGGCACATCCACGTGGACGGCGAGTCCTGGAGCAATATTGAGGGCGAGGACACTTCGGACGTGCTGCGCAGCCTGGAACCGGGTGAGCACGAGATTGAGGTGATTCTGGCTAACGGCGAACACCAGGACCTGGAAGAAGGGGATACCGTGACCATCGTCGTCGAAGAAGGTTAAATAGAGATGCGAGATTGGAGATTGTGAGCAACCCTTGATTGCCAATCTCCAATCTCGCTAACTATGGCAAACTTACGCCTGGTACAAATTATGCGCCGAGTTTTAGCACCAAAATTGATACAGCTTGCCCTCACCATCACACTTTTGTTGGTGTCCTGCTCTATCGAAATAGAAAACGTGTCGCCATCGCCGGCCCCGGCGCTCCAACCAGCGACATTGCCCGCTGAGTCAAGTAATTCACCCCCCATGCAGTCCGGTCCGCCAACACCTTCCATCACGGCCGTTGCTCCAGCAGCCCAATCGCCCACACCGATGATTGATGTTTTCACCCCCACGCCTGTTCCCTCACCTACAACTACACCCTTCTGGTCTTATCTTAATCTCAATGGGCAGTTGATATACATGACCTTCTCGCAAAACGAGACGAGCCTCGTCAGGTTTGATCTTGCCTCCGGAGAGCAAACCGTCGTTTTTCAGCCACCTGAAAACAGTTGGTTGGTTGGATTTGCCGTTTCGCCCGATAACAGTCAGATTGCCCTGGCCTATGCACCTCCACGAGGTGATTCTCAATTGGGCGATAGCGGTTTGTATGTGCTGCCCACCGACTCCACCGGCGATTCTGGATTGCTCCAACCGTTGCTAGGCAATACCGATGACCCCAATGACGCCTATTTCGCGCCGGCCTGGTCAGCCGACGGGCATTTTCTTTATTACGCGCGCTCCCTGACTATTGCCACTGACAGTGGCCCAACCTATAGATACGACCTGGAGCGGCTGGCCTACCCCAATGGACAACCAGAACTCATTCTGGAAAACGCTGTCTGGCCTGATCTGTCGCCTGATGGCAGCAAATTGTCTTATCTGTCCATTGACCCGGTTACCTATGGTAGTAATCTATACCTGGCTGATGCGGGCGGGAAAAACCCTACGCCCGCCCTGGCGTCCGGGAATTTTCTGGCCGTGGATGCCCATTTCTTTTCCCCAGACGGGTCTATGGTTATTTTTAGCGCTGTCAGCGACTTACCGCCCCCGACGGGGCTGTCCTGGTTTGACAGATTATTAGGCGTAAAGGTGGCCGCAGCGCATAGCCTGCCCTCAGACTGGTGGCGCGTGCCCACGGCCGGGGGGCAGCCTGAACGGCTTACCCATATCCTGGACACCGGTTTGTATGGCGACTATTCGCCTGATGGGCAGCACATTGCCTTTTTGGCTACCAGCGGTATTTACGTGATGAATCCCGATGGGTCCGGATTGACCAGGGTGTCAAATGCAATCGCTTTTGGCGGGATGCAATGGATTCCTTAGACGCCTATCGCTAATCTCTGGCAACTAGCGGCAGCAGGGCGTCGTAACCGTTGACAATGGCCATGAGGGTGTAGACGTTGCCGTCGCCGTCGTCTACCTGGGCCGTGTTGACGATTGTCCCCCCGGCCGCCACCGAGGCGGCTATGGTAATGACGACCACGTTGCCGTTGTTGACCGCGCCAGACCAGGTAACAGTCTGGCCGTTAACCACCGGAGGATTGCCGGAGGAGGCCATAGGTGTGCCCACGATTTGCAAGGAGGCCGGCAGGGTATCGCTGAAAGAGACGGCCGCCGGCAGCGAGCCATTATTGACCAATTGCGCCGTAAAAGTGACCACTTCGCTAACGGCGGCCATCCTGGGGTTGACCTGCATAAAGGAAGCCGCCAGGTCCGGGGCCGGCGGGTCCACGCGTAGCTCGTAGCTGCGGCCGGCGCAACCGGCCGGGTTGGCGGCCGTTTCCGTTTGATTGGTCAGAACAGCCACTACGTTCACACAGCCGGCCGGGTTGTAGTTGTTCAACCGGACGGTCTCCCCACTCATCACCACATCCGGCAGCGGCGTGATAGCCAGCCCCGACCCGGTGTCGCAGACGACGCTGCCTCGCAGAATGCCGCCGTTACTGTGATTGGCCAGCCTCACGTCATAAGGGCCGCCGCCTGGCGGCAGGCCGACCCAGTTCAAAGCGTAATTGTCGGCTAAGGTGCTGTTATAGCTCGATCCCACGCCGGCGATGGAACCGTGGTTGGCCGGAACGCCGGCCATGGCCACGTAATTGGCCGCTTCCCGGAAACAGTAGGGATAGTTATTGTTGGCGTTACACGTTTTCATAAATCGGGCGGCAATGGCGTAGGCCTGAAAGGCGTCAGGCAGGTTGGTACCCCGGTTGGCCAGGGCTGCGTTTAGCGCCGGGAGCATCTGGCTGGTAGCGCTCTGGCTCATGTTTTCCCAGAAATCTTCCATCACCTGTTCGGCTCCACCGGATACCCCGGTAATGTACTGTTCGGTCAATCCGCGCCAGGTAATCCAGTAAGCCGCTGGCGGAGTGGCCGCATACTGGCCCATACATTGGCTGAAAGTGGGCCAGAGCAGGCTACTATTCAAATTGGCCCCATCAAAAACCTCGTCTTCCATCCAGGTCGCCCCGCCCTCGGTGAAAATGGGATCGGGCACGTTGGCCCCGGTCAGCACACCATAACCATATTGGATAGCCTGGTTTAGTTCTCGGGCGGCCGTGGTCTGCAACGTGGCCAGCGGCGAGGAACCAGGCATCACCCAGTTGAGGACAATGCAGGAAGCCTGGGCGTCGCCTTCATTCCAGGGCGTGGCCGGATTGTTGCCGACCAGCCCGGCGTGGACGCCGCTGTTGGTGGTAAAACCCAGCAGCCCGCCACCCAGGGGCTCAACGCGGACGTGGTAGCGGTTGCCGGGGGGCGGGTTGGCCGTCAACACAGGCGGGCCAGCCCAGCCAAAGGTGTCCACCTGGACGCTCCAGGCTGTTTCTAAAGCCCAGACGTAATCTTTGATGGTCAGCCCGCCGCCGATAGGCGCATATTGAATGTGGAAATGGGTGCTGTTGCTGATGAGATGTTCGGGGACGCTTGAAATCAGGCCATTCCAGCCGCCGCAATCGCCGGCCAGCAGGGACTCAATTTCCGAGCGCGCCGGGCCGGCCTGGAGGTCGGGTAGTTCCTGGCGCAGTTGTTGCAGCGGCCGGGTTCCACTCCAGGGGGCGTCGCTGCGATAAGCGGCCGGCAGCCGGTCGTAAGCAAAAAGGGCGTAAGCCAGGTACAGGGCGGCCGTTTCCCGGTCTATCTCCTGGCGAGCCAGGGCAGCGGCAATCAATTCAGGAGCCGTCGTCCCGTCGGCCGGTTGCCGGGGTTGAGGCAGGCCATCCGTTGAGCGTCCTAGCCAGAGGCAGGCCATTAAAATGACTGTAATGATCCTCTTTACCTTCATCCAGTACTCTGCGGCAGAATGGCTTCCAAAGCCTGCTTGCCCTCACGCAATAAACTCACTGCTTCCCTCATGTGTACTTTCAGGATGCTCCCCCAATTCAAATCAATATATACCAGGCGACCCAAGGGAATCGCTTCCCGGCATTGGTCTACCCACGCGCTCTCCTCAAAGACAAATTTCTCCAGGGCTGCCTGATATTTAGTGTAGGCAAATTGTTCGGTCTCTGTAGCTCCAGCCAGATCGTAGGCAAATGGAGCAGTAATCGCGTCATACAGACCGACAACCGTTGGACAATCGGGGTAAGGTGTCAGTTGACGGCAGGTTGGATCAATACAACGCGGCGGAATCGTGAAAAGAAACGCCTCCATTTGGGCAATTGTATCATTGACCTCTTGCAACAGCCGCTGGGCCGAACTTTGCGTTGGTTGAGTGGCTGTAGGCGGCACGGCCGTATGAGCCGGAGTACGGGTGGGGGTGGGCGTAGGTGGCATTGTTAGCGTTGGTTCAGGCGTATAAGTCGGCCGGCTAGTCAACGTGGCCGCCGATGTCAACGTGGGCAGCGGCGTGTACGTTGGTTGTTCGGCCTGGGTGGGTCGAGGGGTGTAGGTCGGCCGACCAGTGGCCGTGGGGACAGCGGCGACAGTGCTGGTCAAGGCCAGCGCTACCTGTCGCTCAACCGTAGCCGCTACTTCCTCCGTTCCCGAGGCACAACCAGCCGCCAGCAAAGTAATGACGAGTAAAAGAATACTACCAATAAATTGCTTCATCTCATGTCTTCTATAACCTGCACCCGTTATGATTGGTTTTCGGCTGTTTCAGTGCTCTCAAGGGTGCGGGTAGGGTAAGGGGTAGCTGTGGGGTATGGTTCCTGGGTAGGGTAAGAGGTAGCTGTGGCGTAGGGGGTCGCCGTCAGGTAAGATGTGGCCGTGGGATAAGGTGTGTCTGTCGGATAAGGAGTGGCCGTTGCTGGAGCATAATCGGCAAAGGTCGTGGCTACCACGGCGCTAACTGTAGCCTCCACCTCGGCCGGGTTAGGGCCACAACTGGCCAATAAGCCTAGCCATAAAACAGTCAACAAAATGGCTAATCTTTGCTTCACGTCTTCCCTTCAGACAAGGAAGTGTAGCTGCTTTACCTGGCCGGGGCAAGGCAGCCGGGGCTGGGCGTCGCGTACAAGAGGCTGTGAAAGCTGGTACAATCCCTTCGTTATTCATAAATTTGGGGCGCCGACGCGTATAAAGAATAATGGGTTCGGAGTGATGGGTGTTGATTTGCTACTCACAACTCATCCATCACTCATAACCCATCACTTGCCCAGGAGATAACAGTATGAAAAGTCGAATTGTGATGCTGGTGGTCCTTGCCCTGCTTCTACTGGCGGGCTGCCAGACGGGCGACCAGGAAACCCCGGCGGCTACTTCTCCGGCAGCCACGGCCGGTGCCGACTCCGGCCAGCCCCCCGCCCCACCAGAACCCCAGGATACGGCCGCGCCGGAGGACGTGACGATTGAGGCGTCTGACGGCCTGGCTATTCAGGCGACGTTCTACCCGGCCAGCGCCACCGGCCGGGCGCCGGGCGTGATGTTGCTGCACATGAACGGCGGCCAGCGGCAGGATTGGGATCAAATAGCCCCCCAACTGGCCAAGGCCGGCTACGCTGTGCTGGCCGTGGATATGCGCGGCCACGGCGAAACCGGGGGTAGTTCGGACTGGCAGCAGACCCCTGACGACTTGCAGCAAGTGTGGGCTTATTTTACTGGCCGCAAGGACGTGGACCCTGAACGGACGGCAATCGTCGGGGCCAGCATTGGCTCCAGCATGGCCCTGCTGGCGGCCGTGGCCGAGCCGGCCATCCGCACCGTGGTTCTGCTCTCGCCCGGCCTGAACTATTTCAACGTCACGACCGACGACGCCATCACCGCTTACGGCGAGCGGCCGGTGTTGATTGTGGCCAGCGAGGAGGACACGGAGTCGGCCGAATCGGCGCGCACGCTGAGCGAGCTGGCCCTGGGCGAGGTTCAACTGGAGATGGTCCAGGGGGCCGGGCACGGCACGGCCATGTTTGACGCCCAACCGGAACTACTGGACCTGATCCTGGCCTGGCTGGACGCTCACCTGAAGGGAGAAACCGGCCCGCAATCGGAGGAGGCAGCCACCCCGGAACCGGCCGGCGACACAGGTCTTCCTGCCCCCACCCTCTTTGACATGGCCTGGGACGACCGCTCACTCTTCCGCGACGGGCTGGTAGAGGCAGAAGCAGGGATTCTGGAGCAACTACCTGGAGCCAGCGTCTACCACCTGGACGTAACCGTGGCCGATGACCTGCGGACCGTGGCCGGCCGGCTGGAAGTTCGCTATGCGAATCAAGAAGAGGTGGCCCTGGACGCCGTCTACTTCCATCTCTTCCCCAACGTCCTGGGCGGCAACATTGCCGTTTCTGACGTGACCGTCAACGGCGCGGCGGCCGAACCAAGCTACGAAGAACAGGAGACCATTTTGCGCGTGCCTCTGGCCGTGCCGCTGGCCCCGGGCCAGCAGGCAGTGATCAGCCTGGCCTTCGACGTCGGCGTGCCCACCGAGGGCGGCAGCAACTATGGCGTCTTTGCCGTGGTGGACGAAGTGCTGGCCCTGGCCCATTTCTATCCCCTGATTTCTGTCTACGACGACGGGGGCTGGAACATCGCCCCACCCCCGGCCAACGCCGACGTCGTCTACGCCGACAGCAGCTTTTACCTGGCCCGCCTGACCGTTCCGGCCGGGCAGGTGGTGGTTGCTTCCGGCCGGGCCATTGACAGCCAATCGTCCGGCGACACCCAGACGCTCACCTACGCCTCCGGGCCTACCCGGGACTTTTACGTGGCCAGCAGCGCCCATTATGAGGTAGCCAGCCAGACAGTGGGCCAGACGACTGTGAACAGCTACGGCTTCCCCGAATTTATTGAACGGACCGAGGAAACGCTTGGCTATGCGGTCGCCGCCCTGCAAATTTTCAACGACCGGTTGGGCGTCTATCCATTCACAGAATTCGACGTGGCCGCCACGCCAAACCTGGCCCTGGGGGTTGAATATCCCGGCGTAGTGGTCATTAACAGCCTCCTCTACGACCCCGAGGAACTATTTGGCAACACCCCCTCGGGCTTTTTCCTGGAGTCCACCGTGGCTCACGAGGTGGCCCACCAATGGTTCTATAGCATTGTCGGCAACGACCAACTGGACGATCCCTGGCTGGACGAGTCGCTGGTCCAGTATATGACCTACCTCTACCACCTGGATATCTATGGCCAGAGTGGGGCCGAGGGGTTCCGCCAGTCACTCTTCAGCCGCTGGGATCGAGTGGAGCGGGCCGAGATTCCTATCGGCTTGCCGGCCGGCGAGTACGACGGGGCCGAGTACAGCGCCATTGTCTACGGCCGTGGCCCGCTTTTCTTTGAAGCCCTCGCCGAGGCAATGGGCGAAGAAGCCTTTAGCGCCTTCCTGCGTGACTACTATCAGAGCCAGAAGTGGGACCTTGGTACCCCCGAGGAACTGAAAGCGCTGGCCGAGAGTCACTGCAACTGTGACCTGACCGACCTTTTTGCTGAGTGGGTTGGAGAGTTTTAGGAGTAAAGTACCACTACGTTTTGTCAGTTTTCGTCCTACAACCGGCTTCCTGGGCTTGACAGCGCCAGGGGCAATGGATTACAGTATCCTTGTCGCGTGCTCGCCTCAAACAGGCGTTACTGCACTTTCTCAAAGCGCAACTGTATTGGAACTTCACGCAACAGGCTTTCTCTCAACTTCACACTGGCAAGAGGAGGTGAAGTCTCTTGACCCCACGGCGCATCTCTCGACTCTCACTTTTTGTGGCCTTATTTGTTGTGTTGATGATGACTGTCCAGTCGGCCCACGCGATCTGGATTCGTTGTCGTAGCGATCCGCTCGTCATCCTCTCCAACGGCATGGTGCTGGACCTCAGCGCCGACATTAATACCTGGCTCTGGAACGTCGAGGAGGTAGATTACGTGTTGCACGTCCCGGCCGGGGTAAGCCTGGTTGCCAGCATTGGAACCCCGACCTGGCTGACGTCACAGGAGACGTTCACTCTTTACGCCGACAGCCCGCCCGGAGAGTATCACACCGAAACGATCGTCCACACCACCCAAGGTTCAGTGGCGGTGACAGCTCACACGATCTTGATTTCGGCCTTAGGCATCCACCTGGATTCTGGCTCGGCCAGTGGCCTGGTGGATCAAATCCTGCACGTCTACATGAACGTTCCCTGACCCAGGCATAAACGTTCAGGTGACTGTCACCTCTAGGACAACAGCGCAACTTCCAGGAGTTCTTCCAGCGGCATGGATTGCCCCTCATTCCATGCCGCTTGCCACGTTTGGGGGTCTAACGAAGCCTGGGAAGCAGCGACGTGGCCTTCATACGCGGCCTGCTCCACCGGTTCCAACTGCCCGGCCAGCGAGTCCAGCAGGGCCTGGGCGGCGCCTAAAAAACGGACGGCCTGTTCGGCATTGCCCAGGTGCAGCGTGGCCCCGCCCAGCCCGGCCAGGCTTTTGGCAATTTGCACTTTTTCTTCTAACGTTCGCAGCAAGCTAAAACTCCGGCCGAACAGAACGGCCGCCTCCCGATAATTCTCCTGGCCCAGTTCGACGTAACCCAGGTTGGCGTACAGTACCGCCATCCCGATGGGGTAGTTTAGGGCGCGGTATAGCTCCAGGCTCTCCCGGTAAAAGGCGGCCGCTTCCTGGTAACGGCCCTGGGCGCGGGCGACCTCGCCCAGGCTGTTGAGCGTGACAGCTAACCCTTCAGGGGCGCCTCCCTGGCGTTCCAGCGCCAGGCATTCCTCAAGAAAGTGGCGGGCCTCCTCAAACTGCCCCTGCCAGAAGGTCATCTGCGCCAGGTCATTGAGTGTCCGAACCATACCGGCCCTGTCGTCCACTGCCCGGTATAGAGCCAGGGCCTGGTGAAAATGGCGGCCGGCCAGGGAATAATCGGCCTGTTCCAACCCAATCTCTCCCAGGTTATTGAGCACATCAGCCTGGGCGCTCTGATCATTCAAGGCCTGGTAAAGGTCCAGGCTCTCGGCCAGGAATGCCCTAGCCTGGTCGTGCAGGCCCTGGAACAGGGCCAGCCGGCCAGCGCCCAGGAGCGCTTTGGCCCGGATGGACGGCGAGAGATGCTGGCCCCTGGCCAGCGCTTTTTCCAGCCACCGCCGGCCCTCGCTCAGGTGGCTATGAACGGCCCACAACCGCCATAACACACCGGCCAGGCGCAACGCAGTCTCCTCCATGCCCCGCTCCAGCGCCCAACCCAGGACGGCGCGGAAGTTATCGTGGGCTGCTTCCAGTTGCTCAAACCAGGCCGCTTGCTCCGGGCCAGTTAAGTGTGGTTCGGCCATTTCCGCCAGAGACAGGTAATAAGCGGCCTGCTTTTGCCTCAGTGGTTCTGTTTCCTGCCGCGCTGCCAGCCGCTCCAGGGCGTATTCGCGTAGCAGCTCCAGCATCCAGAAACGTGGCGAGCCGTGGCTATCTTCCTCTTGCTGCAAGAGGCTTTTCTGGACCAGCGTCGCCAGCGGGTGGTTGCCCACCACCGCCCCGGCCGCCTCGGCCGTAAATTTGCCGGCAAAGACGCCCAGCCGGGCAAATAGAACCTGTTCGGTGGCAGCGAGCAACTCGTAACTCCAATCAATGGCCCCGCGCATGGTCCGCTGCCGGGCCGAGCGGTCCCGGGGGCCTTCGGCCAGCAACGCCAGCCGGTTAGCCGACTGCGCCGCCAGTTCCGAAACGGGGAAAGAATACAGTTGAGCGGCTATAAGCTCAATGGCCAGGGGCAGTCCGTCCAGCCGAACGCATAATTCGGCTACGTCGCGGGCGTTGGCCGGGTTTAGGCTGAAATCAGGGTCCACCGCCTGGGCGCGGGCCACAAACAGTTGGACGGCGGCGACCTGGGCCAGCTCGCCGGGTGAAGGAAATCGTTCCAGGTTGGGGAGGGACAGCGGCGGTACTTGATACAGGTTTTCGCCATAGAGGCGTAGCGGCTCGCGGCTGGTGGCCAGAATTTTGCAAAGTGGCGCGGCCGCCAGTAGTTCGCCGATAACCGGCGCAGCCTCTATCAGTTGCTCAAAATTGTCCAACACCAACAAGAGGTGGCGGTCGCGCAGAAAGGCCTCAAGCTGCCGGTCTAATGGCTGCACGTCGCCTTGGACCAGACCCAGCGTGTGGGCCACCGTGTCCAACAGGAACGTCGCATCCTGGAGAGGGGCCAGGTTGACAAAAAAGACGCCGTGCTCATATTCGTTCAGCAACGTGGCCGCCGCCTGTAGGGCCAGGCGCGTTTTGCCGGCCCCGCCGGGGCCGGTGAGTGTCAGCAGGCGAATGTCAGGGCGGCGCAACCTCTCCTGGATTGTGGCCATCTCTGGCTCCCGGCCGACGAACGAGGTCGGCAGCATGGGCAGGTTATTGGGCGCTTCCTGGTCCAGGAACGTTAACACGGGCCGGGCGGCGTCGGCCGGAACGGCAACCGCGACCTCTGGCTGGGCCAGGTCGGCCAGAAGCGCCTCCACTGACTGGTAACGCCGGGCCGGGTCTTTCACCAGAGCTTTGAGGATGGCTCGCTCCAGCGCCGGGGAAATGTTCGGCGTGATGCGATGGGGTAGTAAGGGTGGTGTGTGAACGTGGTGATACAACACCCCCAGCGTCTCGTCGGCGTCAAAGGGCAGCCGGCCGGTTACCAGCCGGTAGAGCAGCACGCCCAGGGCGTAGACGTCAGTCCGGGCGTCCAGCGGCTGCCCCAGGATTTGTTCTGGGGCCATGTAACTCGGCGTGCCGGCGATAAGCCCGGCCTGAGTCAGGCCGGGGCTGTTCATGACTTTGGCCAGACCGAAATCAGTTAGCACGGTCCGGCCGTTTTCTTCCAGCATGATATTAGACGGTTTCAAGTCCCGGTGAATCACCCCTCGGGCGTGGGCATAGGCCAGGGCGCTGCCTATATCGCGCATAATACGCAGGGCCTCATCCAGGGGCAACCGGTTTTGCCGGGCGGCCGTTTCTCGCAGCCGCTGTTCCAGCGTCGGCCCATTGATCAATTCCAGGACCATGTAGCAAACATCGCCTTCGTAGTCAAAATCGTAGACCTGGACAATGTGCGGGTGTTGCAGGGCCGCCACGCTCCTGGCTTCCAGGAGAAAACGCTGGAGCAGGCCAGGATCGGCAGCCGCGCTGGGGTGCAGGAATTTAATGGCCACATACCGGTCCAAATTCTCCTGGTAGGCCTTATAAACCGAAGCCATGCCGCCCTGCCCCAGGCGTTCCAGGAGCTGGTAACGGCCGCCGATAACTGAGCCTGTTTGATGTACCATTTGTGCCTTTAAGGGACCGAAATAACCACACTTAAGTGCTAAGAACCCGCAAATATACTATACTGAAAGATGCCGCTTCTTTCCATAGGGTAGGCAAAGAGATATCTTGAGCTTGTTGGAGGGACCAAATGTCACGGGATAGTCAGACAAAAAGGCTTCTGGGGATTGCCATCGCCCTTTTCATTCCAGCACTGGCGCTGATCATTTTGTTTCGCTGGACACCGCCGGCCGCGGCCGGTGGGGTTATCATCGTCAACCCGGGTGAATCTATCCAGGCCGCCATTGACGGGGCCACGGCCGGCGACACCATCCTCGTCATGCCCGGCACGTACACCGAGAGCCTGACGCTCAACAAGCCGGTCAGCCTGACCGGCGTCAGCAGCGCCACGACCATCCTCCGCTCAGCCTCATCTTGGTGGCGCCGGGTACTTACGGTGACCGGCGCAATGATAGACAATAGCGTGGTCATCTCCGGCCTTACTTTTACGGGCGGCCGGGCGCAAGGTGGTAACGGTTGTCCCGATTATTGTGGGGGTGGTATCCTTCTCACAAACATGGCCCAGCCCTTGATCCAAAATGTCACTGTACGGGGCAACAGAGCCCTCAGGGGTGGAGGAATTTATGCCTTTACAGGCAGTGACCTGAAAGTAATAAACTCTGTTCTCATTAGCAACACCGCCGTCGATCAAGGTGGCGCTGCAGCGGCAGTAGATTTTATCAGCGTGGCCAATAGTCGCCTCGAAAATAATCGCTGTATCTCCTGTGCGGGCGGCGGCCTCCATGCAGCTACTTTTCGAGTGACTGACACTGTCTTTATTAGCAACACGGCCGGACACGGCGGTGGCGGCTATGCGCTTACGCTGGCAGACGTAACCAGTAGTTTTTTCCAGGGTAACAATAGTCTGACCGAGGGTGGGGGACTATACGCAAAGGAACTATTAACCGTGACTGGCACTACTTTTCTCAGCAACACTTCCGGTAATATCGGCGGCGCCGTCAGCGCACTGACCGCCACCGTTGCCAACACTGTCTTTCAGTCCAACAGCTCTGATTCCGTCGCTGGCGGCCTGGCTTCTGCGTGGCTATCTATGACGAACACTCTCTTTCTCAGCAACACGGCCGAACTCGGCGGCGGCCTTTATACAAGAGCCGATTTCACCGTGGCCAACTCTGTCTTTATTGGCAACAGTGCCATCTTAGGTGGAGCACACGACCACGATTGGGCCGTATCGTACTTTGATGGCGTCATTGTAAACTCTCTTTTTACCGGCAATAGCGGTAATGAGATCCTTTACTTTAACACGCGCGGTACAATTAGCATTATCCATACCACAATTGCCGATAACACCCTCAATCCGGGCAGAGCCATCTTCGTGAGATATGGCACAATCTCTATTGTCAACACCCTTATCACCAATCACATGACCGGCATCTACAATTATGATGGTTTGGTTAGTGAAGATTACAACCTCTTCTTTGCCAACAGTACTCACCTGGTCGGTCCTGTCACCAGCGGCGGGAATAGCCTCTTCGACGCCGACCCGAACTTCGTAGACCCGGCCGGCAGCGATTACCACATCGGCCCCGGCTCGGCCGCCCTGGACAACGCCCTCGACCTGGGCATCCCCAATGACCTGGACGGCAACCCCCGCAGGGCGCTGGCCCAGACCGGGGGGCATATGAGTTCCAACCCTTCACCGAGCGGATTTATCTGCCACTTATCAGGAAAGCTTGACATCCGGCCGGCAGAACAGTTTTCTTATCATAATCACACGGAGGTAATTCATGACGCTATTTATTTTGGACAATTCACACAAAGACACGATAGCGGGCCTGCTCAAAGAAATCGCCAACAATGACCTGGACTTCTCTGTAAGCGCTACGGCCTCTAGCCTTGATGACCCTATGCTGAAGGGGTATCAGGTCACGTACAATCCGGCGACTCCCAAAGACAATGGGCAGGAATTGATCAAGTTGCTGGTGAATAAGCCAACGAACCGTATTCTTATTCGTGGCCTCAGTTCCGCGGGCACTATTTCGTTATTGCCTCCCGGCAGAAGCCGCCCAGAAATCTATTCGATTACCGAAAAGGGAGGCGGTTTTGTTCCGACATTTCAAGAGAGTGATGTTGACGTTTATTTTGACGCTGAGGACTGTAGCTCCGCCGGTTACTTTTTTCTCGACGCCAGTGGAAAGAAGGTAAAAGTGACGCCTTACATCCGGCTTTTTCATGAATTAGTCCATGCCAAGGTGAACATCGAAGGCAATCCCACGCATGACGAAGATCCGGTTATCACTGAGACCAATCAATTTCACAAACAGCGGGGAATCACTGAACGAGCCGGGCACGAAGGCGGCTGCTACAGCTCAACTACTTCTCCATCGGTTTGCCTGATCGTGACGGCCGCTTCAGGTTCGGCGCATGCACCTCATGTGGAAGCGCTTCTCGACGTTCGCAACAATCTCCTGCGCACCAACGCCCTGGGCAGCATCCTGGAGCGCTGCATCTATACGGCATATATGAAGTTCAGCCCCCTGGTGGCCGGGGACTTGTTTCAATCGGCCGAACTACGCCAGACAATGTTGCGGTTCTTTGTCGAGCCGCTGATTGATTACCTTCTTCTGGCGCAGGCGTATGTGGCATCACGCGGCAATATAACCACAATACGCCGGGAATTGGCGCGTCTGCGCCGGCGGTACGGTCAGGACTTTGGCTGGCAAACGATCATCACCCATACGGAGCTTGTCAACCATTGGGTAGAGACGTTCCGGCGGGGTGATGATGAGAATCGTGTAGATCCAAGGATCCCCGATGATCCGGCCAACCTGGAACAGGTTCTACACTACTTACATGCCGCAATGAACCTCTACACGCCCACCAATCCTTTCCTGCTCTGGGCCATTGTGGAGCCTATCCATACTTTCTGGCAGCTCATGGCGGCCAAAGAAGAAGCCGCCGCAGGATTTTTCGTGGCCTCGTTGCATAACTGGCTGGCGACGATCCCTATCCCCGGCGAAGTGAAGCAGGTGACTGCGGCAACGATGCGACAGGGCCTGAGTGACCTGGCAGAGACATTCTTAATGGATGAGGCGTTGCGCGCTCAATTGGCCGCGCGTTTGCTAGCTCAAATGGAGGCGGAGTCCACCTATGATTTGCGGGCGATGCTGTATCAGGCCGGATACAGCATCGCGGAGGGAGTTTCATAACAGGACGGGCCAATGCCGCAGACAGCCAGAGCGATCCAGATGAACATCTACGGCGGGCCGGAGGTTCTCCGGTTGGTCGAGGTCAGCCTGCCTCCTGTGCCGCCCCACCCTATCAGAACACTCATTTGACAAAGCATTAAGTGAGCTTACAATTTTTGTAACTATTTTGGCAAAATAAGGAGCGGCATCCATTATGGTCGTTGCGCTCACACGATCTACACAGGATGAAGAAAAGCTACAACTGGAAATTAATATTTCCACCACGTTAGGCATAACTGCTACTCAGGCCAGGCGAAAACTCACCCGTTTCTTAATGGACGAGGTGAGTTTACTTATCACGCCTCAGTCCCCGCTGCTCGTCGTTAACGACCAAAACAACATTTTCTGGCGTTTTCCGCTCGTCCTGGCTATGGGTCATCATGGCCAGCCTGGCCAGGTGGGGGAGGTTGATGTGAATGCCTATAGTGGCGATTTGTTAATCACTGACGAACTACTAGAGAACATTAAAGCCAATGCCCAACGCCTGGTTAGAAGTACCACACATTCGGCAATCGGCTGAAGGAAGATGCTTAGAGGCATGTGTCTGCATGCTTCTGGCCCACTTGGGCAGCCCCGTTCTCGAAGAGCAGGTCAGCAAACTGTTTGAAGCAACTGAGATCGGCACGCCAACCTCTCGCGTGTTAAACCTCACCAAATGGGGGTATCGAGTTACTTATCGTGCTGCCAACCTGGAAGAGTGGCTGTTATCGAGAGAGAGTAGAAGTGGAGGCCAATGAAAGCCATGACAAAGCTACACGATTTAGCTGAACTGGGCCAGTCTGTCTGGCTGGATTATATTCGCCGGGCGTTTATTGAGTCCGGGGAGCTGCAGGAGTTAATTGAGGCCGGGCTACGGGGGGTAACGTCTAACCCGTCTATTTTTGAGAAGGCCATTGCCGGCAGCGCCGACTACGACGAGGAGCTGAAGCAACTGGCCCGGACGAGCCGGTCGCCGGAAGGGATCTACGAGGCGCTGGCTATCGAAGACATCCAGCAGGCGGCCGATCTCTTCCGGCCGCTCTTCGACAAGACCAACGGCCAGGATGGCTACGTCAGCCTGGAGGTCAACCCCGGGCTGGCCAACAACACCCAGGGCACCATTGCCGAGGCGCGCCGCCTCTTTGCCGCCGTGGACCGCCCCAACGTGATGATCAAGGTCCCCGCCACCCCGGCCGGCATCCCGGCCATCCGTGCCCTCCTCAGCGAAGGGATCAACGTCAACGTGACCCTGATGTTCTCCCTGAACCATTACAACGCCGTGGCCGAAGCCTATCTCGGCGGCCTGGAAGCGTTGGTGGCCGCCGGCGGCGACCCCGGCCGGGTAGCCTCGGTCGCCTCCTTCTTCCTCAGCCGGGTGGACACGGCCGTGGACGAACAACTGGAAAAGATGGGCACGGCCAGGGCAATAACCCTGAAAGGCAGAACGGCCATCGCCAACGCCAAAGTCGTCTACCACCGTTTCCAGGAGTTGTTCAGCGGCGAGCGGTGGGAGAAGCTGGCCGGCCAGGGGGCGCGGCCGCAGCGAGTGTTGTGGGCCAGCACCGGCACCAAGGACCCCGCTTACCCGGATACGATGTACGTGGACCCCTTGATTGGCCCCTACACGGTGAACACCCTGCCCCCGGCGACGCTCCAGGCTTTCCTCAACCATGGCACGGTGGCCGTGACCGTGACCACAGGAGTGGACGAAGCCCGGCAGCACCTGGCCCAACTGGCCGGCCTGGGTATCAATCTGGATAGCGTGACCGAGGCTCTGCAGAAAGACGGGGTGGAAAAGTTTGCCCAATCGTTCCGGGCTCTGGTGGCCGGCATCATCGCTAAGGCCGAGCAATTGCAGGGGGATTGGGAGCGGTTAACGGCCCGGCTCGGCCGCTACCAGCCGGTAGTGGACGCGGCGCTGCGAGAAGTGAAGGGTGACGAGATTGCTAAGCGCATCTGGGCCCACGACCACACTGTCTGGCGGCCGGACCCAACTGAAATCAGCAACCGGCTCGGCTGGTTGCACACGCCGGAAATGATGGCCGGCCATCTGAAACGCATTCATGAGCTGGTGGTAACGTTGCAGGCTGAGAATTACAGCCGCGCCCTGCTGCTGGGAATGGGCGGCTCCAGCCTGGCCCCGGAAGTTTTCTATAAGACTTTCGGCATGCCGGCCAGCAACGACAACCCCTATCTGGAGCTGCACGTCCTGGACAGCACCCACCCAGACGCCGTCCTCGCTTACGCCCGCCAGCTTAACGTCGCCCGCACACTGTTTATTGTCTCCACCAAGTCAGGCACGACGACAGAAACGCTCTCTTTCTTCAAATACTTTTACAATGAAGTCGCCAACCGGTTGGGCGAGGCGGCCGCCGGGCAGCACTTCATTGCCATCACCGACCCCGGCAGTAAGCTGGCCGACCTGGCTCAGCGTTATCGCTTCCGGGCCACCTTTCTAAACGACCCCAACATTGGCGGCCGCTACTCGGCCCTGTCCTACTTCGGGCTGGTGCCGGCGGCCCTGGTCGGCGTAGACCTGGAGACGCTGCTAGACCGGGCCATGATGGCCGTGCGCAACGCCGAAAGCTGCAACTGCCCGGTGGACGGCGACAATGACGCCGCCCGGTTAGGGGTTATCCTGGGCGAGCTGGCCAAAGCCGGCCGGGACAAAGTGACATTGGTCGCCTCCCCGGCCGTGGCCAGCTTTGGCGACTGGGTGGAACAACTGATCGCCGAGAGCACCGGTAAAGAGGGTAAAGGGATTTTGCCCGTCGTCGGCGAACCGGTCGGGCCGCCCGAGGTCTACGGCGACGACCGCTTGTTCGTCTACCTGCGGCTGGAAGGGGACCATACCTACGACGCGGCCGTCGAGGCCCTGGCCGCGGCCGGCCATCCGGTAGTCCGGCTCTGTTTGCAGGATCTCTACGACCTGGGCGAGCAGTTCTTTCTGTGGGAAATGGCCACGGCCGTGGCCGGCCACCGGCTGGGCATCCAGCCCTTCGACCAGCCCAACGTGGAATCGGCCAAGAAGCTGTCTCGCAAGCTGGTAGACGCCTACCAGCAAACAGGCCAACTGCCGGAAGGTGCGGCCGCGCCGCTCTCGGCCGGGGCGCTGGTGGAGTTCCTGGCCCAGGCCCGGCCGGGCAGTTACCTGGCTTTTCAGGCTTACGTCCCGCCCACGGCCGAGACGGAACAGGCGTTGCAGGCGCTGCGGGTTAAGTGGCGTGACCAAACCCGGCTGGCCACCACCTTGGGTTACGGTCCCCGCTTCCTACACTCCACCGGCCAATTGCACAAGGGCGACGCCGGCAAGGGGCTGTTCATCCAGTTTTCGGCCGACCCCAAACAAAACGTGCCCATTCCCGACGATGCCGGCCAGCCGGAGTCGTCCATCACCTTTGGCGTCCTCGTCCTGGCCCAGGCCCTGGGCGACGGCCAGGCCTTGCGCGACGCCGGCCGGCCGGTAATCCGCTTTCACCTGGGTGAGGATGTGGTTGGCGGGCTGCAGCAATTGGCCTCAGTCTGATTATCTTTCGCCAGTTCCAACACTACTTTGCAGCACACGCTGCTGATCTTGCTGGACTATACGTACTTTCTGCGCAGTTGGCTGTTGATTTACGTCTGCGCGGCGCAGATGCCACCTATGTAGCTGTTGCTCAACGCTTGGGGATTCCCCTGGTAAGCTGGGATAACGAGCATGAGAGTCGAGCCGGCAGTCGAATAACAATTGTAAAACCATGACAAGATAATACTCTCTTTTTACAGGCCAGTAGTGCGCGGCCACGGAGGTGACAGATGAAACGGTTAATCGTCCCCGCCTTCATTCCGTTGTTGCTCCTGGCGGCTGTAATCCTGGGCGAGGCGCCGGCCGCCGCGCCAGCATTGGCGCTGGACAGGCCATCCAATGTGCCTGGCCGCCTACAAAGTACCTGCTGGGAGGGGCTGGTAAACGGCGGCGCCGAACAGGATCAGGGCTGGCAATTTCCCGTTACGCCGGCTACGGCCGGCTACTCCACCGATCAGGCCCACGGCGGTAGCCGCTCTATTGAAATCGGCATCGTCGGCGGCTCCAACCGCCCGGCCTACTCCTCAGCCTGGCAACAGGTTACCCTGCCGGCGAGTACGGTGACGGCCACCCTCAGCGCCTGGCTCTACCCGCTTTCCACCGGCGCAGCGCTGGCATCGCCCTCCCCTGCCCTGCTGGCCGGAGCGGCCACCGGACAGCCGCTGGCTACTCCGGCCGGCGGTGACGCCCAATACATCCTCATCCTGGATGAAGATCTGAATATCGTGGAAACGCTGCTGTGGGTGCTACAAAATAGCGCCACCTGGCAGTCCTACATCTTTGACCTCAGCGACTATGCCGGGGAAACGATCTGGGTCCTCTTTGGCGTTTACAATGATGGGGCCGGCGGGGTGACTGGTATGTACCTGGACGACGCCTCGCTGGCTGTCTGCGCGCCCTTGGACCACCACCAATTCCTGCCGATCATCTTGCACAACTGGCACGCCCCCAACCCGCCGGCCGGCCCGCTGCTGGTCAACGGCCAGTGGGCCAGCCGCCTGGTCGGCCACCCCCAAAGCGCCACCCTTTACGCCCTGACCGCCGCCGGCCTTTACCGCTCCGACGACGGGGCGCAAAGCTGGGCGGTGGCTGCTCCGCCACCTCCGGTCAGCCAGACAATCCTGCTGGCCCCCAGCCAGCCGGCAACCCTCTACGCCGGCCCAGGTTATCCCTGCTTCAAGGGTGGCGAAGACCGGCCGATGTGGAAAAGCACCGACAGTGGGCAAAGCTGGGTGGAACTGCCGGCCGGGGTGAACCTGGAGCCGCTGGCCGTCCACCCCACCGACCCGCAGCGGGCTTACGCCCGGGGCTGTGACGGCCCTTACCTGACGACGGACGGCGGCGCGACCTGGCTGCTGCAAGCCAACGACCTGTTCCTGGTCTACGAGCCGCGCCACGCCGCCCCCAACTGGAGCGATGACTGGCAGACGGTCTACCTGGGCTGCGTCACCGAGGGCGGCGCCGGGGCCATCATCGGCAGCCAGGACGGCGGCGCCAATTGGGACATCCTGACCCCGCTATATGCCGACATCTGGGTCGTGAGCGCCTTGGCGGCCAACCCGCTGGACCCGGACGAACTCTTCTTTGGCGAGCCGCACGCCTTCTGGGGCACGGTTGACGGCGGCGCGACCTGGTACACGAGCACGGCCGGGCTGGAAGACGTTTTGTACGATCCCGGCGGGCCGATCAGCCAGACCTACGGCCTCTTCAGCCTCAGCTTTCCGCCGGGAGAAACGGACCAATGGCTGCTGGGCACGGTAAGCGGAGTGTACAGTAACAGCGACCCGGCCGTTCAGAGCTGGGCAAAGCTGCTCGGCCCGGCCTGGCAGGATCAGCCGATCGTCGAGCTGCTCCGGCGCTGGAACGAGCCCCAGAAGGTATTTGTAACTACGCCAGACGGGGTGTACGTCTACTACCCGAGCTTCTCGCCCTGATACCATACTGCAACGCGCAAACAGTGTGCGGTACAAGGTGTAACACAGACTGTCGAGTCTGTGGGCTTCAGCGCAGGCTAACAGCCTGCTTTACTATCCTACTTTAGGACGGAGGCCAGCCGGTGGGCCTGGCGGGTCGTTTCCGGCAGGCGGTATTTGGGCGTGCAGCGCATGACGTACTTGAGAGCGGTCTCCAGGCTAATGCGATGACCAATGGAAACATAAATGGGGGCGACGCCAGCACGGGTCCGCAGCACTGCGCCGACGACCTCGCCCCGGTCCCGGAGCGGCTGCCACCGGCCGCGTTCATCCGCCAGCGGCTCGTGCCGGCCGACCAGCAGCGACTTGGCTACCCCAATAGAGGGGATGTCGCTGAGCAGGCCAAGGTGGCAGGCGATGCCCAGACGGCGGGGATGGGCCAGCCCCTGGCCGTCGCACAACAGCAGGTCCGGCCGGATGGTTAACTGGGCTAAAGCCTCCAACACGGCCGGCGTCTCGCGGAAGGAAAGCAGGCCGGGGATATAGGGGAAGGTCGTCGGCCGGCGGGCCAACGCCTGCTCTTGCAGCGCAAGGTCAGGGAAGGAGAGCACGGCCACGGCCGCCCGGGTGATGGTGTTGTTCTCCTCAAAGCCCACGTCCACCCCGGCCACATACCGCACCGGCCCCAGCCGGTCTTCGGTAATCACGGCCCGGCGCAGCCGCTGCTGGATGGCAATCGCCTCCTGCTGCGTTACGTCCCAGGGATGGTCGAGAGAGTCGGTCATCACGTTTAGAGCAAGACGACGGACGACAGACGACGATTAGGCCTGTCGTCCGTCGTCCATCCTTATAGCACTCCTTCAGCAAACCGCCCATTCTGGTAGAACAGCTCGCCGTCCACCGTCACTTCGCTCTCGGCCATGTTGCAGAGCATATCCCAATGCAGGCCGGAGTGGTTCTGGCTACCGGCCTCGGGGAAGCCGGCGCCCATCGCCAGGTGAATGGTGCCGCCAATCTTTTCGTCAAAGAGCATGTTCTTGGTGAACCGCTGGATGTTGTAGTTCGTACCAATACCCCACTCGCCCAGGGTGCGGGCGCCGTCGTCGGTATTGAGCATCGCCGTCAGGAACTCCTGGCCTTTGCGGGCCGTTTCCTTGACGATCCGGCCGTCCTCAAACCACAGTTCGATGTCGGTCACTTCCTGGCCACCGTAAATAGCTGGGTAGCCGAAACGCACCCAGCCGTTGACCGAATTCTCCACCGGCGAGGTATAAATCTCGCCGTCGGGGAAGTTTTGCCGGCCGGCCGCCTCAACAAAGCAACGGCCTTTCAAGGACAGGCGCAGGTCAATGTTGCTGCCTTTCAAAACCACCTGGTCTTTACCATCCAGCCAGCGGATCAGCTTGCGTTGCCGTTCAGCCTCTTCTTTCCAGGCTGCCACCGGGTCCTCCAGGTTCAGCAGGCCGGCGCCAAAGATAAACTCCTCGTATTCGCTGAGGCTCATGTCCGCTTCCTGGGCCGAGGCGTTGGTGGGGAAGACAGTGTAGCACCACTTCAAATCGCCGCCGGCCGCGCGCTCCATGAACTTTTGGTTCAGTGGGGCAAAGGCCTTGCGATAGCGCCCCTGGCGGGCGGGGTCTACGCCGGAAAGGGCCCGCGTATTGTGAAAAGCGCCGATGTTAAGCGCGGCATCAAACGTTTCCAGGATAAGCTGGATAACGGGCGAAACGTATTCAAGCTGCTCGTCGCCAGCGTACTTAAAGAAGATTTCGTCGGCGCCAGGTATGTCATTCTGGACTATGACGTGCGCCCCGGCCAGAATGGCCTCCTTGTACAAGGCCAGGTTGAGCGGCTCGGCCGGAGGAGCGGTGTTCAGATAAAATTTCTCGCCGGGTTGGAGGTCCAGGGAGTAGCGCACCAGGACCTGGGCTAATTTGGTAATGCGCGGATCGGCCATTGTTGCTCCTATAACAGTGATGGGTGAGTAATGAGTTACTCATTGCTTGCGATTGCCAGGCAATCGTCGCTCATTGCTGAGAATTGTATCCTCACCGAGTCGCTTTTCGCTACTAATTGATCCCGGCCGAAGCGTTGACTTGCCAGAACATCTGTACTATGATTAGCCTGGTGATCCAAGTAAAAGCCGGTCATTACTACATCCCTAGCCAGGGTATTATGGAGGCCATCTATGAACGATGCTTTGTCTCAGGCAGTCGAGCGTTTTGCCCGGGCAACCTGTGAACTCTCCGACGAGGAGTTGGACCGGCCGTGGGCCTGGCGGGAGCACGACGAGGGGGTGCGCTTTGCCCACCTGGGCACTTATCACGAGCTGCGTGACCTGGCCGCGCGGCTGGCGGCCGGCCGGACCGCAACCGGGCGGCCTATCACCACCGCCCAGAGGATCCTGGGCCAATACCACGCCGCCTACCGCGATTTGGAGGCCGTCTTGCTGGGTGTGGGCGAGGCAGAACTGGAGCGCCCCCCGGCCGAGGGCGAGTGGCCGCTGCGCCGGGTGTTGGGGCACATTATTGGCGGCGACCGCACCTTCTTCGCCCTGGTCTATTACGCCCTGGAGGGACACCGGACCAACGACGGCCGGCCGGCTGAGATCGGCGACGAAGCTTACGAAGCCATTGCCGGAACAGACGAGCGCTTTAAGCAGGTCATGGAAAACGAAACGCTGGCTGGCGTCATGGCCTATTACCAGGCGCTGCACGACCGGATCCTGGAAGCAATGGCCGGCGCCAACGAAGAGGAAGTAGAGGTCCTCTCGACCTTCTGGGAAAGCCAGCCGCAGACCATCCGCTACCGGCTGCACCGCTTCGACGCCCACCTGCGCCAGCATACCATCCAGGTGGAAAAGACGCTGGCTGCCCTTGGCCGGCCGCCCAATGAAGCCAAACGCCTGCTGCGGCTGGTCTATAACGCCCTGGCCGAGGTCGAAAGCGCGCTGATTGGGGCCTGGGACGCCGGCCGGGGAGAACGGCCGGCGCTGGCCGCCCTCGTAGCCCAACGCACGGACTCCCTCCAACTACTCTAACCTGGTAAGTCGCAGCAAAATCCTCATGCACCTCTAACGCTCCCAGCCATTTGCAAACGGGCTAGTCAAGCGCGCGTGATACGGCCGACAAAATCGCCCCTTGCTCCTGTAACACCTGTTGGGCTTCCTCGGCCCGGCCGGCTTTGGTATGTACTAGTAATAGACGATGGCCCTGATCTAGCCCGTTGACGAAAGAACTGGCTTCTTCCTCCGAGACACCCATCCCTATCAGGTCGTCGGTCATGGTCCGGGCGCTGGGGTCGTCAACGCCAAGCGGCCGGGGGTTGACCTTGATGCCGCTAATTGTTCCCCCGGCCGTATGTTTATGGCTTTCTAGAATCCTTTGCCATTCCTGGTTGCTGCCCGGTTCCCGAAACAACTCATCCGGGCCAAAGACCGTCATGGTATCAAAGCCGCGTTCCTGCAGCCCTTCAATCGCCATCAGCAAATCGTACTCGTTGGAAAATAATCCACCGATAACTCTCATTACAATACTCCTCTTCCGGTTGGTCGGCGGATGTGGCCCTGCCAGCGCCAAACCGGATGCCGGCCTCGGGCTTGACCTTTAAGCCGGCTGCCTGCGCCTTTTTGAGGCTTTCCATTATAACGCCTGGCTGGCCGAAGTTCCTGGTTAGAGCCTCTTATTAGGAGCCTGGTACTAGCAAAGTTAGGAATGCTGTCTGTCCATTGTCGGTACTGGAGAAGCCGCCGAATTGTGTCAAGATGGCCAGACTATTACTCCACCGCATCGTTCAGCTATAATGTTAAAGGTTACCTCACCTGGAAATACAGTTTATTAGTCTAACGGAGGCAAACAAATATGAAAACGCGCTGCGCCTGGGTTGGCGAGGACCCGCTTTACATTGCTTATCACGACGACGAATGGGGCGTGCCCAAGCACGACGACCGCCGCCTGTTTGAAGACCTGGTGCTGGACGGCGCCCAGGCCGGCCTGAGCTGGCTTACCATTCTGCGCAAACGGGAGAACTACCGCGCCGCCTTCGATAACTTCGACCCCCGCACAGTGGCGGCTTACGACGAGGCCAAAATGGCCGAGTTACTCAATAATCCCGGCATCATCCGCAACCGGCAGAAGGTCCGCTCGGCCGTCCAAAACGCCCAGGCGTTTCTCAAGGTGCAGGAAGAGTTTGGCTCCTTCGATGCCTACCTCTGGCAGTTCGTCGGCCGCCGGCCGATTCAGAACGCCTGGAAATCGCTGGCCGAGCTGCCGGCCCAGACGGCTCTGTCAGAAGCGATCAGCAAGGATTTGCGGCAGCGTGGCTTCAGCTTCGTTGGGCCGACGATCATCTACGCCTTTATGCAAGCCATAGGAATGTGTAACGACCATGTCGTAGATTGTTTCCGTCATAGTGAATGCAAGGCGATGTCAGGTTAGCGTTGGCGTGCCGTTCTTGGGCCGTTTTGGCCGTCATACTTTATATACGATCATGACCCTGGAACGAGTCGTTCAGTCAGGTACACATTGAGGAACATCGGTTGAATGAACTGCTTGAACTGCTCAATCTCGTACTGTTCGCGTACGAAATTGTAGTCCATGAAGTTGATTTTACCCCAGTGGGCTTTGAACTGAATTCCGGCCTGAGTGAGATGATCCCAAAGACCTTGTAAATGAGCCCGTATTTCATCTTTCTCACGCTCTGTCTTGCAGACGTCGGTCAGATACATAAAGTTGAACTTGACGACGTAATCCAGGTTCTCCCAATTCCAGGGAGACATGAAATAATTGTCCGTTTTGGTGAGTTCAATCTCTATCGGCAAGTTGGGCCAGCCTTTTTGCCGGTAATATTCCCGGCAACGCTGCAACACGTTGTTCAAATCAGCGGGGTTAAAACTCCATTCGGCCATGGCCACGTGAAGCGGCGCGCGCCTGTCAACAGGCAGCATGGTGCGGAGAGGCCCGGTGGCTTCTGTTTCACCGTAAAGCAAGGCCAGGATTTCGTACACCCCCTCCATCACGTTGTCTAGCAACGGGCCGGCCGCGCTGATTTTGTCCCAATGCTCGAAAAGAAACTTCAATACTCCTTCCGTTTGATCCGTTCGATAGTCGCCGGCCGGGTCGGCCTGGTCACGCGAAATCCTCTTCGCCGCCCACAACAATCCCTTTTCCATCTCCGGTATCCAGTCAATCCGCCAAAAATCATACTTCTCTGATGTACTCGCAACGTCCCCCAACGCCTCGGCCAGTGGAATGACTTTCTGGATCGTATAAAAGTAAGGCTCGTCAATCAGCCTGAATTGCACTTTCGTCAAAATGCCTATCGCACCGAGGGAGCAGACAACCGCAGGAAACGCAGGGTCTGTTTTAGATACCCGCTTTTCGACGACAGCGTTGCTACCGGCGTCAATCGTCACGTATTCAACCCACTCAAGCAGTTCATAGATCGTGTGTTTTGACGTGGCCGGAGCGGTGTTCGTCGAGATAATTCCCGCCAACGTCTGGTGGTCCGTACCCCCTGTTGCGCTCAGTGACTTGCTACGCTTGCTCAACTCTAATAGAAAGTCGTGCAGAGTCCAGTTGGCTGACGCAGTAACCATCGTGTTATCAGCGTTAAATTCAATCATCTTAGGCAAGTCGCTAAGGTCAAGGAGCGCGTCCGACACGCAAATGTCTGAGCACGAGTGCAAGCTCCCCGGGACGCGAAAGCGGCGTTGGTTGAAGACCCCTTGCGAAACACCAGCCAGGAAGCCCTTGAGTTCATCTAAATCTTGCGGCTTGAAGTACAGCCTGGGATCGAACGAAATGAAGCGGGACCAATCTTCTATGTTTTTCATCTTACGCTCCTCATTCCAGTTATTACTTGCCCCATCCATTGAGCAACATCTCCAACGCATTCCCTCCCAGAAACTTTTGCACCTGCTCGTTGGTATACTTCCGGTCTGTGGCTGATTGGTACTCGGCCATCAACCGCTGGGTCAGCTTGGGTAATTGTGAGGCATCGTCTAAGTCATCCGGCGGATCAGCGCCGTCAAAGTCGGTGCCAATGGCCACGACGCTGTGTGTTCCAACCTCGGCCATGTGTTCGATGTGTTGGGAAATGGCGTTGAGGCCAAACTTGGTTTCGGCGGGCATCAACCAATGACTCATGAAGATGATGCCGACCACGCCGCCATGATCGGCTATCCATTTGATCTCCCAGTCCTTTAAGTTGTACGGGCTAGGGTTAATGGCGTAAGCGCCGACGTGAGTCGCCATGACGATCGGCGCCTGGCGATGGCTTTCTTCGACGAGGGCGTAGATCTGCCGGCGCGCCGTCGGCGTGGCGTGGGATACGTCAATCATCATGCCTAAGCTAATCATCTTGCGCACGACTTTCTGGCCCAGTTCCGTCAATCCCTGGGTGAGCCTGGCCTTTTCTCGAATCTTCTCCAGGTTTTCCCACCTGACCTGGCTCAAAGCGACGTGTTCGGGAAAGGGGAAGCACGGTGTAATCATTTTATTGGGATAAAAATGAGCCAGGGTGATGTAGGCTACCCCACGTTCGTGCAATTTGTTGAGATTATCCAGGACCTCGGCTTCGACCTGGCGTTGCTGTTCGGAGTCGAGTTCATCCCATTCCATGCCCTCGTATTGGCGACTTATCTTGCCTTCCAGACTGTGGGCGCCTTCGACGCTATGGATAATAGCCAGCGGCGCACCCTCCCCCTGAGCCAAAACGCGCCCTAGCTCCCCGGCCGAAGTGACAACTTTCAGCGCCCGCCGGCGGTTATCTTTATTCCGGTTGTACGCGTCAACCTGCTTCTCCATCCCTTCTATCATCTTCAGAGTGACGTCAAAATAGGCTGGCTTGACGAATTTGTCCCATACACTCTGGGGCAGCAGGAAGGGGATGAGGCGGGCGTATTTGAGAGGAATCACTTTAAAGAGCCTGATGTCTTCAAAAAGGCGTCGCTCCGGTGGATAGAGGGTTGATAGGAGCACGTCCACGCCCCCAGCTTCCAGCTTGTCAAAACTCGTGCGCACGGTGAGCGAAGTCATCTCTCCGCGTAACCAGGAGGGTGACCAGGCCCGGCCGGTCAGGCTACGACGGAAAAGCAAGGCCAGCAGGCCTGGGTGGGCGTGCAGGTCTACAACCGTAGCCCGCTGGTGAACCTCTTGCCATTCTGATTCATTGTGATTAATCATCTTGTAAAGATAAACGTGTGTTGTTTAGGATTTTTTACAATGAGGGGAAGTTTAGCTGTGTAAAAATGACCCCTTTGTTTATAGGCCCAGAGTACTACTATAGTGCATCATCGGTGATAGAGGTGTAATCTATTTTACAGATGGCAGCGTAAAGGGCTAACAGGCGTACGATTAGAACTATTCTCGCAAAAAGGACAAACAATGAATTACCCGCCGCTTGGCCAGAAAGAATTAGACCAGCTTCAACGAGACACCTTTAGCTACTTTGCCCGGGAAACCAACCCGGCCAACGGCCTGGTTCCCGACAACACCCGGACTGGCGCGCCGTCCAGTATTACCGCCGTGGGCCTGGGATTGTCCGCTTACACCGTCGCCGTCGAGCGCGGCTATGTCGGCCGGGCTGAAGCGGTTGAACGAGTCCTCACCACCCTCCGCTTTTTCGCCGGCAGCCCCCAGAGTGAGGAACCAGACGCAACCGGCTACAACGGTTTTTACTACCACTTTCTGGACGTGGGCAGCGGCCGGCGCGTCTGGCAATGCGAGCTGTCAACTATTGATACGGCTTTTCTGCTGGCTGGCATGTTGGCCGCCGCCACCTACTTTGATCGCGATACAACTGAAGAACAGGAAATTCGCTCCCTGGCCGACGCTCTCTACCGGCGTGCTAATTGGCAATGGGCGCTGAACGGTGGCCTGGCCGTTTCCCACGGCTGGCGGCCGGAGAAAGGCTTCCTCAAATATCGCTGGACCGGTTATAACGAGGCTCTGTTGCTGTACGTCCTGGGCCTGGCCTCGCCGACATATCCCTTGCCGCCCCAAAGCTACCAGGCCTGGACCGAAACCTACCGCTGGCGCACAATATATGGCTACGATTATTTGTACGCCGGGCCATTATTCATCCATCAAATTTCCCACGCCTGGATTGACTTTCGCGGCATCCAGGACGATTTCATGCGGGCGAAGGGCAGTGATTATTTTGAGAACAGCCGCCGCGCGACTTACATTCAACAGCAATATGCTACCCGCAATCCACGCCATTTTCGCGGCTACAACAAGCATTGCTGGGGGATTACGGCCAGCGACGGGCCAGGCCCGGCCACCCACACGGTTGATGGGGTAGAGCGCCGTTTTTACGACTATATGGCCCGTGGCGTTCCTTACGGTCCCGACGACGGCACCATCGCTCCCTGGGCGGCCGCTGCCTCCTTGCCTTTCGCCCCAGAAATCGTGCTGCCGGCCCTGCGCTACTTCGACGAAGTCCACCGGGAAATGACCAGCGAATATGGTTTCAAGTGCAGCTTCAATCCCACCTTTGCGGCCGACGGAACAGGCGCCTCCGGCTGGGTTTCCAAAGGTTATTACGGCCTGGACCAGGGACCCGTTGTCCTGATGATGGAGAACTACCGCACCGGCTTTTTCTGGCAATTAATGCGCCGTTGCCCGGCCATCTCCCGCGGCCTGCGCCGCGCCGGCTTTCGCGGCGGCTGGCTGGACGGGTAAACTCAGTCCCGCCGGTCGTCCGTTTGGGCGCAGGTCGAGAGCGTGGGCGGCACGGTATCCACTACAAATACCGCCTCGCCGGCCAGCCAGGCCTGGATGGCGTCGCTGAGTGTCAGCGCCCGGCCGTTCCCGTCCTGTACCGTCGCCCCGTTATACCAATCGCCGACCGTCAACCCGACGTGCTGGCCGCAAGCGGGGCCATAGACGCCGGGCGTAAAGTCAATGTTAGCCGCCTCCACCGCGCTACTGCCGATGCCCGGCAACAGGCTCAGCCGGTTGCGGGTGGCCGTGCCAATATCGGGCAGACTAACCCCCAATGGCACTAAATCACGGACCATATTGCCATCCCCTAAATCCATGCGGACAAAGAACGGTGTCGTCAGATGATTGGATATGATCCAGG
>JAKEFB010000258.1 GCA_022616275.1 Chloroflexota bacterium
GCTACCGGCCTCCGCGAACAGTGCCGGAACAACTGGAGCTGGTGGAAGCCATCCTGGAAGTCCAACACCTCCAGCCCACCCTGGCCCGTCATGGGCCGCTGTTTGGCCAACTGTTTGGCCAGCACTGGAAAGGGGAGCGTTCTGACTGGCCCTATTTGCTGGCCTGCGCCGGCTGGCTGGTGGAAACATACCGTCTCATCCAAACGCGCTCCCTCCCGGAGGGAGTGATCGAGCACGTGGTCACTTCGCTCAACCGGGAAACGCTGTCAAAAGGGATTGCCGGCCTCACCGGCGACCTGGCGGCCCATGCGGCCGCGCTAGAAACTGTTATCCAGCAGGGGCAACTGGACGAGGTAGCGCGCTTTGGCCGGCAGGGCGGTCTGGCCGGGTTGCCGTTTGTCGAACAGGAGCAGTTGTTGCAGACCTGGCATGGCCAAGCCGGCCGGTTACAAGAAATCGTTACCTTCAATCACCTGGCCAACACGCTGTCGCAGGTAGAGCTGGAAAAGGTCGTCGAAACTGCCGCCACCTGGCCAGAAGGGCCGCAACACCTGGTTGACCTGGTCCAGCGGGCCTGGTACGAAGGAGTACTGGCGATGGTCCTGGAAGAAAGGCCAGGCCTGGCGGCTTTCAACAGCCAGGTCCACCGGCGCCACATTCAAGAGTTTTGCCAGTTGGACACGAATCTGCTGCGGCTGAACCGGGCGCGGCTGGCCCACGAACACTGGCAGCGGCTTCCCCGGCCGGCGGCCGGCGGGCAGTGGGGGGTGTTGCGGCGCGAGCTGGCCAAGAAAGCCCGCCACCTGCCCATCCGCCAGCTTATGCTCCAGGCCGGCCACGCTATCCAGGCCATTAAGCCCGTATTCATGATGAGCCCCTTATCGGCGGCCATGTTCTTGCCGCCTGGCGCCCTGCGTTTTGACCTGGTTATCTTTGACGAAGCCAGCCAGGTGAAGCCGGTGGACGGGTTTGGGGCTATTTTGCGGGGCAACCAGGCCGTCGTGGTCGGCGATAGACGCCAGCTTCCTCCAACCACCTTTTTCAGCCAAATAACGGAGGGAGCGGACGAGGCCGACAACCTGCCGGCCGAAATGGAAAGTTTGCTAGACCTTTTTGTCGCCCAGGGCGCGCCGCAGCGAATGCTGCTCTGGCATTACCGCAGCCGGCACGAGTCGCTCATTACCGTTTCCAACCAGGAATTCTACGACAATAGACTGGTCATCTTTCCCAGCCCGGGGGCCACCGGCCGGGAGATGGGCGTCGTCTACCGTCACCTGCCCGAGGCCTTTTACGAGCGAGGCGGCAACCGCACCAATCCCCAAGAAGCGCAGGTGGTGGCCCAGGCGGTTATGGAGCATGCCCGAACGCGCCCCGACCTGACGTTAGGGGTGGCCGCTTTCAGCGTGAGCCAGATGCAGGCCATCCTGACCCAGTTGGAAATTTTGCGGCGGCAGGACTCCAGTTGCGAGCCCTTTTTCAACGCCCACCCTGAAGAACCTTTCTTCGTCAAGAACCTGGAAAACGTCCAGGGGGACGAACGGGACGTCATTTTTATCAGTATCGGTTACGGCCGTTCGGCCGATGGCCAGGTAACCATGAACTTTGGCCCGCTCAACCAGAGTGGCGGTGAGCGGCGATTGAACGTGCTGATTACCCGGGCCAGGCGGCGCTGCGAGGTCTTTACCAACCTGGCGGCCGGCGACCTTGATTTTAGCCGCACAAACGCCCGAGGGGTGGTTGCCCTGGAGCGCTACCTGAGATTCGCCGAAACAGGCCGGCTGGACTCCACCCAACAGGCAGGGCCAGATGGCCATTCGCCTTTTGAGGAAATCGTCGCCGTTGCCCTGCGCCAGGCCGGCTACCAGGTTGCCCACCGGGTGGGCCAGACCGGTTCTTTTGTTGACCTGGCGGTGATAGACGAGAGCCGTCCCGGCCGGTACTTACTGGGTATTATCTGTGACGGCCCCGGCCACCACGACACCCAATCCACCCGCGACCGGGACCGCCTGCGCCGGCAAGTCCTGGAGGGACTGGGCTGGCGCATTCACCAGACCTGGAGCGCAGCCTGGTTCCACAGCCAGGAACCTGAGCGACAACGCCTGATCGAGGCCATTCAAACGGCCGGGGCACAGCCGGATGGGCAGTCGCCGGCGGCCGATCCGCCAGCGTCTGTGCTCCCTGTTTCCCCGCCGGTCGAGCGGCACAGCACAGATCCGTCAGCGGCGGCGATTAGACTGGCTGCCGAATACACCCTGGCCCAGCCAAATTTCCGCCTGGGCAGGCGCTCCTTAGGCTCAATACCGCCTGAGCAACTGGCCGAGTGGATTAAGGAAGTGGTGGAAGTCGAAAGTCCGGTTCACATTGAAGAAGTCGTTCGCCGTCTCACCGGCGCGGCCGGGTTGAAACGGATTGAAAGCTACACCAGAAAAGCCATTCATACCGCCGCCGCTTACGCCAGGCGTAAGGGTCTGGTTGAGCAACAAGGGGAGTTTCTGTGGAAAACGGGGATAGTCCGGCTCGCGCCGGCCCGCGACCGGGCCAACTTGCCGGCCGCTGCCCGAAAAATTGAACGGGTCGCCCCAGAAGAGATCGCCGAAGCAGTCAAGATTGTGGTTGCTGCTTCCCTGGGAATGGAACAGCCAGAAATCCCCCGGGCGGTTTTACGCCTGTTAGGGCTCGGCCCGGCGACAATGGAAAAGAAGAAACCTGTCGAGGCCGTTATTTCTCAGATGATCAAGGAACAAGCGTTGGTACGGCGGGGCGACTTTTTATTTGTTTCCAGGTAACGAGAACGCTCCCCCTACCACCCACTCGCCTGAAAGACCGCCTGGAGCGCCTGGGCCCGCTCATCGGCCGTCACCAGGCGGGGGCAGCAGAAATCTTCGATGAGGCCGACAAACAACTCCACGCTCAGCAGCCGGCCGTCGTAAATGACGTAAGTGTCCACGAAGCTTTGCCGCGTGCCCAGCATCTCCATCTGGTCAAAGAAGAGGTTCCCCAGGCCGTAATGGATGAACGCCCCATTGGCAAAGGCGAAACCCTGGGCGTGGTGGCCCTGGCTGCCGCTGACGGCCGCCGCGCCGGCCGTGGCTACCGCCTGGAAATCGGCCGCCTGCTGGCTCGTCGGCGGGTAATAGTAAAACTCCCAATATTGCAGCGTGGCCATGACCAGATAGCCTTCTTCGCCCAACTGTTCAATTTGGGCAAAGAGAGCCGGGTAATCGCACGGCCGGGAGCCGGCGCGGGTTTCGGTAGCCCAGGCGAAGGCCGGCCCGACCGGGTTACAGCCGACGAAGGCGATGTGGTTGCCGTTGTGCTCAAACAGGGCTGGCTGCTGGGCGGCGGCCAGGTCCCGGCCGCCGCCAAAATGGGCCATTCCCGCCCCTTCATACAGTTCTAGCGAGTGCAGCAAATTCTCCGCCCCCCAGTCGTTGACGTGGTTGCCGGTCAGTTCGACCACGTCAATGCCGATGGCCTGCAAGAGGGTCAGGTAGCTATCACGGGCGCAAAAGGTGGTGCCGCCGACGGGGCTGGGAAAGGGGCAGTCCGGGGCAAAGGAGACTTCGTTGCTGGCGTGGGCAATGTCGGCCGCCTGCAGCAGCGGCCCGACCACCTGGCCGGGGGTGGTAATGCCGTTCAGCTCCATCTCGTAAGCGGTGGCCCGCGTCAGGGCGGTGACGCCGGTCATGGCCACTCGCGTCA
>JAKEFB010000259.1 GCA_022616275.1 Chloroflexota bacterium
CCGCCGTATTGCGTCTCCAGTTGGGCGTTGGCCGGCTCATTGCCGTTCAGGCGCACCACCGCCACCTGCCCTGCAAACTCTGCCTCCAGCCCATCCACGATGGGCATCATTGCCAGTCAGGGCGCTCAGTTGTCGGTGTAGAACATCACCAGGGCCGGCCCGGCTAACTCGGGCGGTGGTTCAGCAGTAGGATCGCCGGTCGCACCGCCGGTGCAAGCAACGGCGACCACCAATAATAGAGCCAGAATCAGGCAAGACGTGACCTTTCGCATGGTTAACCTCTTTCGGCGTTTTCATCTTCAGGCGGGACGCGCCGGAGCTTCGCTTCAATCTCGCCGGCCGTCTCGACAAAGGAGCGGTCCAGGCGCGGGTAGACTAGCCAGACCAGGCCCAGGCCAAAGAGCAGGCCGGTGATGAGCCGCATCCAGGAGTTGAACGAACCCAGGGCGTCGCCGGCGTAAAAAGTCGCCGGCAGGGCGTTGTTGGTCAGCGCCGCCAGCCAGGCGTTGCTGTCGCGAAAACCGTTGCCGATGCCGGCCAGGTCGCTCATCAGGTGGGTGCCCCCATCCACCGCCATCGGTAGCAGCAGCAAGGCAAAGGCCCATAACGGCAGCGGCCGGCCAACGAAGCGTTGGCTCAGCCAGCGGCGGACCGCCCCGTAGCCCAGGGCCAGAATGGGAATGCTGGTATACATCGAGACCATCCGGTCCGACCAGGCCACTTTCCAGCCCATGTCCGCGTTGCCGATGAACTGGCGCAGAATGATAGGATTGCTGGTGTTCTGCCAGGCGGCCTGGATCTCGCCCAGGGAATACATCAGCTTTTCCCCGAATAGGAAAAAGGATCGTTGGGGCAACTGGTGGCATTGGGTCGAGTAGAACAGGTAAACGGCCGTGGCCGCCCTGGTCCAGCCCAACTGCATAAACAGCGGGGCCAGCCAGGGCAGGCCAACGAACAGGCCATAGGTCAGGTTAAAGACGAGTAGCCAGTGGCGGCTGAACCACCATACCAGGCGGTTGGCAGCCACCGCTACGGTTCGTTTGTTGGTCAGAGTATCAGAACTCATTAGTTATCTTCCTGATGGATAACCTGTTTAGGATACTTCACTGGTTGTCCATGATGACGGTAGCTTCCCACTGAAACTGGCGTGTTTCCTCCGGCCAGGTGCTTTTGATGAAGGCCAGTACGGCCGCTATCTCCTCGTCGCTAAGTACCTCACCGAAGGGAGGCATGTTACTTAGCCCTTCCAGGTTGCCAGTGAGACGCTCGCCGCCTAGCCGGATGGTTTCGATGAGGAGGCTATCGCTATGATGCCAGGTGTGGCCGGTGGCGTCGTGCGGTGGCGGCCGGAAGGAGCCATCTTCGTTATATTCTTGCCAATTGGGGTGGCCTTCCAGGTTAACCCCGTGGCAAGCGGCGCAATGCTCGCCGTAAACCGCCCGGCCGAGAGCGATTTCCGCCGGGTCGAGCGTTGGCAAAGGAGGGATGGTGGCGGCCGGTGTACCGATCAGCTCCCCAATGGCCGGCACGGTTCCGAGCAGGGAGGCAGTCGGCGTGGTTGTTGCCCCGCCGGCCTGTCCTGCGCCTCGCGCGCAACCGGCCAGTAGCCCGGTCAGCCAGATCATTCCAACAACGACCCCTTTAACCGGCTTTGTTTCTCCGATGGCTACTGTTACCAATCTCGTTCCCTCTCGGATCCACGGCAAGTGGAGCTTCTTCCGAAAATGCCAGGCGCCAAATCCCAAAAGTACCACCGCCAGGGCGCCGGCCAGTATCCAGCGGCCGGAAAAGCCAGCGCCCTCGGCGCTGCCCGGCGCGGTAGCCAGGCGAAAGGAGTAACTGCCACTGAGGGTATCTCCGTCGTTGGAAACCGAGGTCCACTGCACCGTGTAAGTGTCTGGGGCCAACGCCGGAACGGCTGCGAAAAGCTGCTCCGAGGCCTGGGGATCTATCGCGCCGATCAGATCAGGTACCTGCCGGAACCCTGCGCCAAAGACGACAAACGTGCTGCCGGCGGCCAGGAGCTGGCTGAAAGTCAGGCGAATTTCGGCCGGTGCGGCTGCCAGTTGCTCACCCGGCGCCGGCCTGGCAGCAACCAGTTCGCTGTGAGCGTTGGCTGCCCCCGGCCGGCGGCCCAGCAGCAACCCCAAGAGCAAAAAGAACGCGAGAAAAAAAGTCAGCTTCATCATGGCAGCAGCGGCTCCAGCGCGGCCGCCAGCTCACGTGGCGAAACCGGACCGCCAAATTTGGCCGCCACGTGGCCCTCACCATCCAGGACAAAGGTCCACGGTTCGCTGCTGAAGCCCCATTCCTCCATTTCGTCGGCCAGCACCAGGGGATTGAAGGTCTTGTAGACCTCGATATGGATGAAATTCGCCTGCTCACCATGCAGCTCGTAGACCTCTTCGACGCTATCTACGACTGGAGCACAGAACTGGGTCTGGCAGAAAGCCGGCGTGGCAAAGGTCACAATAGTTGGCCGGCCGGAATCCAACGCCTCGGCGATGGTCATCTGGTATAGGCCGGGGTTAGGTGTCGGGTCAGAGGTCAATTTGGCGATGTCGGGCTCGCTGGCCAGGGTGCGGTTCTGGCTGGCCGGCGGCCGCTCGCCCACGTCTGGGGCCAGGCTCTCGGCGGCGACTTCGATGGCGAACTGCGTCTGCGTCGTCGCGCCGTCGGCCAATGTAATCTCGGCCGCCAGACCCCAAAAGCCGGCGTGGGGTAGCTCGGGATAGGCTACCCAGTAGGGCACCACGTAGTCATTGTAACCGGTCGCCTCGCCTGTCCAACCGGGAACGGGGGTTCCCGAGGCCAGGTCGAAAGCCGTGAGGGTCACCCGTTGCGCGCCGGCCACCCGCTCCGGGCCGGCGTAGAGCACAAAGGGCACCCGCGGCCGGCCGGCGCCGAAGTCGTCGGTGACGACAGCTATCTGGATGGCTGAAGGGCCGGCGGCCGGCAGGGTCAGCGTGGCGGTAAGGGCGGAAGCCGGCGCACCACCGGCGCTGCCACAACCGGCCAGAACCAGAAGCAGAATTAAAGGTAAAGAAAGGCGTCGCCAAATCGTCTGTCGAAACATCATGGCCAGAGATTTAGAACAAGGGTCACTCGGTCGTGGGGAGATCCACAGTCCGGCCGTCCTGGGCAATTGGCTGCCAGGACTGGCCACCATCCGGCGACAAGTAGATGTCCCGGCTGAAGGTCGCCAGGGCGATTTCTGCCGGCCGGGCCGGATTCACGGCCATATAACTGACGGCATCGCCGGCCGCCAGCGTTGGGGTTGGCAACTCGCCAATGTGCCGGGTGGCAAGGTCATAGACCAACAGGAGCGTGTAACCGGCTAAGAGCTGCTGGCCGTCAGGATAGAAAGTAACGGCCGTGGCCGGCCCACGCCCTGCCACCGGCCCGAATGAATCCCCGTAATCTTCGGAGAGGAACAGGCCACCCTCTGTCGCCAGGGCGACCACGTTCGCGTTGGTTGGATGCACGGCGATTTGCCCGATCTGGCCGTTGACGCCCTGCAAGGCGCTTTGCTGCCACGTTTGCCCGTCGTCCAGGCTGTAGTGCAAGCCGGCCGGCAGCCGGGAATTGGGGGCCGGGTTGGCTACGTAAATGGCATGGTTCTCGTACCCGACCGCCATCAGGTGAAAGTCGCTCTCCCCTTCAAAGCCCATCCTCACCAGCGTCTGGCCGCCATCGGTGCTTTTCACCAGTCCCAGGGGGTTGGCCAACCCGGCCGAGGGGTGAGGATGGCCGCTGCTGTAGAAACCGTCGTCGGCCGGGGCGAAACCCATGTAATCGTGGGCGGGTACGTCCGGGACTTGCCAGCGGCCGCCGGCAAAGAGGCGCAGGCCATCGTGGGCCGGGACGATGAGCTGGCGGCCGTCGGCCGAGAAGCCCAGGCCGTGAATGTGGGGTAGGTCAATGGCTACCTGTTCCTCTTGGGAAGCGCCGGCGCCGGGCGGGGCAGAGGCAGCCGGGCTTTCCGCATCCCCGCCAACGGCGCAGCCAACCAGAATGAGGAGCGTTATCAAAATAGTTGCCACGAACACTTTGACCCGATACCTGCTTTTCACTGTGGGTTTGACCATGCACATTCCTTCTATGACGACGGTTCGACCGCTTTCCCGGTCCATTCAAGCTGCCCGCCGCGCAGGAGGTTCACACCCAGGAGGCCGGAAATGAAGAGCAGCGTACCGCCGACGTAATAGACCACTTCCACGCTGGTGCGCTCGGCCAGCCAGCCGCCCAGGCCCAGGGATACAATCTTCATCACGTTCCAGACGACGTCGAGCCAGGTGAAGACCCGGCCGCGGACGGCGTCCGGCACCTGGCGCTGCACCCAGGTCTGGTAAACCACCATGCCGGACGAGGTGTTCAACCCGTAAATAAAGAGTAACAGCCAGGCCACTGGCACGGCCCTGGTAACTGCCAGCAGCACGTCGCCAATGCCCCTGACGATGTAAGGTCCGAACAACCAGCGGGGCTGGCGAACGTCGCGAGCCAACAGCGCCAGCAGGAACGGGCCGAGCAAAGCGCCCACCCCGATGGCCAGGATGAACGAGCCAAAGCCGCCTGGTGGTAGCCGGTAGTGGTCCTGGG
Organism: Chloroflexota bacterium; assembly: GCA_022616275.1. GTDB lineage: Bacteria > Chloroflexota > Anaerolineae > Promineifilales > Promineifilaceae. The sequence goes on from JAKEFB010000259.1 coordinate 4,600, forward strand.
CCAGGACGACCAGCAGGGCGGAGGTCGCCCCCACACTGAGAGAGGCCAGGGCCTGGACCACGACCAGCCGGGAAACAAAGTAGTCCCGGCGGGCAAAGCGCAGCCCTTCTCTGGCGTCGGCCATAAAACCGCGCCACCCTGGCCCGGCCACGCGGCGCCCTGGGGGAACAGGCAGCAAGAGCAACAACAGGGCTGACGTGAAGAAGGTGATGGCGTTAAAGACAAAGGCCGCTTCCGCGCCGACGCTGGCAATCATCCCGGCCGCCAGGGCTGCGCCAATGATCTGCACCAGCCGGCCGGTTGACCAGGAGACCGAATTGGCGGCCAGTAAATCGTCTTCATCCAGCAAGGTTGGCAGGGTGGCGTTGACAGCCGGGTTAAAGAAAGCGCCGGCCGTCGTCAGCAGAAAAATAATGGCGTAAATCTGCCATAGCTCGGTAGCCAGCAACAACCCCAGCACCAGCGCCGTTCG
>JAKEFB010000260.1 GCA_022616275.1 Chloroflexota bacterium
CGGCCAACTTTGTCCGCAACGTCGCCGAAACAATGTATTGATGGTTATGTGGTTGTTAATGTACAGTCTTTGCGAAACGACCTATTGATGTATGACAGATAACAGTTAGCTCTGTCAGTTCGTGAACTAAAAGAAGGGCAATAGCGCAGGCCGCATGATCAGTAGTATAGTTCTGCTCAGTCCATGTTCTCAGCATTACGTTTGTTACATTATAAGGCCAAACAATACCAAATTCTGCCTCAAAATCACCAGAAACCCTTAACATTACGCCGTCGTTATGTCCCACATCCGACAGGCATACTACACATGCCTGGATAAGAAATGCAGTAAACTCAGGCGTTAGACAAGAACACTGATCTGTCAAATTGGCTAGGAAAATTTGGCCTTTTTTGGACGCTCGAGAAATGTCCCCCATCGTCTTTAGCCTCTAAATAAAGAATTTAGCTCTCGTGGCTACGATGCTTGTAGCCCAAATCCCTGAAAAAGGCGACCGCCGACTTCTCGCCAGCAGCTGTCCATGATACCCTTATCATTCTCAGCGCCGCCCAATCGGCCGAAATGCTCGCCAAGTACTCCATTAGCGTTTTTATGAAAAGGCCGGGATTAAGTCGGACTGCTTGAGGTCAGTTCTTTCTTCTTCCCTTCGTCGATCAATGGCTTTGCATTTTCCCAAAGAGCATCAGCCTCTTCTACAAAGTGATAGTACCACTCACTCTTATCACAATAGAGAATGAATTTAGGACACGTCCTTTTCCGGGTTTTGTAGCTATAATACCATAAATAGAAAACTCCATTAGGCGTGCCTGAGTCTATTAGAATCCCCCCATGCCCTAAACGAAAATCTATAACACGTATTTGTAACTTGCCCTGTGTTTCTTCTCGCAATTCTTCTAGAGCTTTTAGATTGGCTTGAACTTGAGCGCGCCAAGTTTTTAACTCCATAGGGCGGTTTTTTCTTTGTGCCGTCATGCTACAGGCAGGACTATGGGGATTTTCAAGTACTACTCTAATCGTACTCCCAGCCTTTAGTCTCTCTCGAAATACCGCGTAAAACTTGTCTAATGTAGTGCCCAAAGCGACACCCAGCACGAGTAAGTTTGAAGACTTTTCAATTCTGCTTTCTAGTTCCGTTTGTTGTTGAGTTGAAAAATTTGCAAGGAAAAACTCCTCCTTGGGCTGGCTTATTTGGCGAAGTATTGCATCAAGTTGGTATCGATCTCCCAATCTCAGCACAGCAAGTATTGCTAAAACAGCTAGAAGAAAAGGCTCTAAAGGCCGAGGAGAGGAACCGAGGACATTCCATGAAATTAAAACAATAGAAATCACAATAGTTACATAGCGATCTATGTTTTCCCCACGCTTTATATCACCCCAAATATGACGTAAAGATTTCATAGTTTTACTCCTCCTTTTATTTCCAGTTAAAATGTCATAGTTTATGATCTGGCATGTTGTTGAGCAGCGCCTGACAAGTTGCCGCAACAATAAAAGCGACTTGCTTTGGTCTTGGGGCTATAGATGGTTGATCCAAAGTATGGTATCTAAGCGCAGCAAGCAAATAGATAAGAAGACCTTGATAATACTCTGTCCAGCTACCTTGATCTAAGAGATATGGTTGAGCCAGTTTGCGAATAGATAACAACACAGCAAACAATCCCTCCAGAGATTGAGGAAGGGAAAATTGTGCTGTACTCACACTAGCAGTATGTAATTGTTGATAGAAAAAGTACATGATTTCTGGCGGTAAATTTTCTCCAACCAAAACCTCGGGAATTAGTCTAGTCGCAATTTGGGCTTCTAGATGTAATGGATCGTGTAGCACATGATCTCGACGTGCCTCACCAAAGTCAATCAAGTGAGTTACTAGTTCATCAAAAGAGTGTTCCACTAAGATGTTTTCTAAGTTGAGATCACCATGGATACAGGCCACACGCGCTTGAGACGGTCGGTGCAGCAATTTCGACACGGTATTAAGTGGATTTGGTAGGATGACACCATTGGATAGACGAATAGTACGGGCTGTTGAATCAAAGTCTTGTCCCCATATTCGTTGAACGTAACTATGTAATTGTGCTTCTCGTGTCTGGTCAACTACACCTATTAAGGGAAGGGGAGCGATTTGCTCAATCTGGTCTGGGGAAATGCTTTCGACGGAGCGCCACCTAATACGATAGGGAGCAAATCGGTTATGAGGTAAGGAGAGAATAGCCTCATTGCTGGGAAGGTTTATAGAGTGAACGCGAAAGCCTGTTAATTCTACATAGTCTCCAACACTATAAACCTGATTAACTATTGTTTCAGGGTTGAGCTGTCGTATGACAGTCCCATGAGGCAGGTTCTCTACCTCGACGATTAGTAAGTACTCCGGCAAAAGATAACCGTAACTCCCCAGAAAATCAAAGTTAGCCTTGACCTCACTGTTCCGCCATATAATCCGCAGACTCGCAAATAGTTTATCTTCTAACAAATCGCTTACTATACTTTTAGCTGAACTGTGCCGAAAGTACATATAGAGGGTTTCGACCTTAAATTCGTTATTACCAATAAGTGGATAACATAGACCACCCAAAGTGCTACTAGAGGGATAAACCGGCGTCCCACGAATTTCAGTTATTCCAGGCGAGTCTTTCGGAATACAGTGTAGATAGGCTTCCCATTCCCTCTTAACCCGCTCGACGGGAGCAATTTTGACGAAGAAGGATGATGTATACCCATTGTGAATACAAGATACATTAAGTACATGGCTCATACCTGAACTACGGCTAAACGCTGACTTAACTAAAACTTGATCAACGTCATCAAACATAGCCCTGAGAATATCATCTGCTGAATCTGGGAGCGGTAGCCCAAGCAGGTTGATAATCTCTGGTTTAACTAGTGGCATTCAATTCACTTCTCCGTTATCTTTCATTAGTGATTTGGCGTTGGGCAATATAAAACACGGGTGTAAACACCCTCTTGGCTTCACGCCCTAATGCAATTCATCTAGCCAAGCAGACATTGGCTGATGCCAATAATTATGGAGAAACAACAGCCACCCTTGCCTTTGTAGATCAGACGAAAACATCCCCTAGCTCGAAGTCAACAGTCGCGCATGTTTGTACTTACATCATCTTGGCTGCCCCTCCGGCCGTAACGCCTTCAGGTGCTCCATCACCGTGTACTTGATACTTTTGTCAATCCTTGCTGTGCTTTCCAGGCACGAGTGCTGAAATTGTAACCCCCACCCCCGCCGGCCGCAATAACCTTCACCCGAGAATTCCTGTTCCCCTACCCCTGATCCGTTAATCCTGCCTATCCGTGTTCCTCCCTCCTCACCTTGTAAGCGACACCCGGTCAACCCGCTTCAGCTAACACTGCCTAAACCGCGAGTCTTATACACAAGGGCAGCTTGAACATACGCGGTAGTGAGCGGCTCCACCTGGCCACAAATTTTTCACCCGCGTGACCTCGGGTGCAGCCGGATGGAGCCGGTCGCCTCTACCAGGACACACGTCACAAGAGCTTTACCAGCTTGACGTCCTCGTCCAGATAACCCAGATGGTGGTAGAAACCGAGTGCTCGCTCATTAGCGGCGCCGGTTGTCACAGAGAGGATCTGGTAGCCCTGCTCCCGCGCCCACTGCTCACAGGCCCGGACGAGAGCTTTGCCCACCCCCTCTCCCTCCGCACTTTCACTGGTCACCAGTTCCCCCATGTAGGCCTGGCCTGCGCCGGTAAAGTGGCTACTGTGCGAGACAGTAGCGAAGCCAAGTCGTGCCCCCTGTTCGTCTTCTGCCACGAAGACCATTGTCTTTCTTCCGTGCTGTTCGATGCTCCCTCTAATCCAGCCTTGAACGGCCGCCAGCCACAATTGCCGATCGCGCCAGGGCGGCCGGCCAATGGCCAGGCGCCGCGCCAGGCCCAGGACAAACTCCCTGTCGGCGGGCAAATACGGACGTACATGAAACACACCACACCTCCACACCTCTACATAGTACCGATCATGAAACTTCCTGACCAACAGGTAAATGATACAAAGTATCAATTATCGGGAGACGGCCACTTTGGTCAAGGAGCAGTTGCGAAACCGAAATGACACTATATTATCACCATATTGACACCTTAAAGACACTTTATTATAATGTTTTTGGCGTCGCTTAATTTGTCAACGCCATGAATTCCCAAAGAGCCGTCTTATTGTCAACGGAGACATCCCCGTCTGACATATCATACGAGGAGACAAAAGTATGTTTGAAATCTCTCGAAAGCGCATGGTAGTTATTTCCTCTGCCCTGGCGGTAGTCTTAGTCCTGGTGCTGGCTACCGCTGCCTTGGCTGAGGGCCCCATCGTTCACCAGGTGAACGCGGGAGGTCCGGATGCGTGCGAGTTCTTGGGCTTCCCACACCCCGGATGCGATGGGGATTTCTCTCTGGTGGCGCAGCAATTCGCCGATGGTAGCGTGTCGGGCCAATATACCGATCGGTTCGCCCAGGGAAATGGCATTCACGCAGTCATTGACTGCCTGGTTGTCGTTGGTAACCAGGCATGGGTAAGCGGTGTGATTACCCAGGGTGACCTTAACGGCGTGTCCCTTGTCGGCCTGTCCCTCATCACACGTGTTCAGGATAATGGCGCCTCTGCCAACGATCCAGATGATCAGATCAGTTTCTCGTTTATTGGGAACAATATACCCTGCACGGATCAGCCTGATCTGCCTCTTTTGGATGCGCCCGATGGACAAGTCCAGGTAGACTAGCGATCCTCCGCTCTGCGAAGATCAAGGCGTGTCAGCGTCCGTCTTCACCGGCCGGGCGCTGGCTTTATTGGCTCTTTGGGAATTCATGGGGTTGACAAATTAAGCGATTTGTCACCCCCTCACCCCCTCTCCCCCTCCCCGCCCGGCAACCGCACCACCACCCGCGCCCCCCGGCCGGTATTCTCCGCCGACACCTCGCCGCCATGATGCAGGACAATCGCCCGGACAATGGCCAGCCCCAGCCCGCTGCCCGGGTAGCCGGCCGCGTTCCGGCCGCGGTGGAACCGGTTAAACAGCAGCGGCAGGTCCTTTTCCGGGATGCCAATGCCGCTGTCCTCCACCCACAGATTCACCCACCCGTCGCCGGCCGCCACCCCCAGGCTCACCGTTCCCCCTTCCGGCGTAAACTTGATGGCGTTGTCCAGCAGGTTGCCCAGCGCCCGCTGCAACTGGGCCTCGTCCCCCTGCACCACCGGCCCGCCGTCGTCTTTGGCCGGTATGTCTAACGTAAAGGCTAGCCCCGCCTCCTCCGCTTGCGAAGCATATTGTTCACTCGTCTTCAGCACCAGCCGGACGAGGTCCACTGGCCGTCGTTCCCGTTGTTGCTCGCCGCTCTCCAGGCGCGACAGGTCCAGCAGCCCGTGGGCCAGCTCTTCCAGCCGCCGCACCTGGCTCCGGCCGTCCTTGATCAGCGCCGCCTGCTTAGCCCGGTCCTCTTCTTCCAGCGCCAGGTCCAGGCTGTTCCGTAACGCCGTCAGCGGCGTATTCAGCTCGTGGGCGGCGTCGGCCACGAAGCGTTGCAGCGTCAGGATAAACGCCTGCAGCCTATCGGCCATCTCGTTAAACGAAACGGCCAAAGTGCCGAATTCATCCTTGCGCCGGGCGTCGGCCCGCACCGACAGGTCCCCCTCAGCCATCTTCGCCGTCGCCTTCGTCAGCCCCACCAGCGGCCGGCTCATCCGCCAACTGGCCAGCCAGCCCACCACGGCCGCCAGCAGCACCGCCACCGCCCCGGCCACCACCCAGGCCACCGCCACCCCCCTCACAATCCCCTGGCTGTAGCCGGGGCCGCCCGACACCACCAGGTAACCCAGCGCCTCGCCGCTCGCCTCGTCCCGCACCACTTCGACCACCGCCAGCTCTGACCGGCCGTCACTGTCCGGGAGAAAACCTTCCCAACCCGGCCGGAAGGTGTAGACACTCTCGACCGGCGGGATAAGGATCGGCGCATCGCCGTCTAGCCTGAGGCCGGGAATCGCTCCTGGCTCGATAGGCTCCGCCGGCTCGCCTGGCTCTCCAGGCTCCGCCGGCCTGGCCGGTTCCGACGGCTCGATGGGCCTCGGGATATTGGGTACATCCGGGGCATTGGGAAAATCCGGGAAATCCGGGAATCCTGGCCGCTCTCGAACGCCGGCAATCCTCTCCTGAATGAAGAGCGGCAACTGCCGGAAATCAAATGCGCCCGAGTCGGCCACCGCCAGCCCCCGGGCATTGGCCAACTGCACCCGCGTCTGGGTCAGGTAGGCCAGGCTGGTTACCTGGTCCTGTAGCGTCTCGGCCGGCGCTCCTTCGGCCATACTCTGGACCAGCGCCGCCTCGATGCTACTCGCGCTCCGCCGCAGGTATTCCGCTTCCCGCTCCTGGTAATAGAGCTGCAACGCGCTGAGCAGCACCCCCCCTAACACCAGCGCCGTCAGCAGAGCCACGGCCGCGTAACTCAACGGCAGCCGCCAGCGCATCGAGCGTGGAAATAAGCTTCGTTGTTTCATCTTTTCATTTTCCTAAGGGCTCGTTCGTAAATAAGTTTTGAGTTTGCTGTGGCGTGTTTTCGCTGGCGAAAACCAGTCTCCTGACCGCGTCTGGCTACTAAGCCAGGGTAACCGCGCTTAGGAGAGCAAGCAACCCAAAACGCAGGCTTTTGCCAAACCAGCAAGCCAGGAAGAACTTCCAGGTGGGCATACGCAGCATTCCGGCGATGATTCCACCCATGTCAAAGAAAGGATTGGGCACGGCCGCCAGGCCGAAGATGACCAGCAACCCCGATTTAGCCATCGCTCGTTGAATGTCCTGGAAGAGCCGTCGCTGCTCGATAACACCTTGTCCACTCAGCCCGGCCAGATATCCCGTCATTTCGCCCAACGTTGCCCCAAGTCCAGCAACCAGGCCCACCCATACCGGGTTAAGCACACCACCTGTGAGCAGCACGATCGCAAAACTGGGTGCCGGCAACACCAGGGTCGCGTTGCCCAGTAGACTTACCAGGAAAACCGCCGGATAGCCGTAAACAGCCAGGCGCTCAAGCTCCTTCCGCCCGGCGAAAACGCCGACAGTGATAGCCACCACCAACAAAAGCGCAACCACCCGGCTGGCAACTTTCCAGTTATTCGCCATCGCCTGCCATTTCTTACAAAACTCACATTACTCCATCCGCAACGCCTCGGCAACGGGCAGCCGGCCCGCCAGGCGGGCCGGCAGGGCGCTGCCGGCAGCGACGACGAGTAAGGTCACCGGCACGATGATCGCCAGCCAGGGCAGACCGGGCAAACGGGCGATGCCCTGGTCAAGGCCAACTTGCCTGCTGATGATCTCGATCAGCCAGCGGGTAACTGCCAGGCCAAGCGGCAGGCCGGCCATGACGGCCACCAGGGATAAAGCCAGGCTACCGGAGGTGACGCTACGGGCCACCTGGCGCGGCGTCATGCCCAGCATCTTCATCGTTGCCAGGTCGCGGAAACGCTCGCGCACCGTCAGCGAGGCCGTTGCCAGGACGTTGGCGGCGACAATGGCCAACAAGACCAGGTCCAGAATATAGCTCAGGCTGCGAATCGCGATGATACCCTGGTCCAGCGCTTCACGCACGCTGTAAGCCTCCACGCGTGGCCCGGTCGCCTGACTCAGTTCACTCATCAACTGCCCAACTACCTCCGTGGAGGTCGCCTGCACGCCATAAGCGTCCACAGTGACGGTTATGCGGGCTCTTGCCAGCGTTTCCATGGTCGTGAGAATAGTCGGCTCGTTGCCGGGGCCATCAAAATAGACGCCGACGACGCGCAGCGGAACGCTATTGTCACCCACCAGCAAGGTAAATTCGTCGCCCACGCCAATTCCCTTTTCAGAAGCCACCGACTGGCTGACCATGGCCTCACCGTCGGCCGCCAGCCGCCGCCCCTTGCGGGCAGGAAACACCAGGCCCAGGTCATCGCCAAGGGCCCGCACCAGGAAGATATCTTCCGTCCCCTCCCAAACGGCCCGCACAATACCATGTGAGATAAAGGAGGCAACGGCCGGGCTGGTTTCGAGAAACGCTCGCGTTTTTTCGTTCAGCGCCTGCGCGCTGTCGCCGGCTTCCTCATCGCCAACCGGCGCTCCCTCTATTTGGGCCATGACGTCTACGGGGAAATTGCCGAACAGGCTTGGGTCGTCTATCGCCCTCTGGATGGTCGCCTCGACGCTGAGGACAAAGGTGATGGTAATCACGCCGACGGTGATAACCGCGATGGACAGCGCCGCCCGGAGCGGCCGGGCGAAGGCGTCTTTAACCCCCAAAACAACAACCAGTGGCAGGCGCAGGGCGATGGCCAGGCGTGTAGGCAGAGAGGCTCGGCCCATCGGTGGAGAGTACCCGCTGGCAATGGCCTGGGCCGTGTTCGCCCGGCCGGCCCCCCAGGCCGGCAGCAGGGTAAAGAGGGCAACCAGCAAGAGTACCCCGCCGGCCACGGCCGCCAGCAGCGGCGGTGTTACCAGCTCTGTATCGGTGGCGTTGAGCACCTCGTTCACCCGGCCGACGACGCCTGGTATGAGTGGCAGCGCCAAGGCAATCCCGGCGATGGCGGCCACAGCCCCCAACGCAACCTGGCTAACCAGGTAAAGCAGGCTGATCTCCTGCGGCCGGAAGCCGATGGACTTCAGCAGGGCGATCTCGTGATATTCACCCAGGATCTGCCCGCCAACCACATTCATCAAGATAAAACCGGCCAGCCCCAGGGCAAAGACGCTAAAAACAGTCAGCACAACCTGGCTAAATTGAATTTCTTCGATTTGCCGGTCGCGTAACCGCAGCCAGGTGATGGATCCCATCTCGACACCGGCCGGCAGGCTGTTCTGCACGGCCGTCTTAACGTAGTCCACGGCCTCGGGGTCGGCCAGCCGGACGCCTTGAATCCAGAAGCCCGCCCCTTCGTCCGACTCTAGCTTACTTAAGGTTTCGGGCAGCAAATAAACGACGTTGTCGGTGCCTATGGCGCAAATTCCCTCGCCGCTATCCCGGGGACAGAGAACGGGGGCCGGGTTGTAGGCCAAGCCGACCACCGTTCCGGTCACTTCCCGGCCGCTTCGTTGCAACGTTAGGAGGTCGCCAACCGCCAGCCCGGCTTCTTCAGCCAGGACACGGTCGAGGACAAACTCGCTCGTAGCCCCGGCAGCCAACCATCGCCCTTCGACCATCAATACCTGGCCCACTTGCTTCTCCAGGCCGGCCGGACGAGCCAACAAGACGAGCGGCCTCTCGAAACCAGTTAGCCATGTTTGGGAATCGGGGGTGTTGATAACAGCGCGGTATGGGCCGGCCGTTCCGATCACGTTAGCGATATCGCCGATGCTTGCCAGAGCTGCGCGATTTTCGGTAGAGAACCAGATATGCGCGCCCTGGGTCTGGTCGAAGGTGCGTTGCCAGGGGTTGGCGGCCGCCTGCTGAACAGCAACGGCCAGGGTTAACAGGGCCGTCGCCAGGGTGAGAATGACAAAAAGGATAACAGTCTGCAGTCGCCGGCTGCGCAGGTTGGCGAACGCTTTACGAACGAGGGCCTGGATCATGATCATGCCTCCAGCCCGCGAAGAACGTCCAGCAGAGCTTCAAGGGAGTGGTGGCCATCCATAGGCGTCTCACCGATGATCCGGCCGTCACGCATGTGCAGCACGCGGTTGGCTGCACTCGCAATTCGCGGATTGTGGGTAACGAGGAAAATGCTTTGACCGTCGGCGTGGGCCTGGCGTAATAAGCCAAGCACTTCGTCGGTGCTCTGGCTGTCCAGGTTGCCCGTTGGCTCGTCTGCCAGCAGGACAGCCGGCCGGTTAACCAGGGCGCGAGCCAGGGCCACCCGCTGCTGCTGCCCGCCGGAGAGGCGAGCCGGCACCGTCCCGGCCTTATCGGCAATGCCTAACTGCTTCAGCAGCGTTTCGCGCCGCGCACGCGCCTCACGGGCGGGCGTGCCAGCAATCAGCGCCGGCAATTCGACATTGTCGGCCACCGTCAAATTGCCGATCAGGTTGAAAAACTGGAACATGAAGCCGACCTGGCGGCGGCGCAAGACCGCCCAGGCCGCCTCACCCAGCCCATCCACCCGCCGGCCGCCCAGGTACACTTCCCCGGCCGTCGGCCGGTCCAGCCCACCCAGCAGGTGCAGCAGCGTTGACTTGCCACAGCCGCTCGGCCCCATCAGGGCCACAAACTCGCCCGGCGCCAGCGCCAAATCGACCCCCCGCACCGCCTGCGTTGCCGCCCCATTGGCCTGGTAACTCTTCGCTAATTGTCGTGTCTCAAGAATGCTTTGCACGGTAACTCTCCTCTCCCGACGGTCACTCCGTTACGCACTCGTCGCAGTGCACGTCGTCGAGCGGTTCGCCGGCGATCAGCGCTTCGACCCACTCGACCAACCTGACGCCGTTGACCTCCATGTCGTAGAACGTTTCGTACTCGAGGATCCCGTGGCCCTGGCCGGGAGCGGTGTAGCTGTGCAGGACCACCCCGGCCGCCTCGATCGCCGCCTCGTTGGCGTCGATCACCGCGAGGAGGTTCGACGGATCGACACCACTCACCGACAGGTACTCCACCCCCTCCGCCGCGTGGGGGTCGAAGGCGTAGTCGAAGCGGGCCATGACGATGTCGGGGTCATGAAGGCCGGCCTGGATCCAGAACCGTCGGGTGCCCCAGTCGCGGGCGGTGAGCCCTTCGTTGACCTCCCAGTCCGGCATGTTGTCGTAGGCGCCCCACAGCTCACCGAGGATCTCGGCGTTGAGGTCGGGGTCGTCCGGAAAGGCGCCGGACTGGGCGCCGAACACGGTGACCTGGGCGTCGGGGAGCCGGTCGGCGACGAGGCCGCCGTAGATGGGGGCGGCGACCGACCCGGCCGTCTTGCCGACGACGACGACCTGCGTGGCATCGGGATAGTGCTCGGCGAGGTAGCTGAGCGCCGCCGTGCCATTGACGAATCCCTTGTGCTCGACGCTCAGGTCGGGCGAATACTCACGCGTGACGCTGCCGAGGTGCGAGTCAGCGGTGCATAGAGGCACGTAGATGAAGCTGTAGTTGCGGAACGGATTGTCTTCGCGCGAGAAGTCGAACATTCCACCCTCCCGCGCCGGATTCTCGCCCTCGACGTTCGGGTCATAATCCGGCCCTGCCCGTTCGCCGGTCGAGGGTGTGTTCGCCTGCGCGCAGGACGCCGCATCGAAACAAACGCCGCCGCCGTCGAGGTAGAACACGACTTTGGTCGGGTCGGCTCCGCGCTCCCAGAAGGAGAACTCGCTGCCATCGGCACACATGCAGTCGCCGCCAGGCACGACCTTCTCCCATGCCGAATCGTCAACGGCAGCCGAACCGGCGGGACGTTGAGGCAGCAGTGACTCACAGGCCTCCTTAGCAGCCTTAAACGCTGGCGAGTTAATATCAACTCCACTGCCGTCCAGAGAGATCCCACTGTCCTTCGGATCTGGAAAGTCCGGCAGGCCGTGGTCACGTATGCACTGGGCGAAGGCAAGCAGCGTCTCATTCGGGTCAAGGCTGCTGGCGGGCGACGCCGCTGGGCTGGCCTCCGCCGACGAGCCGGCGCCCGGCGCGAGCTGCGGCCGCAGTTGTTGAAAGCCTACCAAAATGCCAATCGCAATGACGATAAGCACAAGCAAAATTGATAATTTTTTCGACATTTTTGGCAAGGTATTGTCTCCTTTGAGCTTAATCTTCCTCAAAGGATGCCACCCCCTCCTTGCAACCCCTTTACGACCACCTTACAGTTTGTTAAGCATAAACATACACCTGACGCACCACAATAAAAGAAAAATCCTTTGCGTCTTTGCGTCTTTGCGTCAAATCACTCTTCTCCCATTCGCGCCATTCGCCCATTCGCGTCATTCGCGATTCTCCCCCCTCCCCCTCACCCAACAAACCGGTAGCCGATCCCCGGCACAGTCAAGATCAACTCCGGCCGGCTCGGGTCTAGCTCCACCTTTTGCCGCAGCCGGCGAATGTGGACCATGACCGTATTCTCGTCGGCCGCCTCCGCGTCGTAGCCCCACACCGCGTCCAGTAATTGCCCTCGGCTCAGCGCCTGGCCCGCGTGTTGCGCCAGGTGGACCAGCAGGCGGAACTCCGTCGGCGTCAGGTTAAGCGCCTGTTTGCCCCGGCTCACCTGTCCCCGCGAGCGGTCAATCACCAAATCGCCGGCATAGAGCACGTCCCCGCCGGCCGACGCCAGCTCGCCATAAGCCCGCCGCAGCAAAGCCCGCACCCGGGCCAGCAGCTCGCGGAAGTTATACGGCTTGGTCAGGTAATCGTCGGCCCCCATCTCCAGCCCCAGCACTTTATCTACCTCGTCCCCTCGCACCGTCAGGATCAAAATCGGCTGCCGCAACCCCTGGCTGCGCATCTGCCGGCAAAAATCAAAGCCCGACCCATCCGGCAGGCGCACGTCCAGAACCACCAGGTGCGGGCCATGCTCCCGGGCAAAGGCCACCCCCTCGCCGCCCGTCGCCTTCCACGTCACCCCATAGCCGTCCCGCTTCAGGCTCTCTTGCAACACCCGCCCGACGGCCGGGTCATCCTCAATCACCAGGATATGATAAGCCTCACTCACACCCCGAATCCTACCCCAATTCCAACCGGGACGGCAACCACTCCCCCTCCCCTCACCTTGTCACTGGTCCAGGCTTTGCCCTGGACACGTCACCCCCTCTCCTTGTCCCCTTGTCCCCCCACTCTTCAGCAAGGACTTTGCCAATATCATTTTCCCCAGTAATTCGACTTTAGGAAGAAGGAGTCCAGGTTGCATAGCGGCGGCTACACGGGCTATCTCCAGGTTTAGAAACTCTATTTCCGTTTGCCGGCCGCTTCTAATGTCTTGGAGGGTTGATATAAGTTGGCCGTCGGACGCCTTACTGATGCGCATAATTTGTTCCATTAATTCACTTTCGCTTAACCCCATCTTGAGCCTGTCCGTCAACGTTACACACTCCCTGACGACCTCCCTGGCCAGGTTTGCCGTTGCTTCATCCCGAACGAACACCCCATTGTCAACCTCAAGCAGGGGACAGATGGAATTGAAAACAGAGTTTATGATGGCCTTCTTCCATATTTCTCTTTGTATATTCACTTCTGAACGAAACGGGAATTCGTCAGTGGTCAAATTTTCAACGCACTTCTTAAGACCTGATTCGTCACCGCGGATGACGCCTATGGGAGAAGCAGTGATCGGACGAATTCTAAAGTCGTATTCAGATGTAGCCTGGCTGGTTATATAAAGAACACACCGGTAGATGGGAGAGAACTGTGCATCGAGAAATGGCTTTTCAACCCCAACACCATTTTGCATGATGACGATTGGACCTGTTGCTGCTTTGTCTTTGAGTTCCAGGGCAATCGCCTTGTTGGCGTATGACTTGGTCGTTATGACTATCGTTCCGTCGAGAGTGGCCAGCCTGGATAGGGAGATTGTTTCCACAAGAGTGCTGATGCGGCTTGCCCCGTTATGCGCGGTAACTGTGACTGGGCCTTTCGGTACGTCTTGCCTGCTCGTTCGAACAGCAACCACACGCCTTCCCGCATTGGCCAGGTACACAGCCAACGGGAAGCCAATTGCTCCGGAACCTAGTATGTATATTGTTTCCAATGGAGCCATACCGTTAGATAGTTACCTGTAAACAGACTATGAGGGTACACACAATTGTATTGGTGCCTGGTTACCTGTCAAAAACAGTCCCCTACCGGCCGCAATAACCTTCACCCGAATAGGGGTGAGGCAGCCGGGCCAGGCACTGCCGGTCAGTGGTCCAGACCCTTCACTTTCTGCAAATACGCTCTTACCCGGCGATCCAGCTCATGAGGATACGCATAGCCTAAATGAGTGCCGACTTCCGTCGCCACCTGGCGAAAGAGAGTGATCGTCTTAAACAACGCCTCCCAGTTCTCCTCCACCCCCGCGCCAACGTAGGTGCTTTCCAGTTGCCCCCAAATGTCGGCCGGCAACCACCTCTTCAACCCTTTGCCCAGCGCGCCCACCTTCGCCGACCAGTTATGGTCCACCTCCACCCGCCACTCCAGCACCTGGCGCAGATAAACGTGTTTCATATCGTAATCCAGGGCCCATTTCGCCGGCATCAGCTCGCCCCGCCACAGGCACTTGGCCACGTAAGGCGCGTCGCTGAAAAACTCTTCCACCACCAGCCGGTATCTCTCCTCGCTCGGCCGTTCCGGAAGATACCCCCTGTACGTTGGCCCTTTCATCCCCTCCGTCACCCCGTCCTTGTCCAGAAGAACCCGATAACCGGCGTCCAGCTCCGCCGGCAGCGCCGGCGCTGCCGCCATCCGCCGCAACAACTCCACCGGCCAGAGCGTGAAATCAATCTTCAGCCCATCCTCATACTGCGTCACGTTCGCCGTCTGCTCAATGCCATACCCCGGCGCCTGGTAGATCGGGTCCCAATACACCACCAGCACCCGGCCGAAATCCTCCAGCCAGCCCCTATCCTCAAAAAACGGCCGGATATCCGTCACCACCAGGACCACGTCATAATCCGAGAGGGCGTCCACCGGGCCGCCGGGAATGGCCCGCGTGCTGGTCAACAGCATCGCCCGCACCGGGCCCTGCTCTTCCCCCCACGCTACCAACCGTCCTATGACTTCATTACTGTCGTGCCAATAATCCATCCAACAACTCCTATAGCCTGGCCATATTTTCCACGTCAGGCTTCTTCCAGCAAAACGGCGGCAAACTATTCCCCATGATGGCCCAACCGCCGGACACAGCAGGCCAAAAACAAAAGGGCCGTGAACCCTACGATTCACGGCCCAACACCCATTATCCATAACCGCTCAAGCTATAAAACTTCACCGAGAACACCTAACACACCAGGAAAACCAAGCCTTTGTGCTCTCTCCGTGCCCTCTGTGCTTCCTCCGTGCCCTCTGTGTTCCTCTTATTCCACACTCAACAAATCCATCACCTCGTCAATCTGCGCCTTGTCCACCAGCAAGAACGTCGCATACGTCCCTTCCGGCAGCGCCAGGTCTGGATGCTGCGGCGACGGGCAGCCGTCCTCCAGCTCGTGCAGATAGGCGTAAATCATCAGCTCACTCTCAAGCTGCGTGATCTGCCAGGGCGGATCCGGCGGCGTCGGTACAATGTCACACCTTTCCGGCTTCGGCTCTGGAGGGATCTGCGGCCAGCCACACCGTTCGTCCAGCAACAGCCGCGACATCTCCACCACCGTCCCATCGCTAATCGCCTGCTGCAGCTCCGTCTCCTTAATTTCCCCCAACGCCTTCGGGAAAAACACCTGGTAATTATTGTAATCTCGTAAGTTGGGGTCGTGCGAACGAATCGGGTCCATCACCTGGGCAAACAGATTAGGCTGGTTCGCCCTGATCAACACGTCGTAAATCCGGGTGCAATCCCCGTCATACTCGATCACAAAATAGCGCTCCAACACCACGATACTGATCGTCTCGTCCAGATCGAAGCAATCGTCAAACACCAGGTAAAGACAATCGTCTGCCTCGGCCACACTCCCCGAAAGCGACAGAAAAAGCACGGCCAGCAAAGCCAGACAGACAGGTGAGCCAACGCGGCTCAGTAATAAGCGGAAACCTTTCATCAACAGACTCTCCTTGTCTACAGGTAGATATTGAAGTTGTATACCCAACCACCAGACCCTAACAGAGAGCCGTTTCCATTGCCGTATCCAAAGGTGTTTCCATCTCACCTCATGTAGTTAGAAAGTAGCCACTCCCAAGGAAAGCTCCACCCCTTCTCGTTCGTCATGTAAATAACGACGATGGATTCGCATCTGCAAAGACAAGGAGAGAACTGACATGTCTCGAAGATTGGTATGGACCCTTCTATTTGCTCTCGCTCTGCTGGCCGTGATAGGGGCTCAGTTCCACGAGGTCACTGCCCAGGATCGCACCTGGGGCGAAGATTGGGACGGAGATGGTAGCGACGACCATTTTTTCCGCGATTCCGACGGAGACGGAGACCCGGAAGAAGCCTGGATAGATCTCGACGAAAATGGCAATTATGAGCGACACTGGCTCGACAACAACAATGATGGTGACTATGACGAGCTACGGGAAGACCTGGACAATGACGGTGACCTCGACCGGGCCCGGCGCGACTCAGACAACGACGGCGATTTAGACCAGGAATGGTTCGACCGGGATGGCGACGGCTGCGTGGACCCCAACGAGTGGCGCGATCTGCCGGGACCGGATGTACCCATACCCCCTGCTCCTGCACCGCGCAACCAGCCCAAGAAGGCCTTTCTGCCCATTGTGACCAGCGATCAGGCGGCCGTGGCTGTACCTCCTGGTCCTTCTCTGTAGAACTTTGCTGGCACCCCGGCCTTGCCCGCAATAGCAGAAAAGCGCATCTAATCGAATTGGATCGCCCCATGCGGCAACAGGGCATGGATGCCACGCACCTGGTTGACGATCTGCGTCACGCGCAGGTCCACCACCAGGCTGGCCAAAGCCAGCGCATCTACCCGCGCCAACCCGTACTGCCCGGCCATCAGATCAAGCATCGCGTCGAGCGCGATTTGCGTGGCGACGTCCAGATCCTCGGCGAAACCAAAGGTCAGCCAGCCAGCCGGCGTCCTGGCTCGGGGCGTAGCCAGGCACAGATCGTCGCGCAACTCAAACGTCAGCGTGACCTCGTCCATAGGGCATTCGATGGCCGTCCGGCTGACCTCGCCATCGCCCTGAAGCGCGTGGCCATCGCCAACCGAGAATAGCCCGCCGGGGACGGCCACCGGTAGATACAGCGTGCTGCCGGCCACCAACTCCTTGCAATCAATATTGCCGCCGGTGGCTCGTGGCGGCGTCGTCGAGTGCTGCCCCGGCTCGGCCGGCGGCATCCCCATCACGCCCATAAACGGCCGGAGCAGGACCGTGTGGCCGTGCTGGTTGCGTCCGCGCAGCGCCTGCCCGTCCAGTTCCCAGAAATGCATCACCTCGCCTTCCACCAGCTCGCCCCCCGCCCACGTCCAGCCCCAGGCGCCCGGCCGTAGCCCGTCAATCCGGACCGCCAGCGCCATCCCCGGCTCCGCGCCGCGAATGGCTACCGGACCACACAGCGCGTGACCCATCGGCCCTCCAACCTTCGTCGTGGCCTGCCGCCGTGGCGCCGGGCCGGATGGCAGGAACTCGGTGAACGGCTCCAACCCCCAATCCGCATCAAGCGTCCGAAAACGCACCGTATCCCCAGACTCAATCGTCAGGATAGGCGGCAGCTCAGGTGAGAAAAAGCCGTGCAGTGTCTGCTCGTCCGGTTCGATGACGTAGGTAGCCATGTTAACCCTCCTTTTATCGTGAATTTATTATATACTGAAGTCTAGCGAATTTTCTACGCACCTCTGGAATCGTAAGGCGATTTGCCAACTCGCCCCACAGAGCCCAAAAACGCCGCATCTGGGACCTCTTCAAAAACACCCCGCCGCCCCTGGGCTTTGATCCTGCCCACGATTTCATCAGCCCCGATCACGAGAACTTTGGCCTTCTAAAGCTCACCCCCTGGCGCATTGCCCTGGTGACTTTCCCGGCCGAATCCCATTACGCCGGCCAGCGCATTTGGCGCCGCCACGATTGATACCCCTATGATATATAATGATCATGATCTCCTTGAGCATCTTGAGCATCTTGGCCCTCTGGCCAAATGCCTTAAAGCAACTTCTTTCACCTTGTCACCCCCTCCCCTTGTCACCGGAGTTGGCCGGGCCAACTCATCTCCCCCTCACCTTTTGTAGCGGTTTTTTGGCAGTTGTTGTAGCGATTATTGGAGTCCTATTTACTCTATCCCCACTTCCCGCTATCATAGTGGCAGAAATTGTATTGGCGCCACGCTCGCTTCGAGTAGTTGCCCAACGCCGAAGAGTGCGCTAATGGTTAAATTTAAAACGATCCGGGTGATGCTGGTGGACGATCATAACCTTGTCCGCCACGCACTGGGGGACCTCATCGAGAAATTCGACGACCTGGAACTGGTAGCCCAGACAGATAACGGCGAGGAGGCTATTCACCTCTATAGCCAACACCAGCCCGACATTGTCCTGATGGACATTGACATGCCGGTGATGGATGGCTACCAGGCCACCCAGGAAATTGTTCGCCGCTTCCCCAGGGCGCGTATTCTCCTCCTCAGCGCCCTCAGTGGCCATATCTACGGTGACATGGGCAAAGTCGCCGGCGCGGCCGGCTACCTCGACAAAACCATCTGGCCCGAGGCGCTGGCCGAAATCATTCGCACTATTTGCGATGCGCCAACCCCATAGACCCACCCCACAGCCAATCTCTAATCTCTAATCTCCAATCCCTAATCTCCAATCTCTAATCTCCAATCTCTCGCCCCCTACCTATCTCCCCTCCATCTATGTTCACATAACTCTTGACTTAACATTAAGTCAAGTTATAATGAATTTGTTATGTCTCCTTCCACCGTCTGGGCGATCCTGTTTCCAGATCGGCTGAGAGAGTGGATTCAATTTCTGCTGTTGAAGCTCGGCCTGCAATCTGGCCCGATTGCCCTGAACATTCTGAAGGGGATGTTTGACACGCTATTGCTTTTTTTTCTAGGCCTGGGCCTGCTGAACGGTAGTCGCGTCTACATGGAGGGTCAATATGCCCTCCCCCGGGCAACCCAGGGAATGGTTCTTAAATGGGCTCCCATCGCCGACCATATCGCCCGAAAAACAGACATACCGCGCGAAGTACCTTTGGTGTTGTGGCTTAAAGAGAATAGTATGCGGGCAATCAACCCCGATAACTGTACGGGCATTATTGGCGCTTACGACCTGGTCCGGTCGGGCGAGCATCCCTGCTTCACGCCCGGTCCCATCTCCGACGTAGCAGTGGCCGAGCAACTGGTCATTGGCGCCACGGAGTTTAAAAAGCGCTGCCCGGACATTACCTATCTCACCCAGGACTCGGAGCTGATCCAGCATTGCTACCTGGCCTACAACGCCGGCGCTGGCGCGGCCGCCCGCCTCGACCCGGAGCGATCGGCTTACGTCATGAATAATTACGACGCCAGCTACACCAACATGGTCTACTCCGACGTCGAGTTGGGCACCGTCCAGGTAACGTCTCTGGGAGCCTGGCCAGCCCACCTGGCTATCCAGAGTCTCATTGTTTCCCAGGTAGACGGCTCGGATAAGCCGTTCTCCATGACGCTCCTCGACCTCGCCACCCGCTTTTACGACTGGCTTTCTTACCAGCTCTCACCGCAAGCGCTCTTTTTTGGTGACGATCGCCGCCTGGAAATGCCCCTGGTGCGGTCCCTGGACCTGGCCGAGTGCCTGGGCCAGGCCCACACCTTCGGCCATATCTCTTTGCGGCCGTCGCTCAACCCGGTCGGCGATAAGCCGCTACTCACCCAGGACATTCACGGCTGCAGCTACGGGCTACCAGGCCTGGATATCTCCAGCGACAACGGCCGCGCGTTGTTGCAGGCCCCCATGCCCGGCGAGGTGACGACCTACACCGATCGGTGGTATAACACGACGATTCGCATTGAAAATGATGAATGGATTGTCTGGCTGCTTCATCCACGCTCTTACCTGGTCGAGCAAGGCAAAGTCAGGCGTGGCCAGGCCATTGGTGTGATGGGCGCTGTCGGTTATGCAACCGGCCCTCATGTTCACTATGCCGTTTACGACAAGGTCAGTGAGGTTTTCGTTGATCCCAGCTTGTTTGTACCCTGAGGTAAGCGCCCGGATAGCGCCGGGAAAGGAGAAGTAAGACGATGGATTTGGGTGCGTTGCTTACATTTGTCCCGTTGATTGCGGGGTTGGCCCTCTTAGGCTTCTTGATTTTCAAGAAAGACCTGCCATCCAAGGGTCTGGGCAATATTCTCACCTACTTCATTGGTATTTTGATCATCTTCGTGGCGGTAGGTCTACTGATTGACTACTTTATCATCTCCTGGACCAACGACCGGCTGCAAAGCGCCGTGCAAAACGACGAGCTGGACCAACTTATTAACACCAGCGACTCGATCCTGGACCAGTCCTTCCCTGGCGCTTCTAACAACGTCGGCGCGCCCCCACCAACCGCCCAGGTCGTTCCCATTGTCGTCACGGCCACCCCCAGCCCCGGCCTGCCCGGCGTGCCGGCCGCGCCCGAACAGACGACCTACATACAACATACCGTCGTCCCGGGAGATACCCTGTACGCCCTCGCCCAGCGCTACGGCACAACCGTAGACGCCATTATGATTACCAACGGCCTGACTTCCTGGACCATTTATCCGGGCCAGGTCTTGACCATTCCCGATCCGTAAATGACTGACGAGCAAACGGACATCCACGGCCACCAACACGAACGGCCGCCGTTCCTGGGCCAGTTGCAGGGCCTGTGGGAGCGTGTGCCCCGGGATATTCGGCTAAACCTGGAACATAACTTTCTGCCCGAAGATCCCCTGGACCGGCCGTTGCCAGGCGAGCGCGTGCAACTGGTCATTCGCATGGCCCTCTACCGCGACCTCATCGGCCACATTTATTTCCATCACTTCCGCCTGGTCCTGTTCATTACCCTGGTTCTGTGCGCCCTGATGGCCCTGGTCGTGCTGTTCTCCGGGTTATCTCCGCTCATTATCTTGATTCCTCTGGCGCTGCTAATTCTGGTGGGGGCCCTTGCCTTTAAAGAACGGATCGAGTACATCCAGCGCCAGCTCATCAAGACCAATGCCCGGCTGATCATCTCCATCCCCCAACACGGCGCCTTCCCCCTGGTAGACAACATCGAAATCAAGGGCGTGCCTACCGTCCTGGATACAAACTGGTCTCGCAACCCACTCTGGCGCATCTTCCAGGCTGCCACCGGGGCGCGCGACCTTTACATCAGTCTAACGGCTTACCAGTTTGTCGAAGGCGCGGCCCGCGTCCGCGATGCCCTCATCATGCCCGACATCATGCCCAACGAAGTCTTCGAGCTAAAGAAACTGGTCTTTACTACCGCTCCGCCCCCTACCCGCTTCGTGGAGCCCCAGGAAGTCGTCGTCGTCCGGCGCGACGGCCAGGAATAAAGTGTCAGGTGTCAAGTGCCAGGTATCAGCTACGTGGCCCGGAAACACTTGACACGGTTCACATCACACTTGACACTGAAATACTTGACACCCCCACACCCCTACACCCCTACAGCCTCACGCACAGCCTCTACCGCTGCTTCATAATTCGGGTGTTGGGCAATCTCCGGCACGTATTCGAGATAACGGATAACCCCCTCGGCATCTACGACAAAGATCGCCCGCTGGTCCAGCCGTGTTTCTTTAATATGCGTGCCGTAGGCGTTGCCAAAGTTCATATCCATGTGATCGGACACGACCTGGACCCGGTCTATTCCGGCCGCCCCGCACCAGCGGCGCTGGTTGTAAGGGTGCTCGGCGCTCACCGTAATTACGACGACGTTCTCGCCAAAGCCGGCCGCTTCCTGGTTAAACCGGCGCGTCTGGGCGTCACAAATACCGGTGTCTAGCGAGGGTACGACCGAGATCAGGCGCACCTTGCCGGCCGAATCGGACAGCCGCACCGGGCTGAAGTTGGTCGCCACCAGCGTAAAATCGGGCGCTGGATCACCCACCTGCAACACCGGCCCCAGCACCGTCAACTTTCTTCCCTTGTGCGTGACCGCGCCATAACGCTCTTCCGTCATAAACCCTCCAATGAGTTAGAGTTTTGAGTGAGAGTTAGAGTCCTTTACTTTCCACTCTAACTCTAACTCTTACTCTACCTCCCCCATATACGGTTCCACTTCCGTAGCTTCCGGCCCCTTCTTTCTCTCTTCCACGTCATACAACACCCACTGGCCTTCCTCCAGGGTTGTCGGGTCGTTCAGGGAGCTGGATTTGTGGAAGAAAATATCTTCGCCCCCGCCCCGGGAAATAAAGCCATAGCCGCGCGCCGGGTTGTACCACTTGAGCCGGCCGAGGTACTTGCCGGTCGCCGGGTCAATCTGGATCACGGCCGGTTCCATATCGTCCGGCTCCGGTTCTGGCTGCCGCATGGGCGCCGGCCGGCTGCTGCTCCTCGGCGGGGCTGACTGCCGGCCGTTGTCTCTCAATTGGCTCAGGTAATCCGGTTCAATGGGCAGCCCCGCCCTTTCCAGGCGGCGTTTCATCTCTACCGTAAAGACAAACTTATTCCCTGCCTCGTCAACGGCCCAGGTATCTCTATAGTTGTTCATCTTATGTCTCTCTCCTAATTATCATTGGTTGACGGCCGGTGCCAGGCCGTCACCGCGCCGGTCACCCGGTCTTTCTTGGCCATCCTGGGCACTACCGGGTGGGGCTTCAAGTGCCGGCCGCCGGTCGCCGCCTTGTGTACCTGTGTCCGCTTGATCTGCCCGGAGGCCATCGTAACGTACAGTTCCCGCTTGGGATCACCCACCACGGCCGCTACCACTTCGCTGGCATCCTTGGGTAACCGCATGTTAATCACGCCCTGCCCATACCGGCCCTGCGTTGGGTACTCGCTCAGGGGCGACGCCTTGGCCAATCCATTATCCGTGATACTCCACAAAAAGCCATCCGCTTTGACCAGGTCCATGGCCACCAGGCCGTCGGCGTCGTTAGCCAGCTTAATCCCCATCACGCCGCCGGCCGGTAGCCCCATGGGCCGGACCTCATCTTCCTTGAAACGAATGGCCAGCCCACTGGCCGTAGCCAGCACGACTTCTTCCTCGCCGCCGGTCAGCCGCACCCAGCCCAGGGCATCGTCTTCGCCGACGTTCATCACCGTAAACGGCTCGGTGGTAATACCCGGCAAATCCTCCAGCCGCAGCCGCTTGACCACGCCGGCCAGCGTCGTCATAAACAGGTAACCGGTGGCAGCCAACGGCCGGACCACGGCCGCCGCCAGGTGCTGCTTGCGTTTCAGCCCGGACATATCCGCCCAGTGCGTGCCGCTGCCCAATTCCTGGGCCTGGGGCAACTGGTACACCGGCAGGCTGATAGCCTGCCCATCGGCCGTAAACAGATATAAAATATCCTGAGTATTCGCTTCTAGCAAGAGGCGCGGCACGTCGGCCGGTTTGGCCGGGATGTCTACCAGCTCTGGTGTGGTGGTGCGGGCCACGTGGCCCTTTTCGCCAACCATCACCCACACCTTTTGGTCCGGCAGCAGGTCGGCGGCCCTCACCTGGGCATTGTCGCTGCTCTCCGCCACCACCTGTGTCCGGCGGTGGTCGCCATACCTCTCGCGAATGGCCAGCAGCTCCTCTTTCACCGCCAGCCGCATCAGCTCCGGCCGGGAGAGTAATCGCTCCAGGTTCTTGATCAGCGTTTGCTTTTCCTTGTACTCTTCCTGGATCTTGCGCTGTTCCAGCGCCGCCAGCCGCCGCAACTGCATGTCCAGGATGGCCTGGGTCTGGATTTCGGTCAGCTTAAATTTCTTCTCCAGGTTGGCTTTGGCCGTCTCCACCGTGCGCGAGCGCCGGATCGTGTCAATGACCTCGTCCAGGTTATCCAGGGCAATCAACAGCCCTTCCAGGATGTGGGCTCGCTCCCTGGCCCTGGCCAGTTCATACTCGCTGCGCCGGCGAATAACCTCCAGCCGGTGGTCCAGGTAGACCCGCAAGGCCTGCTTTAGCGTCACCAGGCGCGGCTCGCCGTTGACCAGGGCAACCATGATAATGCTAAAGGTGCTCTGCATCGGCGTCTGGCGGAACAGTTCGGCCAGCACCTCTTCCGGCTCGACGTTGCGGGTCGTCTCGATGATAATGCGCATCCCGTTGCGGTCCGACTCGTCGCGCAGGTCAGTCAAACCCTCAATCTTGCCCTCACGGTGCAGGTCCGCAATCCGGCTGATCAGGTTGGTCTTGTTCACCTGGTAGGGTAGCTCGGTAATGACAATGCGCGACTTGTTCCGCTCCATGTGCTCGACGTGGGCTTTGGCCCGGACCACAACCCGGCCGCGCCCCGTGCCGTAGGCGTTGGCCAGGGCGTCGCTCTCGCCCTTTTCATCCTTACCGCGATAACGGAACACCAGCGCCCCGGTGGGAAAGTCCGGCCCCTTGATATACTTCATCAGGTCGGTCACGGTAATGTCGTCTAGCCTGGCCCAGTTGTCCAGCATATAGGCCAGGGCGTCAATAACCTCGCCCAGGTTGTGGGGCGGGATACTCGTAGACATACCCACGGCAATGCCCGACGAGCCGTTGATCAGCAGGTTGGGAATTGCCGAAGGGAGAACGGCCGGCTCCTGCAGTGAATCGTCAAAATTGGCGCCGAAATCTACCGTTTCCTTGTCAATGTCCTGGAGGATATCGTAGCCCATGGCCGACATGCGGGCTTCGGTGTAGCGCATGGCTGCAGCTTCGTCGCCGTCAATTGAGCCAAAGTTGCCCTGCCCGTCCACCAGCGGGTAGCGCATGGAGAAATCCTGGGCCATACGCACCATCGCGTCGTAGACTGACTGGTCGCCGTGGGGGTGGTATTTTCCCAGTACTTCGCCGACCACGCGAGCCGACTTCTTATACGGAGTGTTGGCGCCCAGGCGCATGTCGTACATGGCGTAGAGGATGCGGCGCTGCACCGGTTTAAGGCCGTCCCGGGCGTCAGGCAGGGCCCGCGACACGATGACGCTCATGGCGTAACTCAGGTAGGAGTCACGCATTTCCGTGTCAATATTGACCTGTTTAACTAATCCAATTTCTTGAATCGCCATTCTTTTTCCTACAAGTGCCAGGCACCTGCCAGGTGCCTGGCACTTCTTGCTTTATATAGGGGAGGATATAGAACAAGTTTTCTACTACCCCAAAAATAAATATAGGCGATTTAAGGGAGACTGTCAAACGGAAAAACCCCAGGTGGGGCATGATCATCATCCCCTACCGGCTCCACCCTCACCACTCGTCGGGTGATTCGACGTAAACGTCGTCCCCTTCTACTTTGACCTGGTAAGTCGGCACTGGAACCACGGCCGGCATAGACAATACGCTGCCATCCCGAATGTCAAATAGCGCACCGTGGCGGGGACACTCTATCTCGTAGCCGTCCAGGTTGCCCTCGGCCACCGGCCCGCCATCGTGGGTACACACGTCCTCAATACAATAAAAGTCGCCATCTACGTTAAAAATGGCGACCGTTACTTCCTCAAAATCCACCAACAACCGCTCGCCGGGTGGAATGTCACTGACCTTAGCTACCTTGACAAACTTTGGCATCTTCGCAATCTCTACTCTCCAACCTCTCCCCGCATCTCCTCCGGGTCCGGCATCCCATATGCGCCAGCCTTCAGCACTTTCAAAGATAGTAGGGCGCACTTGACCCGCATCATGCTCAACTCGATCCCCAGCAACTCTAACAGGCGCTCCTTGGAAAAGGCCCGCACCTGGTCCAGGGTCAGGCCCTTAATTTCCTCTGTCAGAAGCGATGCGGCCGCCTGGCTGATGGCGCACCCCTGGCCGCTCCAGCGGACGTCGGCCACCTGGCGCCGGTCGTCCAGGCGCACGTCAATTCGCACCACGTCGCCACATAGGGGGTTGTCCTCTTCGTAGGAAAAGTCTGCCTGCTCTAGAGTTCCCCGGTTAAGCGGGTTCTCGTACAAATCAATAATTTGCTCCCGATACATCCGATCATCCATGAACACCACCTTGGACCGCACTCGTAAACCGCTCGTAGTAACCGCTTCAGCGGTTTAAACGACTGAAGTCGTTGCTAAAAAGCTGCTACAGGCGAAAGACCTGCCGGACGCGGTGCAGCCCGGCTACCAGTTTATCAACATCCTCCGTCGTTGTGTACAGGTAAAAACTGGCCCTGGCGCTGGCCGGGAGATTTAGCTTGTGGTGTAGCGGCATGGCGCAGTGGTGGCCGGCCCGGACGGCAATGCCATCCTGGTCCAGCAATTGGGCAATGTCGTGTGGATGGGCTCCCTCCAGAGTAAAGGCGGCCACACCACCCTTCTGCGCGGCCGGCGGCCCCAACGTTTGCAAGCCCTCTATCTCGCTTAGCGCTTCCAGGGCGTAATCGGTAATAAACTGCTCGTGGGCGTGGACGGCCTCCATGCCAATGGCGCTGAGATAGTCTACGGCCGCACCCAGGCCAATCCCCTCGGCAATGCTGGGCGTGCCTGCCTCAAACTTCCAGGGCAGGTCGTTCCAGGTCGAGCCTTCCAGGCGGACCCGGCGGATCATATCGCCGCCCCCCATAAACGGCGGCATCGCTTCCAACAAGTGGCGCTTGCCATACAGGACGCCTATCCCCGTCGGGCCGCACATCTTATGGCTGGAAAAAGCCAGGAAGTCACAGTCCAGGGCCTGCACGTCCACCGGCAGGTGCGGCACAGCCTGGGCCGCGTCTACTACGGTCACTGCGCCCACCGCGTGCGCCGCCGCCACCAGCTCCTGCACCGGGTTGATCGTGCCAAAAACATTGGACATGGCCGTGAATGAGAAAATCCTGGTCCGGCCGGTCAGCAGTTCGGGCAGTCTGGACAGGTCCAGCAAGCCTTCGCCGGTAAAGGGGATGTAGCGCACAACAGCCCCCTTCTCCTCGGCCAGGAGCTGCCAGGGCACGATGTTGGAGTGGTGCTCCATTTCCGTCAGCAGGATCTCGTCCCCCGGCCGGAGGTTAGCCCGCCCCCAGGTGAACGCCACCAGGTTGATACCCTCGGTGGTGTTGCGCACAAAAATCACCTGGTCCGGGTCCGGCGCGTTGATAAAGCGGGCCACCCGCACCCGGGCGCCTTCGTAGGCGGCCGTAGCCGCTTCGCTCAGCCGGTGGATGCCGCGATGGACGTTGGCGTTGTAACTCCGGTAGTAGGTGTCCATCGCCTCAATCACCGCCCGAGGCTTCTGCGACGTGGCCGCGTTGTCCAGGTAAACCAGGGGTACGCCCGGGTGGGCCTCTACCTGCAAAATCGGGAAATCAGCCTGAATAGCTTTAGCGTCTAACATAGCTTTAAAACAAAAAGGGGCCTATTGGTTGGTGTTGCCCCACCTACCAACAAACCCCTCAAAGTAGGCGTACGAACCATCGTGCCCCTACTACTGGGCCGCCGGGTTCTCGATGGGCACACCAACCAGGTTGCCCCACTCCGTCCACGAGCCGTCATAGTTGCGGACCGAGGGGTAGCCCAACAGGTAC
>JAKEFB010000035.1 GCA_022616275.1 Chloroflexota bacterium
AACGATTTTCAAAATCGTTCTACTCAGGCCCAAAACAGAATCCAGGCGTTGGCCGCGACCAGCGCCAGGCCGGCGGCGAAGGCCAGCCGTCGTCGTGCGGCGGTCGTGGTTCCTAGCCGGGGCCACAACCACCGGCCGCCCCCAACGAGCAGCAAGAGAAAGGCAGTGGTGGCGACCAGCGCCGCCAGGTGGCGGCCGGGCCAGGCCTGGGCGTTGATCAGCCGATCCAGCGGCGAGCCGGGGAAGATAAAAAAGTCCACCGGCGAATATAGAAAATCCAGTCCGTGGGCCGCCAGCCGTTGGCCGAAAGCAGCCAACGGCTCGTCTACCCATTCAAAGGCGGGCTCCATGCTCAGGTGATAGCCCCCGATTTTTTCCAGCAGTCCATAGCGCAGCAAAATCCACTGCTGCAATCCCAGGGCCAGCCCGGCCAACAGCCCGGCCGCCTGGCCCAGCCGCCGCGCCAGCGGCCGCCGGCTGCCAGCCAGAGCCTCTAAAAAGGCAGCGTAACCAACGACAAAGAGCGTTAGCTCGCTGGTGAAGCGGCGGGGGCCAAAACCACCGCCGCCAAACCAGTCGCGGGCGCTGCCATTGACGTAAACAGCCAGCGCCAGAACAAATAACAGCGGCAGGGCCAGCCCCGGCCGGCGCTGGGCCAGCAGCAGCAGGCCAAGGATGGCCGGCAGGGCCACCGGCATCCAGGGCAACAGGCCCCGGTAAGTGGAAAAGAGAGCTGGCTGCCAGAGGGGAGCGCGCCAGTCCATGAAGCTATTCCCCTGGGGCAGCGTGAGCCAGGCGCCAAAAAATAGCCGCCACAGGGCAAACTGGATAGACAGAACGGCCAGGGCCGCCAATCCCGACAGCGCCAGGTAAAGGAGCGGCCGGCGCCAGTGAGCGCGCCGGACCGGCCGGGGCAACGCCAGCCACCACCCGGCCGTCGAGGCCAGAGGTAGGCCCAGGTAGACGACGTGCTGCCAGCGGACCAGGGTGGCTAACCCTATCAGAGTGCCTATTAAAAGCGCCTGGCCGGCCGCCGGCGGCGCCTGGCCCCACCGCCACCAGGCATAGACGCATAAGGCCGTGACAAAGGCCGAGGTGGCGTGGGAGTAGAGGGGTTCACGGTACTGGTAATAGAGCAGGGGAGTGGCAAAAAGCAAGGTTAGGGTGGCCGCCAGGGCGCTGAAGCGGCCTGTTTCGGCTCGAGCGACAGCGTGGGCCAGCCAAAAAGCCAGTAAGCCCAACAGGGCGGAGAAGGTGGCCACGCCAGCCACGAAGAGCCATTCATAGCCGGTGAGCTGCGGCGGCGCCAGGCCCACCTCCTGGCCGGCCGCGGCCGCCAGGCGCAGCACACCCAGCCAGGGCAGCCACAACAGGGCGCTGCCTGTGGCAAAGGGAGTAGGCACCCGGCCGGTGGCCGTGCGCTGCTGGTCCAACTGTTTGGCGGCAAAGGCCGGCGTGTTGGTGGAGTAGGACAGACGCAGGTCGTTATCAATCTTCAGATCGCCGTCAAAGATAATCGAGCGGGCGTAGGCATAGTAGAAGGTCGCGTCCCATAGTGGCCCCCGGATAGAAAAAAGGAGAGCCCACTGGAGGAGAAAAGCAGCAACCAGAGCCAGGGTAGGGTAGGTGGCAGAGTTGGGTTGCCCAACTCCGCCAACTCCGGGTAGGTGGCAGCTATCACCTGGCGTTTCCACTTTATCTATTTCCGCGTCGTGGGTCACAATGCAATTATGCTGTAGGCTTGCCGGCCGGTCAATTACAATTGCCTAACCTCCGGGAGGTTGCGAACCCCCCGGAGGTTGGGCTAGAATGGGGCGTCTATGAGCGAACAGCCGGTTATCCGCTTTGAAAACGTCAGCAAGCGTTTTGTCTTTTCAGCCAGCCAGCCCCAAACAGTGTTGGAAACGGTCATTGCCGCCTTTTCCCGTCGCGGCCGCCAGCAGGAGCAGGCCCTATGGGCGGTCAAGGACGTGACCTTTGACGTGATGGCGGGAAATAGTTTGGGTATTATCGGCCGGAACGGCAGCGGCAAGAGCACGCTCCTAAAGCTGGCCGCCGGGATTTTGCGCCCGACGACAGGCCGGATCGTGGTTCGCGGCCGCTTGAGCGCCCTGCTGGAGCTGGGCGCCGGCTTCCACCCCGATCTGACCGGCCGGGAAAATATCTTCCTCAACGCCGCTATCCTGGGACTGACCCGCGAAGACGTGCTGCAATGTTACGATTCCATCGTGGCTTTTTCCGAATTGGACGAGTTTATCAATGTCCCGGTAAAACATTACTCTTCGGGCATGTATATGCGTCTGGGCTTTAGCGTGGCCGTTCATGTCAGTCCGGATATTTTAATCGTGGACGAAATCCTGGCCGTAGGCGACCAGGCCTTTCAAGAGAAGTGCATGGAACGCATCCACCAGATGAAGCGGCAGGGGACGACCATTATCCTGGTCAGCCACACTCTGGATACCATGCGCTCCCTCTGCTCTCACCTGGTCTGGCTGGAACATGGCGCCGTCCAGGCGGCCGGCCCGGCCGACGAGGTCATTGCTCGTTATCTCCAATTTTCCCATCAAAAGGCGCACGGCCAGAGCGGCGGCCAGGGTGGCTACGGTGTCAATGGCGCCGGCGCTTTCCGGCGCTGGGGGACGGGTGAGATTGAAATCACCGGGGTGCGCTTTTTGAACGGGGCTGGCGAGGAGCAGCGCCTGTTTCAAACGGGTGAGGCGATGACGGTGGAGATAGCCTACACCGTCCACCGGCCGGTAGCCGAGCCGGAATTTGGGCTGGCCATTTTCCGCCACGACGGCGTCCACCTCAACGGCCCTAACCACCGCCTGGCCCAGGTGCCGGTCAGGACAGACCGGCCCGGCCGGGGCGTGATCCGTTACCGGATACACAGCCTGCCGCTGCTGCCGGCCCTTTACCGCCTGACTGCCGCCGTACACGACGGCCTGCGGCCGCACGCCTACGACTTTCACGAGCAGGCCTACACCTTCCGCGTTGTGGCTGGGGGCAATGTAGAAACGGAGGGAGTGGTGGAAATGCCGGCCACGTGGGAGTGGGAGCTGGAACCGGCAGAAAGGCTGGCATGACAACCGGTACCCCTGGGCTGCCACCAGTATCGGCCATTGTCTTAAACTGGAACGGCCGGCCCTTCCTCGAAGCCTGCCTGGCTTCATTACTGGCCCAGGATTATCCGGCGCTGGACGTGATCCTGGTGGACAACGCCTCGGCCGATGACTCCGTTGAGTTTGTGCGCCGGCGCTTCCCCCAGGTTCGCCTGCTTTGCAATCGGCAAAACCTGGGCTTTGCCGGCGGCGTCAACGTAGCCCTGCGCCAACTGGCGGCCGGCGTCGCTGTCCTGGTCAACCCGGACGTGGTGGTCTCGCCTGGCTGGCTGCGCCAGTTGGTGGTGCCGATGGTGGCCGATAGCCGTATAGGCATTGCCGGGTGCAAGATTTATTTCCCTGAAGAGCGCCGTTTGCAGCACGCCGGAGGGTACGTTTCTTTTCCCCAGGCCATTCCCGGCCATTATGGCTATGGGGAGCAGGACGAGGGGCAATGCGACAGCTTGCAGGACGTGGAGTACGTGACCGGGGCAGCCATGGCCCTGCGCGGCGAGATGCTGGCCAGGGTCGGCCTGTTCGACGAAGGTTTTTTTCTCTATTTTGAAGAAGTGGATTTGTGCCGGCGCGCCCGGCAGGCCGGCTACCGGGTGGTCTACACGCCGGAGGCGACGGCCGTTCACGCCGAGTCGGCCGTGGCCCGCCGGGGTAGCCCGGCTTACCTGCGCCACATGCACACCAGCCGGTGGCGTTTCTTGTTGAAGCATTATCCTCTGGAGGACGTGCTCCAGGCTACCTGCCCGGTCGAAGCGAGTTGGCTGCCACGGCTGGACCCGCTAGAGCGGCAGGCTTCGGCCAGGGCTTACCAGGCGACGATGTTCGCTTTGCCGGAGATCTGGGCGACCAGGCAGGCTGCCGGACAACCGTCGCCCTCTGAAGCCGACACTCGGGCGGTGCTCGTTGCCCTGCGCCGATTGCGCCAGACCGCCCTATCCACGGAGCCGGCCGGCCTTCTGCCGGAACTAGAGCAAAACTGGCAGGTGCAGGAGCAGCCCTTTACGTCCCACGTTCCCTTGTTAGGGCCGGCCATTGCCCGCCTGCGTGAGCTTTGGAACAGCGTGTCCACCAAATGGTACGTGCGCCATCTGTTGCAGCAGCAAAACGAGTTCAACGCCCTGGTGGTCCGCCAACTGGTGGCACACAACCGGGAATTGGCGGAACAGACGGTGGCCCGGCCAGAGGAAGAGGAGGAATGGCTTGAGCTGGCCGCCCAACTAACCCAACTGGCCTCCCAGGTGGCCTCCCTGGAGCAGCGGTTAGCCCGGCTGGAGGAGGGGGAATAAAGAGCACACAGGAACAACGAACATGGCTCATGGTGAAGTCAGTGAAATTATTCCCGCCCCCAGCCATCTGGTCTTTGACCTCCTCCACGACTACACCCGTCGGCTGGAGTGGGATACCTTGTTACAAGCTGCTTACCTGGACGATGGGCATACCGTCGCAGGCAAGGGGGTCACCTCCGTCTGTGTCGGCCGCAGGTCATTGGGCAGTATTGCCCTCAAAACCGTCTATGTGACCTTCAATCCCCCGACGCTGGCAGCAGTGAAAATGGTCAACGCTCCGCCTTTCTTCCAATCCTGGGCTGCTTCTATTCACCATGCTGACATTTCAGAACACGAGTCACGCATCACCTACAAATTCCACTTCACCACCAAACCCCGCTTCTTAGAATTCTTGCTAGACCCCCTGATGAAGCGGGTCTTTTTGTGGGAAACGCGAAAGCGACTACGAGCCCTCCAGGCGTTTTTTCTCCACAATCACCAATGAGGCGCAGTGCCACAGGAGGTGGCGAAGAAACTATAAAACTCTATATTAGTATCTGCCTTTTCTCTTGTTTAGGGGCAAGTGTAGCAGATGCGCTCGTTTTGGAATTTAGAAAGGCCACTGTTTTTTGACCTGAAACAAGGCGCGTGCTTCGGCATAGCCCAACTCTGGCACGCCCATTTCTACCGAGGCTAACTGCCCCATTTTTGACCAGGCAAACTGCCACTCCACGCCGGGAAACTCGTAAAACCAGATCAAGTCGCCCACCGATTCAGTGTATTCATGAAAAGGTTCACCCAGATCCCGCTGTAAATCTTTGGGTTGGGTTTGCGCTGTGATGGTAAGTGTGCGGCCGTTGCACAGCCAGTGCCCCACAAATGGTCTCATTTCGGGCATAAAGTCATCCAGAACCAGAATGAAGACGACGGTTTCTAATTTGCCGTCATCTTCAGCCAGGTAAAAGCCCCGTTTGTTATAGTTGTATATCTGGAATTGGTCGTAAGGATTATCTGCCGGCCCTAGAAATGAGAGCTTCTCAATAGGATCGCCAATAGCAACGCCACAAAAACGGTGTGTTGTTAAATCAACAGTCAACGTCTCGCTCAGCGCTAGTACTGCCTGCCAGGAAAAAGTCCGGTTTTTGCGTCTACGAAGTTTATTTAGAAAAGAAAGCATGAAATTCTCCTTACCCTATTTTGGCGAAGGTATCGAACTTCAAAATAGCTAAGTCAGTTTTACAAACCTATGGCGAGCATTTGGCTACTCATAATTCTTTTCCCCGGCACGAATTGGCACTTTCAGCCAGTTCTCACGCGGGGGTAGGGGGCAGCTATAGTACTCACTGTAAGCACAATAGGGATTGTAGCTGTAGTTGAAGTCTACCTCAAAGCGGTCGGGGCCAAGCTGGTTCAGGCCCGGCCGGTGGCTATCCAGGTAGCGGCCGGCGCCATACGTTTCCTGGCCATTGGTGGTGTCGCGGAAGGGCAAGAAAAAGTCGTAGCCGTCGGGGTCGCTGTAAATGGTCAGGGTAGCTTCCCGGCCCTCTATGGTAAAGGAAAAGCGGCCCCAACGGCGGTACTCCTGGGTATCCCCGGTGCTGGTTTGCATCGTGACGACCGGCTCATCCTCTGAGAACCGTTCTACCTCTACCTCAAAGATCAGGCCCTGGTTGGCTTCGTAATAGCTCAGGCCGGTCAAAGAGGCGCGTTGCCCCTGATCCAGGGGCGATTGGGGGTGATGTTTCATGAAGTGATCGACTTCGCGACGAAAATACTCCAGTTCGTTCATTTAATTCCACCTTTTTACATAGGCAAGCGAGAATTTGTCTGAGCAGTTATGGCTCTGGAAGAGCAGGCAGCATTAGACGGACAGGGGCCAGGGGATCGCCGGCCCGGTTTAAAACAGGGCTGCGTTGCAACTCCGGCCAGGTGTACATACCAATGTCAAAATATACCGGAAATGATCGGGCTGGATCAAACTCTGCCCAGGTAATTAAATAGTCACCTGATTGCCAGGCGCGAGACGACGTAGCCACATCCTGGATGGCGGCCGGGGCTGCGTCACCTTCATGATAGAGATGATTGAATTGCTGGTAGTGGCCTTCCCTGATCGAGCCATTGATTTGCCAGCAGGTTATCAGGCGTAAACGGCCTTCGGCGCTTATTTGCTGCGCCAACCAGCCTTGTAGCTCCGCCCCATTTTCTAAGAGATACGGTTCCGTTGGCTCAAAAGCGGCCGGGCCAAGACCATTCGTCGTTAGAGCCAGGTAGGGAGGCTCCCCTTCACGGCGGGGTAATTCTTGAATTGTACCGGCGAGACCCAGCTCACGGGCAATCTCCCAGGCGGGTAAAGTCGCAAATGTGAACAAGAGGTGCGCCGGCCGGCCAGGGATCAAAAGAACAGAGCGACCATCGGCAATTTGGTGTGGGTAGCCCCAAAACAGCACGCGGAAAACGGCCGCGTCGCCTTCGAATTCGGCAATATCGCCGTGGCTGTGAACCACAACTGGCCTGTTATCGGCCCGGAGGGTGGATACGGCCGCCTGGGGATAGGACAATGGCGTGCCCATTCCACCCGGGACCAGCCTTTGCCCGACGGTGGTCAGGGTCTGGCCTATGGCCATACTCTGGACGACGGCAATGGCCAGGGCGGCCAGAGTAATAATGACTCCCCAGGCTTCGCGCCGGCTCAAAGTGACGACAGCGCCGGCCATCAACAGCAATGCGGGTAACGAAACCAATTGATACTGCGGGTAAACGGGCGTTTTTGTGCGCAAGAAGAAAAGCGGCGCAGCCAGGGCCCAGGCAGGCAGCAGCGCCGTTATAACCTGGGCGCCCTGGCCCGGCCGTTCAGTCCCAGGAAGTTGCCGCTGCCGCCAATCAGCTACCAGGTCGG
>JAKEFB010000261.1 GCA_022616275.1 Chloroflexota bacterium
GCCACCGGTGGCTTCCAGTTTTAAACAAATTCAAAGCTGGCAACAAAAAGCCTGTATCGCGTAGATACAGGCCCTTTTACAATTAAATTGTGATCCGAGAGTGGCAGTGGTATCAGGTAGAAGCGCTGGTCGTGGTCGAACTCTTAGCCGCGTCGCTGCTGGAGCTATCGGCCGGTGCGGCCGCCTCGGAACTTTTTTCAGCGCTGGTAGATTTCCCGTTTGCCTTGCCGCTGGCGCCGTTGCTTTTCCCGTTGCGGCTGTCGTTGACGTAAAAGCCTGAACCCTTGAAAACCAGGCCAACCTGGTTGATCACTCGCCGGATCGGCCCGCCACAGCGGGGGCAGTCGCTCAAGGGAGCGTCCGTAAACCGTTGCCGTGTTTCAAACTGGTGTTCACACTCATTACATCTATAGGTATATAAGGGCATTTTCCCTACCTCAACCAATAAACTATCTTTTCCTAAGTAATGTTGCCGGGACAGCATTTTAGCCATCCCTGGTCAAATTAGCAACAAACGTGATCATACCACCCCTGGCGACGCCATAATATTACCACAGGTGTGGGCAAGGTATGTTAGCGAAAGGTAAACAATTGACGGAAAAGTGCCAGGCACTTAACGGCTTTGCGCGAAAGCCGGCTTGCTTAAAGCGCCTGGCGCCGGTGACAGAAATCCATAAGGAAGGTGCAAGATGACAATAAATGAAGCAAGAAACCGGGTGAAAGCGCGTATCTGGCAGGCCATTGCCCAGGGTAACATCAATCTGTCGGCTCTGCCCAAAGCCGAGCTGGAAGCCCTGATAGACGTAGCGGCCGATGCCGCGCTGCTGGAAGTAGACGACGAAATGGGCCAGATAGTCAGCAACACCCAGGGTCGCTCCACCGGCCTGCCCGAAAAGGGCGAGGAAAAGATCCTCTGGCAGGGCCGGCCGTTCCTGTCCGTCAGCAAGGAATACATCATCACCAACGAACGGGTCCGCGTCATCGAGGGGCTGCTGGGCAAGGAGCGGGAAGACATTGAGTTGATCCGGGTCCAGGACATTGACCAGAGCCAGACGCTGCGGGAACGGATGCTCAACTTGGGAGATATAACCATCCGCAGCCACGACACGAGCCACCCCGAGCTTGTTCTGAACAACGTCAAGGACCCCCAGACCGTCCACGAGATTTTGCGGCGGGCGGTGATGGAAGCGCGGCAAAAATACCGCCTGTCGTACCGGGAAGAGATGTAGCCGGCAGGACCAAACCCACCAGCGCGCCTTTGCCGTCTATATTCTCGGCCCACATCCGGCCGCCGTGGGCCTCAACAATGCCCCGGGCAATGGCCAGCCCCAGGCCGGCCCCTCCGGTAGCCCGGCTGCGGGCCTGTTCCCCCCGGTAAAATTTCTCAAAGATGCGCGGCAGATCTTGCGGCAAGAAGCCCGGCCCGCTGTCCTGAACGGTAACCACCACGCCTTCCTGGGTACGGCGGGCCGTTACCCGGATTTCACCACCGGCTGGCGTGTATTGTAGGGCGTTATTGACCACGTTGGCCAGCGCCCGGCCGATCTTGGCTGCATTCATCATGACCGGGTCCAGGTCTGGGCTCATCTCGCCGTCCAGGAAAATGTCGCGCTGGACCGCCAGCGGCCGGAAACTTTCAATCGTGTCCGACACCAGGTCGCCGAGCGAATGAGCGTCCATTTCA
The DNA here is from genome assembly GCA_022616275.1 of Chloroflexota bacterium. GTDB lineage: Bacteria > Chloroflexota > Anaerolineae > Promineifilales > Promineifilaceae. The sequence goes on from JAKEFB010000261.1 coordinate 1,685, forward strand.
AAGACCAGGCCACCGGCGTCCAGTTGGGCCAGCTCAAACAGGTCGTCAATGAGGTTATTGAGAGCGACCACGTCGGCCCGGATGGTGCTGTAATAGCGCTGGACCATCTCCGGGTCAGTCACCAACCCATCGTGCAGCGCCTCGACCATCACCCGGATACTGGTCAGCGGCGTGCGCAAATCGTGCGAGGTCCAGGCAATCAGGTCACGGCGCAAGACTTCCAGCTCCTGCCGTTTGCGGGCTGCTTCTTCCAGTTGGGCGGCCATCTCATTAAAGCTCTGGGCCACCTGGGCCACCTCGTCCCGGCCGGCCACCCTGGCCCGGGCGCTCAAATCTCCCCTGGCCAGGCGCAGCGCCGCCTGGCTGAGCTGGCGCAGGCTATCGGTCAGGCTGGCGGCGACAAAAATGCCGAAAGTAGTAGCGATGATGGCCGCAAATAGTAGCAGCACGCCGGCCAGGGCCAGATCGTGGGCGTTAACAAACATCAACCGGGCCATAATCCAGACGTTGAAAAGCGTCAGCACGGCCGCCCAGGCGTAGGTCAAGATCAGCGTCAGGCCGAGGGAAGGCGAGCGAGCCCAGCCCTTGCGGTAAAGGAGAAAACCAATCGTCAGAGAGACCACCGAAGTCAGGCATAGCGCCGTCACCAGGCTGGCCACTTCCCGGAAAGGGGGGCGCATCAGCCAGATCATAACCAGCGTTACGACGGCCAGGGCCAGCGGCACCCCCAGGACCAGAATACGCCAGGGCGAAGTCCCCAGCCAGGCCACGGTCTTCCCGGCCGGAATAGGTCTAGAACTCACGCTTCCATCCCCGGTTCAAACTTGTACCCCACCCCCCAGACGGTCAGCAGCCGTTGCGGTTGGCTGGGGTTGACCTCAATTTTCTCTCGCAGACGGCGGATATGAACCGTCACCGTGCTGGGGTCCACGTAATCGGAAAAGCCCCAGACGTTCTCCAGCAGCCGGTCCCGGCTAAAGACCTGGCGGGGGTGACTGGCCATGAACCATAGCAGGTTAAATTCGGTCGCAGTCAGCTCTACTTCCTGGCCGCGCACGTGTACCAGGCGGGTCAGCGGGTCAATAACCAGATCGCCATATTTGATCGGCCGCCCTTCCTGCTGCAAGCCAGCCGGCCCCCGCGACCGCCGCAGAACGGTCTTCACCCGAGCCACCAGCTCGGCCGGCGAAAAAGGCTTGACCACGTAATCGTCCGCGCCCAGCTCCAGACCATAAATCCGGTCCGTTTCCTGGCTGCGGGCCGTCAGCATAATTACCGGCACGTTGGTCGCCGGGTCATCCCGCAGGCGGCGCATAATCTCCAGCCCATCCACCTTGGGCAGCATCAGGTCCAGCACGACCAGGGCCGGCAGACGTTCGTGAATGGCTGCCAGGGCCTGCCGGCCGTCCCGGGCCGTGCGGACCTGGAATCCCTCTCGCCGCAAATAGAGACTCACCACTTCGACCACCGAAGCCTCGTCGTCTACCACCAGGATTTCTTCTGACTCAGTCACGTCCTTTCCCCGCACCTCAGATTGAATGGAGATTAGAGATTGGAGATTAGAGATTGCGAGCAACTTCTGGCTAACAATCTCATCTCCAACCGCTTCTTTTTCACTCTATTGTATCCCAATATCTTACACTACCCTTACAGTGATGAGAGCGACCAGGGCATTAACCCTTTCGTAAGAAATCCGCGTTATTCTAAACAGTGAAAACATTCGCGCCATTCGTGAAGCGTTGTACGCTCATTCGGGCCATTCGCGATAAAACCCGTTTATCAGGAAAATTTGCGTTGTATCAAGGACAGCCTATGAAACAACCTTCCCTGGCATTAGGCGCGCTGCTTGGCGGGCTGACCTCTCTGCCGGTTATGGCTTTATCTTACCTGGCCGAACAACTGGTTGGCCTGCCTTTCGTGCCCTTTGCTATTTTCGACTGGTTGGCCCGCGTGCTGCCCGGCGACGTGGTCACGCTGGGCATTGACGCCATGGTCGAGCTGATCATCAGCCTGAATCTCGGCCCGACCAGCGAGGCGGCCAAGAGCCTGGAAAAGCTGCTGGCCCTGCTCCTCTTCCTTTTTCTTGGAGTGGTCCTGGGCACGGCCGTGGCCTGGGCCACGCGGCGAGCGCCAGAACAAGGCCGGCAGATGGGGGTAATGCTTGGTTTTGCCACCTTCTTTTTCCTCGTCTTGGTGACATTGAGCCAGGAGTTCTCCGGCAATCCGCTATTGGCGGTTATCTGGCTGGCCATTCTCCTGATAAGCTGGGGCAGCACCCTGGGCGCTCTCCTGGCCGGGCCGGTGATGGCCCCGGCCGACGACGAGACGCGCCGGGCTCGCCGGGACCTCTTGCTCAAGCTGGCCGGCGGCTCCGTAGGAGTGGCCCTGGGAGCCTGGGGCCTGGGCCGTCTCCTGGCCGGCCAGGCCGAGGCAACGGGAGCCGGCCGGCCACTGGCCGAACTCCAGCCCACGCCGGCGGCCACGGCTACCCGTAAAGCGGATCCCATGTCGGCCGCCACCCTGCGCGACCAGGTAGCGGCGGCCCCTGGTACCCGGCCGGAACTCACGGCCAACGAAGCCTTTTACCGCATTGACATCAATACCCGGCCGCCGGTCGCCGAAAAAGAGAGCTGGCGGTTGGAAGTGGCCGGCCTCTTCACCAACCCCGGCTCCCTGACCCTGGAAGAGCTAATGGCCTACCCAGCCATTACCCAGCCGATTACGCTCAGTTGTATTTCCAACCGCGTCGGCGGCGACCTGATTGGCACCAGCAATTGGACCGGCGTGCGGCTGCGCGACCTGGTAATGGACCTGGGACTGCGGCCGGAAGCCAGATCCCTTTACCTGGAAGCAGCCGATGGCTTTTACGAAAGTGTGGGCTTGATGGACATCATGGATCCCCGGACCCTGCTCGTCTATGGCATGAACGGCGAAACGCTGCCGTTGGACCATGGCTTCCCCCTCCGCGTCTACATTCCCAACCGCTACGGCATGAAACAGCCCAAGTGGATCGTCAAAATGACGGCCCTGGACGGGGAGGGCCGGGGTTACTGGGTAGACCGGGGCTGGAGCAAAGAGGCCCGGCCGCAAATCGTCTCCGTCATTGACACCGTGGCCACCGGCCAACCGGCCGCCGATGGCCGCATCCCTATCGGCGGCATCGCCTGGGCCGGCGACCGGGGCATCCAGAAAGTGGAGTTGCAATTTGATGGTGGGGAATGGGTGGAAGCCACGTTGCGCACGCCACCCCTCAGCCCGCTCACCTGGGTCCAGTGGCGCTACGACTGGGTTGCCCCGCCCGGCAGCCATACTATCCGCGTCCGGGCCACCGATGGGACCGGCTTGCTGCAAACCGAGGAAGAACAGGGCGTCCGGCCGGATGGGGCGACCGGTTACCATTCACAGCGGGTGCGAATCTAGCTCCAACAACTATCAACTATCAACCACCAACTGTCAACTACCAAACGTTGCCAATCAGCTCCGGCCGGGAGATAATGGGTACCAGCTATCCCATTCGTTGAGGTCTTGCTTTGCCACGACGTGCCCTGCCCTGGCTTCCGGTTTTATTTTTGGTTGCCTGTAATCGCTCTGCTGTTTCCCTGACGCCCGCCACTTTAGACACACTGGCCACACCTGCTACTCAGGTGGCGGCATCTATAGGAACGGCCGCGCCCGCTCCCACAACGACACCGCAGTTCCCCGCGGCCATACCAACCGAAACGCCGGCGCCAACCAACACCCCCAACCCAACAGCAACGCCGACTATTCCGCCGGCCGTCGTCGAGGTAGCGGGCGCGACGCTGGCCTCCGGCTTCTCCATGACCAGGTACGCCGATATGTACCGCCCTACCGGCCTGGCTTTTGACGCCGCCGGCCGGCTGTACGCCACCTCCTTTGATGGAACCATCCACGTCTTTGTGGACAGCGACGGCGACGGCCGGGCTGACGTGGATAGCATTTTCTTTGCCGGCTTCAACATTCCCCTGGGTGTCACCGTCCGGCCGAATACCGTAGATGTGTACGTTTCTAGCTTTGGCAAAATCTCCATCCTGCGCGACCGCGACGGCGACCTGGTGGCAGAAGAAGCGGTCAACTTTGTCCGCGACCTGCCGGCGGACCTGCACCAGAACGACAATCTCAAATTTGGCCCGGACGGCTGGCTGTACATGGGCATTGGCTCCACCTGCGACGCCTGCGTCGAGGCCGACGCCCGCAGTGGCACGATTATGCGTTTCGACCCGGCCAGCGGCGCGGGCGAGGTCTACGCCACTGGGATGCGCAACCCTTACGACCTGGCTTTCCACCCCCTCACCGGCGACCTCTTTGCCACCGACAATGGCCGGGACGACCTGGGGCTGGACACACCCCTGGAGGAGTTGAACCACATTGTCCAGGGCGGCGACTACGGCTGGCCGGACTGTTGGGACGATCTGGCCGGGATTGGCTGCGCCGGCACGCGGCCGGCCATCGCCTTCTTTGAACCCCGCTCCTCGGCCAACAGCCTCGACTTTTACACCGGCGGGCACTTCCCGGCCGAATACCAATACAACCTCTTCGTGGCCGTCTTCGGCTCCTTCTTGAAGGACGTGACCCGAGGAGTGGCTCGCGTTGAGCTGTCGCCGGCCGGCGATAGTTACACCGCCCAGATCTCCTGGCTGGCCCGCTGGCCAGGCATGCCCCTGGGCCTCATCACCGGCCCCGACGGCGCCCTTTACGTCGGCGATTACATCAACGGCGGCATTTACCGGATCAGTTACGGCTCATAGGAGCCCTTAGGCGCAAGATCTACTGGCAATAGATGGAATAGGACGCAGATTTTCATGATAGACGCGGATATTATTTCTTAACCTGCGCCATCCGCGTTCATCTGGGTCCTATCCAAGGAGGATTTTATGTCAAATCGTTTTTGGCTCTACAACTTCGTTCCCGGCCTGAAGCAGCCCGTCAGCCGGCGCTGGTACGAATATATTTCCAGGCTGGACCGGGACGCCCACATGCTTTTTATGAACTTCGGCTACACCAGCCTGGACCCGGCTCACAAACCGCTGGCGCTATCGGCCGAAGAGGAACCCCACCGCTACCCATTGCAACTATACCATCACGTCGCCAGCGCCATTGATTGGACAGGGCTGGACGCTTTAGAGGTCGGCTCCGGCCGGGGCGGCGGGGCGGCTTACGTCATGCGACGCTTCAAGCCCCGATCGTTGACCGGAATTGACATTACCGCTAACGCCGTTAGCTTCTGCCAGCGTTACCACGTGGTCGAGGGGCTATCCTTCAGGCGCGGCGACGCCGAGTCTTTGCCCTTCGCCGACCATTCCTTTGGCGTGGTCATGAACGTGGAGTCGTCGTTGTACTATCCAAACGTGGAACGTTTTTTCAGCGAAGTCGTCCGGGTGCTGCGGCCGGACGGCTATTTTCTGTACGCCGACATTCGCTATGCCGACGAAGTTGAGCGCTGGCGAGGACAGCTCAGAGATACCGGTCTGCGACTATCGAAGGAAGAGAACATCACCCCCAACGTCGTCCGCGCCCTGGAGCTAGATCGGGAGCGCCGGCAAACGCTTATCCGCCGCTACACGCCCCGGCTGCTTCTCAAGCCCACTTACCACTTTGCCGGGGTGACGGGGGCCGAGCTGGCCCGCGACCGGCCGAAGGACGGCGAGCGACTCTACCTGAACTTTTGCTTCCGCAAAGGTGGGGAGGCATCATGAATTGGACGTTGGAAGTAGTCGTAGTTCCGGTCTCGGACGTGGACCGCGCCAAGGCCTTCTACGCCGAACAGGTTGGCTTCAACGTTGACCACGACACCAAGATCAGTGATGAGTTACGTGTTGTCCAACTGACTCCCCCGGGATCGGGCTGCTCGATTGTCGTGGGGAATGGCATCGGGGAAATGCCGCCCGGCTCGCTCAAGGGATTACAGTTGGTTGTCTCAGACATCCACGCGGCGCGTGCCCAGCTCCTCGAGCGAGGAGTGGAGGTCAGCGAGGTCCAGGTGATCGGCCCGGATGGATCTCGCCCAGCCCGTGAGGGAGACGCCCTCGATAACGTCGGATTTATCTTCTTCAGTGATCCGGATGGCAACGGCTGGGCTGTGCAGCAGATATCTGCCCGGGGTTAGACCAGTGACGCATAAATGGCCCGGCGGGCCGCGCTCGCGGGGGTTGGCGCTGGGCTCGCGCCAGAGGGAGAACCGTTTGAAGATGCGCCGGCCGCCGTCGCCGACAGGCTCGGTGCAGACGGCCGTAACCCCCATGTCCTCGTCCGGCTCATAGAAGCGTACACAACGAATACCGGCCGCCTCGATGCGCGCCACGGCGAACTGTAACTGAGCCTCCGACGGCACGTGGAGCACGACCAGGTGGCAAGGCGCCTCCGGCTGGTAAAAGCGGTGGCCGGCCGCCAGGCAGGCGTGGCCGACCTGGACGACTTGATCGGCCAGCGGGATGTCTGCCCGGACCAGGACATAGGTGTACCAGGGAAGTTCCTACGCTTCAGGCACGGGCCACTCCTTCGCCGACCGGGGCGGTCTCCGGCACAAGGTAAGCGTCGAACGGGAAAGCGGCCGGGGCAAACTGCTCCGGCCGGTACTGGTATGGCGAGCGCGCTGGAACCAGGCGGCGCACCTGCTGTAACATCTCCGGCGTAACGACACCGTCGAAGGGAGCCAGCAGCCAGCTCTCGCAGGCCGGCACGTGCAGCAGGGTCAGGGCGCGAAACAGCGTCCAACCCTGGAACGCGCCGTTAGCCAGCTTGCGAGGATTGGTGACGGGGGTAAAGCCCTTCCGCCAATCCTTGCCCAGCAGCGCCAGGTAGAGCAGGTGATGCGCGGCCGACAGCTCATGCCGGCGCTCGGAACGCATCAACTGGCTCCACTGGCGGCGGAGCGAATGATAAGTCTCTGGGTTGTCGAATAATTGGGCGGTGATCGCCCGGGAAAGGGTGTTCATCTGTTGTATCTCCTTTTTTCTGGTCAGGTAACGTGCAATGACGGGGCGGCCAGGCGGCCGCAAGGGACCGGAGATACAACGGGGGAGCTCTCGATTTATGAGAAAAAAGCTACAACATCAACCTGCTCCTTGCCTGGTGCGCCACGCGAGAATCGAACTCGCTTCAAGCGGGTTTAGAGTCCGCCGCCCATCCAACGAGCATGTGGCGCGAGAGCTTTCCAAGACATTATAACCCGCAGAATGTTTTGCAGGCAACAACTCTCTGTATGAAGATGATATGTTTTTTACATTTCTCACCCTGCCCCCTGGGTTTCTGTGGCGTCGGGCTGGCCCTGGCTGTTTTTCTCCGCCACACCCTCGGCCGCCAGGCAGTGGGGCCAGGGGTCTTCGCCGGCCAGCAAGACTTTGAGCGCCGGGCTACCGGCGTAGTAGCCCCAATAGCGCTCCGGCAGCAGGGCGGCAATGTGGACCATGATCAGGTGAGTATAGGCCGATAGTTCCGGCCCTTTGGGCCGGTGGTTTAATTCCGGCAGCATAAACGGCCGGCCGACGTGGACCTCCAGGTGGGTACGGCGCAGCCGGGCGACGTTGCGGCCGACCACGTCGGTGTTGACCACCCCCACCGGCACCAGGGGCACTTTAGCCCGGTAGGCCAGGTAGGCCGCCCCATCTTTCCCCGGGATGAGCTTGCCGACCCGGCTGCGTGTGCCCTCAGGAGCCAGGCCGAAAACAGAGCCGGCCTCCAGTGCTTCCAGCGCTTCCTTCAGCGCCTTACGGTCTACTTCGCCCCGGTTGATGTAAATGGCCCCGCCCCATTTCATCAACGGGCCAAAAATGGGATGGGACTCCCACTTCTCCCCGGCAAAAAAGCGTAGTTTCATCGGTGGGAAAGCGTAATAGACCAGGGGTGGATCGGCCTTGCTCATGTGGTTAGTGACCATGATATACGGGCCGGCCGGCGGAATGTGCTCCCGGCCGGTCATCGTCAACCGGCCGGCAAAAAAGAGGCAAATACGAATGATTGCGTGCAAAAAGTACACGATCCACATGTATGAACCTTTTAGGGGTGTCAAGTGTCAGGTGTCAGGTGTCAAGTGTCACGTGTTATGTGCCGTATCGTACTTGACACTGAAACACTTGACACTTGACACCAAATCACTTGACGCCGAATCACTTGACACTTCATTTTACTTCAGAGCCTGAATGGTAATGGCAAAGGTCGTAACCCGGCCGCCGGGCGGGGCAACGGCCAGCGAAAAGGGCAGGCGCTCTCCGGCCGGCAGCGGGCCAGCCAGCAACAGCTCGGCGTAACCGGCGACGTTCTGTTGGGCATCATAGAGCGTGATCACCAATCCAATCTGGCTGGCCGTTTCCTGGCCGACGTTCTCAACCAATCCATTCAGCGCGACCTGACCCTCATCAATAGTAACTTCCGCGTCCCGCACTGCCAAATCGAGGTAACGGCTGCCCAGGTTCACGACTGTCTGGCCGCCGGCCACGGCCGCCACCGGGTGGTCGGCGCCGGCCGGCGGCTCGTTGACCAATGCGCCAAAGGGGGCCTTTTCCCCAGGCCGGACCACGCCAGGCACGACCCAGGCGGTAACAGTGGCCAGGGGCGCGCCGGCCGCATCTGTCAGGGTGACTTCCACCTGCACGTTTTCGGCCGGGTACGCCCCCCGGTTCAGCACCTCGCCCAGCAACCACAGGCTACCTACCGGCGTCCGGTACAGGCTGAGGTTTACCACTTCGACCTGGATGGGAATGGGGGTACTGATCCCGGCCTGGAATACCGGTGTGGCCGGCGGTGGCAAGATGACCTGCTGGCCAATTTGCAGCAATTCGGGCACGAGCCCCGGATTCAACGCCGTAATCTCATCCACAGTGGTATAACGCTCGATGGCAATGGCCAGTAGCGTATCCCCTTCCTCAATCACGTAAACGATAGGCGTGGGCGTTGGGGTGGGCGTAGCTGTGGGCAGCGGCGTGGGCGTTGTCTGGATAACGGCCGCAGTCGGCGGGGCCAGCGTGACGAAGGTGATGCCAATTTCCGGGGTTGGCGTTGGGGTGGCCAGCCGTGTTCCGGCGCCTGGCGCCACTTCTGGCGATGACCCACAGGCGGCCAGGCCCACGAACCAGAGGAAGAGGCCAGACCGGGCCAGCCGCCGCGTGAACCACGTCAGCTTGTTCATAAGCAACGGCCGGGAGTATAGCTGAACCTTCCGGTGGTTGCGAACCTCCGGGAGGTTCGCTACACTGGCCCCATGAATCCAGGTAGCATCCCCGAGCCGGCCTTGCTTGAGCATTTACTAAGGGAATCGGCCGCCCGGCACACACACCTCTGCCCGCGCCAGGTGCTGGGTGTTCGCCTGGGGCTCTGTGGCCTGCGCGCCCTGGCCCTGGTTGGACCCGGTTACGACTCCCGCTTTTACAACGCCGTTAAGCGCCTGCTGACGATTGTGGAAACAGATGGCTGTGGAGCCGACGGCATTGCCGTGGCTACCGATTGTGCCATCGGCCGGCGCACCTTACGGGTTATGGACTTCGGCAAGGTAGCGGCCACGCTGGTGGACACCCACACTGGCCTGGCCGTGCGTGTCGCCCCCAGGCCATTGGCCCGCGAACGGGCCGGCGGCTACGCCCCCACGGCCCCCAGCCGCTGGCACGCCTACCTGCAAGCCTACCAGCTCATGCCCGACGAAGAGTTGGTCCAGGTGCAGGAAGTCCGGCTCATCCCATCTATGGCCGAGATTATCAGCCACCCCGCCCGCCGGGCCATCTGCGACTGCTGCGGCGAAGAAATCATGAACGACCGCCAGGTCGCCGTCGCCGGCCAGACCCTCTGCCGCCCCTGCGCCGGCAGCCGCTACTACGTAGCGAGTGCTGAGGACTGAGCAACCTAACTCAGTCCTCAGTCCTCTTACCTCAGTCCTCATTACTGGCACAGCCTGGCGACCTGATCGTCGTAGTAAGCAATATCTTTCGGCTGGCGGCCGGCGACGCGGCGGTTGAAGAACAGGGTCGCCAGGCGCTGCTTGGTCCGGTTCTCCTTATATAACAGCTCCCACTCGCCTTCCACGGCCATGCAGGCTGCGTAGTACAGGTCAGTCAGCCGGTCCATCAACGGCCGGAAGTAAATGGCCGCCGTCAGCTCGTCCATAGCCAGCACCTCGCCAATTTCAGCCTGGATTTGCTCCAACGCCGCCAGGCCCTGCTGGCGCAGTTCCTCAAGCCGCACCGCCGCCAGCAGGCCCCGCACGGCCGCCAGAAACGGCTCGTGGACCCGGTATCGGCGCACATCGCGCTGGACCTGGGCCAGCAGGACGTTGTGCGTGCCCTCCCAATTCTCGAAGACGACGTTATCGCGCAGCAGGCGCGGCAGGACAGAGAACGACTCAATGGCCCCGTTGCCTCCCAGCAACTCAATGGCCCGGACAATCACCTCGTGGGCCAGAACGGCCGAGCGGTATTTGTTCAGATTAATGGCCATGCGCAGGAAGCCTTCGGCCTGTGGGGTGGATTGGCCCAGCTCAATGTCGTCCAACAGCTTAATGATGTGCAACGTGCCGGCCAGCATGGCCGTACTATCAGCCCGCATATTGGCCAACTGGTCCTGGACCAATGGAAAGCGAATAATCTCCTGGCCAAATGCCCTGCGGTGTTGGGCATAAGTCATAGCCGTCAGGTAGGCCCGGCGGGCATTGCCAGAGACGCCCACGGCGTTGTAAATCCGCGATGTGTTAATGACGTAAGTCATCACGTGGCGAAAACCGTCTTCGGTCGGCCCCATCTGGTAAGCCAGCGCATCCCGAAACTCCAATTCGCCGGTGGCCATGGAGCGCGTACCCAGCTTGTCCTTCAGGCGGCGAATAAAAACGTTGTTCAACTGGCCGTCCTCCAGGCGGCGCGGAACCAGGAACAGGCCCAACCCGCGTGTGCCGTCCCCCTGGCCGGGTACCCGGGCTGTCACCAACGCCAGGTCGGCTGCAACGTTGGAACAAAACCACTTTTCGCCGTTCAGCAGCCAGGTTCCCGCCTGGGTGTCGAGGCGCGTCGCCGTCGTAGCGTTGGCCCCCACGTCCGAGCCACCCTGAACTTCGGTCAGGAACTGGGCCCCGGTAAAGTGGCTGTCGTAGTCGGCGTCCAACAGCCGGGGTAGATAGCGACCTTGCAACTCAGGCGTTCCTATTTGCTGCAATACCTTAATCAACCCGGCGGTGCAAGCCACCGGGCAATTGTGCCCGGCCTCGCCATTTTGCGAAGAGAGGTAAAAGAGGGCCAGCGAAAGCAGGTTGTTACCTGGCTGGCCACAGACCGATAGCATCCCAGAACCGTAAATGTGACGGCCGGCCTCGTGGTGGCTGGGGTGGAAGATTACTTCTTCAATTCGCTGCCCCTGGCCGTCAAAACGCTCCAGCCGGGGCAGGTTGTGGTCCAGGTTGTCCATACGTACAGCCGCATCTGCGGCCGTGGCCACCCGGCCGAAATCGTATAGTTGTCTGGCGAGCTGCTGGTACTTTTCCTGTCCCCAATGAAATTCTAACGTCCGCTGCAGATTGGTGTCGGCCGTAAAAAAGTTATCTGGCTGGGCTGCCTCCCAATCCTGCAACAACAGCCGGCCCATTTCAATGGCCGACCCATCATCTGCCTTGCGATCTGAACCGTTCTTCATCCTACGACTCCTGCCAAGAGTTAGAGTTAGGGTATTGACTCCTACTCCGCGCTATCTCCACCTCTAGCTCTCGCTCCTACCTAGCAACTTCAAAATAGCGACCACGTTCAATATTGCCTTGGGCACAAAAGAGGAGGCCACGGCATATTCCGGCTCCTTGCTGCCGTCCAGGCTGCGTTCCGAGCTGTGGGCATTGGACCCGGCCGGCCCCAGCCCGTCCAGCGTAGGCACGTAGTCCCAAAGGAAGTTGCCGTCACTTAACCCGCCCCGGGCCTCCGGCACGGCCAACCAGCCTGCCGTAGCGGCCGCCTCCTGCCATATTCCCAGCAGGCTGTTGGTCGCCTCGTTAGACGGCCAGGGGGCCGATTCGGCCAGCACGTCTACCGTCACCTGGCAGGCATAGCCACCATTTGTGCTCCGGACCACGATATCATCTTGTAGGGCCAGCAAACTGGCCATCCCTTCGGCAAACACCTCCGGCGAAAAAGCTCGCATCTCGCCGGTAGCGATTGCCAGGTGGGGCACGCGATTAACCACCGTCCCACCGACCACCGTCCCGACATTAAAGGTAATGTTGCGCTCGTAATTCGTCAGCCCCGCCACCCGGCCAATTGTATGGGCCATCTGGACCACAGCGTTTGCCCCCTGCTTGTGGGCCGACCCGGCGTGCGCCCCCCGCCCTTCTACCCTGATCTGATACGTGGCCCGTCCTTTGCGCGAAGTCACCAGGGAAAACTGGCCATTGTTGAGCTGGCCGCCTTCAAAGACCAGGCAGGCCAGCGTCTCCGGAGGCATTTCTGCCCGGCACAATTGGCTGAAATCTGGGGCCAGTTCTTCTTCGGCCGCATTCAGCAAAGCCACCCAATGGACTCCGTCGTAGACCTCCGGCGCCAGCGCCTGCAAGGCATCCAGGACCATAAACATCAACACCGTGCCGCCCTTAATGTCCACCGTCCCCGGCCCATAAAGGCGGTCACCCTCCTCCTGCCAGATAAAGTTGTTGCGCCGCTCTTCGTCCGGCGGGAACACGGTGTCCAGGTGGGAAATCAGTCCAATGGTTGGAGCGGCCGGCCCGGCCGGGCTCCGCCGGCTCATCACTAGGTGGTAACCGTAGAGGGGATTGGTGGCCGGCACGTGCCGGGCGGTGAAGCCCAGGCCGGCAAACACGCCGGCCGTCAGATCACCCAGCGTGTTGACTCCTTCCGGGTTGGCGGTAAAGCTGTTGATTTCCACCATCTGCCGCAGCAGATCAAAGTAGTAGGGGCGTTTTTCCTCCAGGAAAGCCGCTAGTTGTCGATCAAATTGTGCCTGAGCCATAACGTCATGTGGCGATTGGTGCCGCGTTTCTCCTATAAAAATGGGACGCGGATTCACGCAGATAAACGCTGATCATTTTTGTTTATCGTGGTGCGCCCGCGCATGTAAACTCCTCTTCCATGCCTTCAAAATCTTGGTGAGGGCAATCACCGCTTATTTATAACATTGGACCAGGTGGGAAACAAACGCGCCAGCGTAGATAATAAAGATTACCGGTGCTACATTTGGATACTTTCACAGATGTGCGTGAACTACAGCGCCAATTGAAAGCGCAGGGTGTGGAATTCATGAGCGAAGCAGACGAAAGTACGACGGGACCCACAAGTTTCATGCTGATGGATCCCGACGGCAACCCAATCCTCGTTGATCAGCACGTCTAACGTCTCCCGGCTGACGGTCTCCTGCTTCCGCTTCCGACTCAGGTGGTCGCGATACCAGTAGGTCACCCGCCCGCCCACGAGGTGGAGCCAGCACCAACAGAGCCAGTAGCGCCGCCCGCTCGACCATTTTGTCGCGGTAGATAAACTCGTGTTGAGCGTGGGCGCCATCCCCCACCGGACCCAGGCCATCGAGCGTGGCCGTATAAAGGCTGGTCGTGTTACCGTCCGAACCGCCCCCGGCCGCGCCCTCCTCCAGCTCCAACCCCAGCAGCCGGCCGGTGCGCCGGGCCATCTGCCAGAGGGCCTGGTTGGCCGGGGTGCGTTCCAGGGGCGGCCGGGTCATCCGCCCCTGTACCTCCAGCGTCGCCCCGGCCAGTTCCGGCCGCAAGCCCAGGATAGCCGTCTCCACCCGGCGAGCCTCTTCCTGAGTGGGCACGCGCACATCCACCACGGCGCGACCGTGCGGAGCAACGACATTCGACCGTACCCCACCCTCAACGATGCCTACATTCACGCTAACCCCTCGGGCCGGGTCATTCATGGCAAATAGCTTTTGAATGACGTAAGACAATTCCAGGACGGCGCTGACCCCTTTTTCCGGGTCCAGCCCGGCGTGGGCGGCCCGGCCATTGGCCACCACCTGGTAGCGGCCGACTCCTTTGCGGGCCGTCTTCAGCCAGCCGGCCGGACCCAGCGACGGTTCCAGGACGAAGGCCCGCTCCACTTCCTGGGCCAGTTGGCGGATGTGGGGCGTAGACTCCTCACTGCCGATCTCTTCATCGGAATTCACCAGCACCACCGGCCGGACCACCGGTTCCAGTCCGAGCGCCCGGATGGCCCGCAAGGCAAAGACCATTTGCGCCAGCCCACCCTTCATATCGTAGACGCCTGGCCCCTTCATGACGTTGCCATTGACGGAAAAGGGCATTTCCCGCAGCGCGCCCAACGGCCAAACGGTGTCGCAGTGCCCCAGCAGCAGTTGCCGGGGGGCGGCGGCCGGGCTGTAGCTCGGCCGGGCCACGAGGTGGCCGCCTGTCGTCTGGCCAGAAACCAACTCAACCTCGTAGTCCAGCTCCTGCAGCGCCTCCTGGACAATGGCCAGGACCTGAGCCTGGGCTTCTGGCGTTGAGGAAGGTGACTCAGCCAGAACCAGTCGCCGCAAAAAAGCGACCATTTCCTCTTCCTGCTGGCTAAGCGTGGCCAGGAGTTGCCCGGCCAGCGTTCGATCCATACCTGACCCCGGTTACTGATCGTCTGCCTGCTGGCTACCCAATGTAGCCAGCAGGCAGATTATAGCACCAGACCGCCGGGGAGGGCGTTAAGATTGAGAGAATAAGCCACGTCCTGCTCAAGGGCGCAAAAGAACCGGCAGGTAAATAGACGTTGACAACGGTTGCAGGACCAGCAGGCCGGCCTCAGTGTCGCCGAGGTAGATATACTCTCCGGTTACTGCCAGGCTATAAGCTGAGAAACCGGTGCTGTCATAGCTGCTAATGAGGGCTGGCGCGGCCGGGTTGCTCACGTCAACCACCTGTAAAGAATCTCCGGCCGCCAGGTAGGCCCGATCCCCTACGATCTGCAGCCGGCGTACGTCGCCAATCCCATCAAGGTAACCGATTTCCGCCGGCAGGGCCGGCGTACTGACGTCAACCACCCGCAAGCCGCCATCACTATCAGCTACGTAAGCCAGGTTGCCGACAATCGTGACGTCTGTGGCAAAGTCTGGCGTGTCGTAGTAGCCAATCTCGGCCGGCGCGGTCGGCGTCAACACGTCAATCAACCGCAGCCCGCTGCTGCCGTCGGCTACGTAGGCGGTTGTCGCCGAAACGGTAAGCCCGTAAGCCAGGTTGGGTGTGTCATAAAAACCGACTTCATTCGGTAGCGACGGCGTGGTCACGTCAATCACCCGCAGCCCACTACTCCCGTCGGCCACGTAAGCGTAGTCCCCGGCCACAAACACGCCGTAAGCGTTAGACGGTGTATCGTAGCCACCTACCTGGGTGGGGGCGGCCGGGTTGGACACGTCACTAATTTGCAGGCCCGCGTCGCCGTCGGCAATATACGCCATGCCGGCCAGGACGGTAACGCCGTAGGCAGTGCCAGGTGAATCATAGGAGCCCGCCAGAACGGGGGCGGCCGGGTTGCTCATATCAAAAATCTCCAGACCCTCATAATAGTTGGCCACGTAGGCGTAGTTGCCCAACAGGGCCATTTCAGTAGGCCGCCCGGCCGTGTTGGAGCCGCCAACCAGGGTGGGATTCGCCGGGTTGTTAATGTCCACGACGCGCAGCCCCAGGTAATTATCGGCGACATAGGCATAATCTTCCTCCAGGGCAATGCCAAAACCGTAGCCCCCGGTTACTTCCGATTGGACAAAAGTCGGGGTAGCCGGCGTGGTTACATCCAAAATGTACAGTCCACCCCAACCCCCGGCTACGTAGAGGTAGTTGCCCTGGACGGCCAGGTAGCGGGCGTAACCAGCGCTGTTGCTGAAGCCGATTTCGGCCGGGTTGCCAGGGTCGGCGACATTGACGACGCGAACGCCGTTGCCCCCATCGGCAACATAGGCGATGGTGCTGGTTACCGCTATGCCCCAGGCCGTGCCTGGCGTGTCTAGAAAGCCCTCTTCAAACGGCGCGGCCGCATTAGTGACGTTAATAACCCGCAGACCGCCCTGGCTGCTATCCCCGACGTAGGCGTAATTGCCGGAAACAGCCACGCCCAGGGCAGAGCCAGGTGTATCTACGAAGCCGGTTTCCTCGGGCGCGGCCGGGTTGCTCACGTCAACGATCCGCAGACCACTACCATAATCCGCCAGATAAGCGTAATTGCCGGCCAGGTCCACCCCATAGGCGATACTGGGAGAATCATACCAGCCCGAAAAAACCGGCGCGGCCGGGTTGCTGATGTCTAGAATCTGCAGGCCGGCGCTGCCCACGGCCAGGTAGGCAAAGTTGCCGTTGACGGCCACATGCCGGACAACATCCCGCAAAATGTCGCTTTGCCCGACGACGGCCGGCGCCAGAGGGTTGGTAATGTCTAGGACGATAAGCCGCAGCCCCAGGCCCAGGTAAGCGACATTGCCTTGTGTCGCTACACTGTTACTGTTGCCCCCCACCTGGCCAATCAACAGGTAATCCAAACCGCCCGTGGGGGCGGCCGGGGGCGGCGCGGCCTGGGCCAGCCGGCCATGCTCCACCACCAGGCAGAGGCCCACGACGATAATAAGTAAAGCCAAAAGATGTTTTAACATGATCGCTCCTTATTGTTTTGATCTCCCTGTTGATAACCTCCCGGAGGTTTGTAGGGGTTATCCTCCAGGAGGTTATTGCCGATAAACCCCTCATTTAGAAGTAGTGTAACCGGCCGGCGTCCACCAAACGTCCAAAAAGGGCCTGGCTGAGGTCGCCGCTTTTCTCTTGTTTAGAAGGGCCTGGCTCCCGCCCCTATACTTCCTGCTTTTCAAAGGCAGCGATGGCCACCAGCAAGGCCAGCACCACCAGGACCAGGCTTAACGCCAGGGCGCCGGCCTGGGGAGTTACTTCGCCGCCCAGGGCCAGTTGCCTGGCCCAGCCCACCAACATACCGGGCATCAGCCCGCCCAGGCGCGGCACGCTCCCGGCCAGCAAGACCAGCACGGTCCCGGCCGCCGCCAGTCCCCCCGCCACCCCGGTGCTTTTAGCCAGCGTGCTGCCCAGCACAGCCAGGGCGACAAAGACCAGCAGCCAGGCCAGCATCAGGAGGTTCAACGAGACAAATGCGCCCAGGTCAGGCGCGTGGAAAAGGAACAAGGTGTAATAATAACAGCCCACGGCCGCCACCAGGAAAGCCAGAGCGAAAAGAGCAACCTGGGCGACAAATTTGCTGAGGATAAAAGCCCAACGCGGCAGCGGCTTGCTCAAGACCATCGCCGCCGTTCCCCGCTCCTTCTCGCCAGCCACCACCCCCATGCCCAGGAGAATGGCCAGTAAAAAGCCGAATTGGGTCAGGTTATCAATATATTCGGCCAGGGCGTCGCCAATGGTCGGCTCCGGGATCAGTCCGGCAAATTGCTCGGCCCCTTCCAGGCTGCCCAGGATCTCCGGTAGATAGCGGATGGTCAACGGCGCGAGCAGGCCAAAGAGGGCAAACACCGCGCCAACCACCAACACCCGCCTGGTGCGCCACTGCTGCTGTAGTTCCTTACGCACGGCCGTCAGAAAGAGGCCCATTTCGGCGGCGATGGAGGGGCCAGGGCCGGCCGCCGGCCGGGGCCGCTGCCGCCAGGCCCAGAGCACGGCCGGCAAGATGATCACCGCCAGCAGACCTTCTACCAGCCAGACGTTGTCCAGCCGTTGGGCCGCATACACGGCGATAGCATCTACGGCTGCGTGGTACAGAATGGCGGCAACCAGGTATAACCAGTTGCGGCGGGTAAAAGCCTGCAAGACGATCAACGACAGGCTGACCTGCAACGCTAGGGCCAGGAGGCGTTCTAAAACAGGGGCCAACGCCAGCCAGGGTGAGCTGAAAAGCAGTTCCATTTGTTGCTGCAACAAGACCAACTGCCCGGCCGGCAGCTCCAGCGTCTGTAAGTCAGTGCCGCGCAGTGAGGCCAGGGAACTGACCTGGGCCGCCACCAGCACGCCGCCCAGGACCATCGCCTCAATCCCGCCGTGGCCCAACCCCAGCATAATCCCATCTTCACTGCGGCGCGCCGAACGGAGTAGCCAATAGCCGACCGCGCGGGCCAGCTCCTCGGTCAGCCCGGCCGTCAGACCTAATACCAGCGCCGCCTGGACCAGCCGGCCGCCATCTGATAACCCTTCAGGCAAGACGCCCAGCCGCCCCAGCAGCGCGTTCAACGGGATGTGGACTAACTGCGCCCCGACGAACGTCAGCACCCCCACGCAAAAAAGCAGCCAGGGCACCCGGTAACGCCGCCGCAACCCCACCGCCAGCGCTGGGGGCAGGAAAATCAAGAAGAGGACGATGAGGGTGTAAAAAACAACAATCATCAACTCAACCAATTACCTAATTACTCAATTACCTCGTCCCTAGCCGTCTCCTCTAAAAACACTTCCTCCAGCGTCGGCCGCAGCCACTCGTAGCGGTTCAATACCAGGCCCTCGGCCACCACCAACGGTAAGAGGGCCTGTTTACCCTGGTTTACGTCGTTGACCGCCAGGCGCAGGCTGTTGGCTTCCGTCGTCACGTTGGCCACCCAGGGCAGTGTTTGTAGCCGGCCGGCAAAACCGTCTAACAACGGCTGGCTGGCTTCGTCAAATTCCAGGACAACCGCGTTGCTTGTGTAGCGGGCCAGCAGCTCGTCCCGGCCGGCCACCAGCAAAAGCTGGCCCTCGTGAATCACGCCAACCGTGTCGCAGACCCGCTCTACGTCGTCCAGGATGTGGCTGGAGAGAAAAATCGTCGTCTGGCCACGCAACTGGCCAATCAGGTCGAGCACGTTGCGCCGGCCGGCCGGGTCCAGGGCGCTGGTCGGCTCGTCCAGGAAGAGGACCGGCGGCCGGTGAATGAGGGCCTGGGCCAGCCCCAGCCGCTGGCGCATGCCGCGCGAGAAGCCGCCAATCCGCCGGCTGGCGGCTCCGGCCAGGCCGGCCAGCGCCAACAGTTCCTCGGCCCGCTGCCGGCGGGCGGCCGGGTCCAGGCTATACAACCGGCCGGCGTAGTCCAGGAACTCGCGAGGCGTCATCCAGGTGTAAAAAGCTGGCTCCTCCGGCAGGTAGCCAAAATTTTCCCGAGCGGCGCGGTTGTCGCTCGTGACCTCCACCCCGGCCACCCAGGCCGTCCCCGTGGTCGGCCGGGCCAGCCCGGTCAGCAGCCGGATGGTCGTCGTCTTACCGGCGCCATTTCGGCCCAGGAAGCCAAAGACCGAACCGGCCGGTACGCTTAAATCCAGCGGCTTCAACGCCTCCACCGGCCCATAGCGCCGGCTTAGTCCCTGGCAGCGAATAGCGTCCATAGTGAATCAGAGATTGGAGATTGGAGATTGCCAATCTCCAATCTCTATTCTCCTTATTCTTCTCCCCGGCCGAGGACGAAATACAAAATCGGACCAATTCCTGCATTCACAAAGAGGATAACCAACACCCACACCCATTTCGGGCCACGCGTCGCCGGCCGGCGGGCCAGGTCCACCAACGCAACGATCATCAACCCCAACTGGATAAGGGCCAGAGGAATCAATAATGGTAGCAGTTCCCGCAGTAATTCAATTTCTTGTTCACTCATTGCTCATTGCTCATCGCTCATTACTCCCACCGGATACGAAATAAAAGCCAGCCGGTGTTGCCGCCGGCCGCCGCCCGGCCCGTGAGCCATTAGCGGCGCAAACGCCTGGCGCAGCGCCTCGCCAAAAGCGTCCAGTTCCTCCGGGGTAGCCCAAAAGGTAGTTGCGCTATAACCCACCCGGTCGGCCGCCAGGTCCGGGTGGGGGTTGGCCTCCAGGTAATCGTTAAATCCTTGTAGCAGGCTGGCCACAAAGGTAGCCAGGTATTGCAGGTGTTCGGTGGCCGTCGCCCCGGCCAGATCTTCCTGGCTCAGGTGTGGTTGCCCGGCCAACTGGTAAATCTTCTCCTCAATGCCGTTGATCAAGCGTGTTTCGGCTACAGCCAACAGCCCTCCGTTCAGAAGCAACTTCACGTGGCGATAGAGCGAGGACTTGGCCACGTCCGGCAGCTCTTTAGCCATGTCCTGCGTGCTGAGGGGCCGGCCGGCCAGCACCTGGAGGATCCGCAGCCGGACTGGATGGATAATTAATTCTGCCTTCTTCAAGTCATTCTCAAAATTAGTAACATTCCCAATATTGATAATAACAAAGCTCTTTCTGATTGTCAATAAGGTAAACAACAAAACATTCGCGCCATTCGCCATTGGCGATATTCGCGATTAACCGCAGTGGGCTATTGTTCACGGCCGGCGCCTGGGGTAAACTGTGGGCCAAATTCCACTCTGGCGAGGAGTTACTCATGTACCTTTCGGCTGACTCTGGGAGGAGCTATCTATGCCTGGTGTAATCTCGGCCGGGGGGCCGGCAACTGCCGCGGCCGGCGCTGCCATGCTGGCCCAGGGCGGCAACGCCGTAGACGCCGCCGTGGCCGCCGCCTTCGCTTCCTTCATCGCCGAAATTGGCGTCGTCCACCTGGGCGGCAGCGGCATGGCCCAAATTTTCAATCCCCACGACGGCCGGGCCATTGCCTACGACTTTTTCAGCGCCATGCCGGGCCTGGGCCGCGCCGGGCCAGTGGAACGGCTGGATTTTGAGAAAGTGACAGTAGACTTTGGGCCGGCGACCCAGGACTTTTACCTGGGTCGCGGCTCGGTGGCCGTTCCGGGCAACATCGCCGGCCTCTGCCGGATGGCCGGCGATTACGGCCGGCTACCCCTGTCTACCCTTTTGGCGCCGGCCATCGGCCTGGCCCGCGAAGGGGTGACTATTGAGCCACTGCAAGCCGAGATCTGCCTTCTGCTGGCCCCGCTCTACACCCACACCCCGGCCATGCGCGCCCTCTTTACCCGGGACGGCCGGATGATTGCCCCTGGCAAACAGCTCTTCATCCCTGACCTGGCCTGCACGCTGGAGGCGCTGGCCCGCGAAGGAGCCGAATACGCCCGTACCGGCCGGCTGGCCCAGGCCCTCCTGGCCGACCAGGCTGCCAACGGTGGCCTGCTCACCCCCGCCGACCTGGAAAGCTACCAGGTGCGCCAGCTCTCGCCCATCCGTCTTCGTTACCGTGACTGCGATATTTTGCTGCCGCCCCCCAGCTCCAGCGGCGGCGTCCTGACCGCCTTCAGTCTTAAGCTGCTCAACCACTTTGACCTCCGGCACTATGTTTACGGCTCGGCCCGCCACCTACAATTGCTATACGAAGTGATGGCCGCCACCAGCCGCGCTCGCCCGGCCTGGGACCACAGCCTGGCTACCCGGCCAGAAAGGAAGGCCATTAACACCTTCCTCTCTGGCGCTTTTATTCAGGAATACGTGGACGAGGTTCGCGCCGCCCTGGCCGGCCGGCAGCGCCGCCCGGCCCTACCGGAAGTCGCCGCCCACCCGGATACCAGCCACCTCAGCGTCATTGACGGCGATGGCCTGGCCGTCAGTCTGACGACCACGGCCGGCGAGTCGGCCGGTTACGTGGTCCCCAACACAGGCTACATTCCCAACAACATGCTGGGCGAAGCCGATCTGCACCCTGGCGGTTTCCACAGTCGCCCGGCCGGTGAACGCATCCCAACCATGATGACCCCGGCCATCGTCTTGCACCACGGCCGCATCCGGCTGGTGGTGGGCAGCGGTGGCAGCACCCGCATCCGCAGCGCCATTCTCCAGGTGCTCAGCAACCTGTTAGACTTCAAGATGAAGCTGGTCGAGGCAGTCAACAGCGCCCGTGTTCACGTCGAAGATGGCCTACTCCACTGTGAGCTGGGTTACGATCCGGCGGCCGTGGATGAGCTGGAGCAGATGGGCTACCCTATTCAACGTTGGGACCGGCGCAGCCTTTACTTTGGCGGCGCCCACAGCGTCTCTCGTGCTGAAGACGGCCGGCTGGTGGCCGCCGGAGACGATCGCCGGGGCGGCGCCGCCATCGTCGTCCCGTAAATTGAAAAAGGGCGGTGCAGCGATACTGCACCGCCCTTTTTTTCCATTAGTTACCCGTAAAAGGTGGCCCCAAAACCGTTTCTAGCAAGGATAGGATAGAGGGATCCTCACCCACGTACAGGACAATCAGGTTGCCCTGCTGGTAGAAGTGAGGCTGGGCAATCCAATCCACGGAGATGGACGGTTGGCCCTCTTCGCCGGCAATAATATAGCCGTTGGCAGTAATCCGGGCGGCGTCAGCCTGGGCCTCGGCCATCGTGGGGTAGACAAAGACCCGGATCTGGGCCTCGTTCACGGTAATCACCTGGGCTGGCACCGACAGCAGGTCGGCTTCGGCCTCTTGCGTCACCTGGATGTCGAGACCCAATTCGCGCAGCGTAGTGAGTAATTCTTCCAGGCTCACTTCAGCAGCAACGTCACCGCCGGTGATCTCGTCACACAATACATTGTCCAGCAGGCTCAGCAGGTCAGCGTCGTCACCCACAAACAGGACAATGACTTTGCCTCGCTGGTAAAAGTGAGGTGTGCCGATCCATTCGACGATAGTGGTACCTATCTCAAAGCCATCGCTGCTGATCAGCGCCGCGTCGGCTTCAGCCTCAGCCTCGCTGGGGTACTCAAAGACCTGAACGTCCAGGCCGTTGACCTGGATGTTCCGGCCGCTGACGGCAAAGAATGGCTGGTTGACTTCGCCGGTGAGTTCGACAGTCGCTCCGGCTTTCTCCAGGGCCTCCAGCAAGGAGCCATAGTTGGCCACGTCGCTGTGGCAGAGAGAGATAGAAGTTACGACCTGGTCCAGCGCTTCCAGGCCGGGGGTAAAGCTGGCCGGGTCGGCGGCATTCAGTTTCTCGATCACTTCGGCCAGGTAG
The DNA here is from genome assembly GCA_022616275.1 of Chloroflexota bacterium. Classification (GTDB taxonomy): domain Bacteria; phylum Chloroflexota; class Anaerolineae; order Promineifilales; family Promineifilaceae. The sequence continues at coordinate 24,472 of JAKEFB010000261.1, forward strand.
GCGTCAAAATCCTCACTGACCCCGGCCGGCGCCGCAGAGGCATCGGCCGGCAGTTCCGGGTGGGATACCGGGAAGACAGCGACAATGTAATAGCCACTGTCATCCGTCAGGCCCTGGAAGGCGTAGAAAAGATCGTGGTTGGTTACCGGGGCGGCCTCCTGGGCATACTGCGTCAGGTAACGCACCCCAGAACCACCCTGAAACTCCAGGTAAGCTACCTGGGCGTGGAACATCTGGTTACCATTGAGTACCGGCAGGAAGGGCAAACTGCCTTCAACGCTTTCCGGCCGCTCTTTCAGCAGTTGCTGGAGCGCCTCTATCTGTTCGGCGGCCGTTTGATTCATGTTCGCATATTGTTCAGCCGGGAAGACCAGAATCTGTGGCTGTTGGGCTGTATCGGCCAACACGTACCCGGTAAAGGTAAACCGGGCATGATCAGGATAAATGAGCCAGTAAGCCGCATCATTTGGACCCCGAATCGCCGGAACGGTTTCGGCGTTTACCGAGGCCGCCAATTCTTCGTCAAAGTCAAAGGTCACCAATTCGCTGATCGGCAGCGCGGCTGGTAGTGTTGGCTCCGGCGCTGGCTTGTCGCCTAGCTGGAACTCCTGGCTGACGCCATTGACAGTCACGGTGTAAGTGCCGGCCGGTAGACCGGCCGTGTCCAGGGTAATCCGCTCTTCAAACGGGACTAGCGCTTCGGTGCAGGCCAGGTTCGCCTGGCGGCGAGTGGTGATGTTGACCGTGACGGTATTCTCGTTGCGCTCAGTGGCTACTTCGTCAATCGTTGTACAACCGTCGGGCAAGTTGCCACGCACAATCACCACCGTCGCCTCCGGCGTAGACTCGTCCAGGCTGACTTCCACGCTATCTACCATCGCCTGGCCGTGGATTACCTCGCCGGCGGCAGCCAGCGTAGGGGTGGGTCTGGCCGCTTCCTCGTCTGGCGCCGCTAGTGACGGCGACGGCACCTGTGGCGGGCTGGCGCCAGGTGCAGCGCAACCGGCGGATACGACTAATAACAGTAACAACAAAATCCCTATAAGAATAGGGGGCATTCTCTTATTAGTTTGTGTAGGCATCGTTTTCACTCTCCTCTGTCAAGTATCAAGTGTTTCCGTGTCAAGTGTTTGAGCTTTGCAAGGCAAAGCCTGTCAGGTACTACGTGACACGTGACACATGACACTTATTTCGGGTCCGGGGGAGTTTACCGGTTATCGTCCCAGTTTTGCGGTTGGTGCGAATAGGTGTGAACTATCGAGAGAAATCGAGCGTGGGCGTGAAAAACTCGGGTAACTCCCACCCGGGCCCGTTCTTGCAGGCCCTACTATGCCCAAACTAGTAAAAAACCTCAATAGGTCGGGCACAAATTTTAGATATAAAAGGGGATATATTTACTCGACCTGAGAGCCGGCCGGCTCGTTGACCCTTTCTAGTTTCACCGTGGCCACCAGCCGCGTGCCCCGGCCAGGTCGAGAATCAATCTTCAATTGCCCTCCAATGAGTTCCAGACGCTCCTGCATCCCAGCCAGGCCCATATTCTGCGAGACGCTGGCCCTGGAAATGACTTCCGGCACGACAAACCCCCGACCATTGTCACTCACACCAAGGGTGAGGATTTGATTCTCCAGGTGCAACTCTACCTGAACCTCGCCGGCCTGAGCGTGCTTAACCACATTGGTTAACGCCTCCTGGACAAAACGATAAAGTGACGCGGCCGTTGTATCGGGCAAAGGAGGTAATTCCTGTCCCTCGTAATGAATTGCCAGGCCAGTGCGGCCGGCAAAATCGCGGGTCAAATTTTCCATCGCTTCGTGAAAGCTCAGGGATTCCAGGGCCGGCGGCCGCAAATCATAGGCCAGCAGCCGCAGGCGTTGCATTGTCTCTTCCGTCCACTCCAGCAAGTCACCCAGTTGCTGGCGGAGCCCATCGGCCGAATCCGGCAGGTTGTTGCGAATCAGGCCCAGGTTAATCTTTAGCGCCGTCAAGGTCTGGCCGGCCTCGTCATGCAGTTCCTTAGACAGCCGTCGCCGCTCGTCCTCCTGGGCTGAGACTACCCGTTGGGCCATAATCCGCAGCCGTTCTTGCCCGGCCTGCACCTGGCCCAACAAACGAGCATTCTGAATAGCCAGCGCGGCCTGGTCGGCCAGGCCCTGCAGTAAAGCCAGTTCACCTTCCGTAAAGTGGCGCGGCGTACTTACCGAGGCCACGTTCAGCCGTCCAACCAGCTTGCCCTTGTGCAGCATGCTGGCGCTGACGGTTGTCCGAACGTCAAGGGCCTCGTACAACTCAGCGTTGGGCAGATCAGACAATCCCCGAATATCCGAGACCACCACGATAGGTCCCATTTCCTGGCGATAAGCATCGTACACGCTGCTTGGTAACGGGGCCACTCTTTCGCGGAACCACTCCGGCAGGCCATAACCTTCGGCCAGGATCAGTTGTTTTCGCTTCTCATCGTACAGGCTGACCGTGGCCACAGGCACATTCAAAGCCCGTACTGCCTCCCGGCAAATAGTATCCAGCAATCGTGGTAAATCCAGGGTGGCGTTCAACTGGGCGGCCGTGCGCACCAGAGCGGCCGTCCGCTCGGCCTGGCGCCGCTGTCGCTCCTCTACCCGCCGGCGCTCGGCCACCTCCATTTTAAGTTCCAGATTGGCTGCTTTTAACGCGGCCGTGCGCTCTTTAACCCGCCGCTCCAGCTCTTCGTTCAACGCTCTGGCTTCCTGGTACAGTTGGGCATTCTCTATCGCCAGAGTGGCCCGGCCGGCCAGTTCCTCAACCAGGGCGACGTCCTCTTCGTCAAACAACCGGCCGGAATCAGCGTTGGCAAAGGTAATCGCGCCCAGGATCCGTTCGCGCCCTTTCAAGGGAACGACAATGGCCGATTTCAGCCCAAGCTGGCTTATCAAATGCATGTGTTCGGGATCGCGGGCTTCCCGCTCCAGGACAGCAGCCGGAATTTCGCGGAAAAACTCAGTCCGGCCGGTGCGAACGGCGTGAGGAGCGCCTCGGGCGGTTTCGGGGTCTGGGGGATAGCGCCGCAGTAGCTCGCGAAGCAGTTCGGCCTTGGCCGGCTGCACGTGCCTGGCGGCCACTCGCTTCAAGGAGCCGTCCTCTTGTACCAGGTCTACGGCGCACCAATCGGAAATGTAGGGCACGGCCAGGCGGGCCACCCGTCTGAAAGTTCGCTCATAGTCCAGGGAGCGAGCCAGGATGCGGCTGGCCCGGGCCAGGAAATCCAGCCGGTTCCTGGCCTTTTCTTCCTCCAGGCGGGCGGCCCGCTCTGCTTCATGGAGTTCGTCGCGTGACCAGTGCAGTTCTTCATTGATAGGATCTAATTGCGCCATTATGAAGGAATTGCCTCTTCATGATGAACCCACTTTCTATATCAATCCTTCACCTGGACCCACTATCCGCACCAGCCTTTTATTATACCTGCAAATTTGAGGTACACTACCGGCCGAGGTAAATGACGATGTCCCTGGATCGCGCGCTTCTCAGTCTGGAGGGCCTCTCCGTCGGCGACGCCTTTGGCGAATGCTTCTTTTCCCAACAATTGCCCCCGGCCGGCGAACAGCTCCTGCCATCCGGCCGTTGGCGCTGGACGGACGACACCCACATGGCCCTGTCCATTGTAGAAGTGCTGCAAGAATACGGCCGGATTGACCCGGACGCCCTGGCCCAGGCTTTTGCCCGGCGTTTTCACCAGGACCCTAGCCGGGGCTACGCCGGTGGCGCTATCGCCTTGCTAGACCGCCTAGCTCACGGAGAGGCCTGGCAGGAAGTCGCCCCCAGCCTGTTTAACGGCGGCTCCTATGGCAACGGTGGCGCCATGCGGGCTGCGCCTATTGGCGCTTTCTTTCGGGGAGACCCAGCCCAGGCGGCCGAGGAAGCACGGCTCTCGGCGATTGTGACTCATGCCCACCCGGAAGGCCAGGCCGGGGCCATAGCGGTGGCCGCTGCCGCCGCCATCGCCGCCAGCTCTTCGCCGCCTCAGGGCCAACACTTTTTACAAGAAACGCTGGCCTTTATATCTGAGAGCCAGACACGCCAGGGAATTCAGGTGGCCCTGGCCATTCCTGCCGACGACCTGGAAAGAGCAGCCAGCCAGCTAGGCACGGGTTACCGCGTATCAGCTCAGGACACCGTGCCCTTTTGCCTGTGGGCGGCCGCCTACCACCTGGACGACTACGAAGCGGCGTTGTGGTGGACGGTACGCGGCCTGGGCGACCGAGACACCACCTGCGCCATCGTCGGCGGTATCGTTGCCCTCTCGGCCGGGAGTGTGCCAGCCGAATGGCTGGCCCGGCGGGAGCCTCTTCCTCAAGGCTTTACTCAGCCGGGTTCGTAGTAATGGTTAAAGCCATTACTACGAACCCCGTCGTCCCGGAGCGCAGGTCCACCCTCTGTCCAGATTTGCATCTCCTGTGGGGTAATGACACATAGAAAATAGGATTTCACGTCCACGTTGGCGTAAGCCCCGTCTCCTCCAACCCGGTGCGCCAGCATCCGGCGTAAAAATCGAATGGGGTCATCCGATCTGGCTATTCTTCGCATCGTCCGCGCGGTCCGGGAGATCCTTTTTTCAAAGAAACGCCGGCGGTCCAGACGAATGTGCTCGTATTTTCTGGCGATAGGGCTCTCCCTGTCTGAAAAGACATTGGCCTGAAAGAGAAAATCTCCCCAGGCATCTCCCAGGTGTGTGACCAGCGCCTCGTCGCCGGCAAACTCGATTTTCGTAGCCGCAACCCGGCCGTCTACCTGCCGGACGGCCGTTAGCGCGTAACTATCTACAAATGGGCCAAGCGCCTCAATAAGCTGTACAGGATCAACTTCCTGGCCTAATCGCCAGGAGACCCAGGTGGCAACGTTAGCCAAAATGGCACCACGCTGGTGGAATCGCTTCACGTGCAGCGTATCTACTGCCTGGGCAAAGCCATCGTTACGCCAGCAGTAGGCCGGGCCGGGTAATAAATCAGGATAAATGAAAGCAGTGAGATCAACGCTCTTACCATTCGCCTCAACCCGAAAGGAGGCGATCCGCGCCTGGTCAAAACGGTCGCCGGGCTTGGCTTCGACGTCTTCTTCCGTATGCCAGAGGATGGCAGCCCCCTCTCTACCGCGATAGACCCCTGTCTGGCAGCCGGCGCTGTCGTTTTGCAGCAGCAAGGCCAGGTCAACGGGTGAAAGGGGCGCGCCGTCAACATTGAGGCTATCCAGGGCAGGATGCCGAAATTCGGCCAGCGATAGCCCCTCGCTCCAGGCCGAAAGGCAGAGCAGATAATCCTTCAGACCACTGCGGACCCGCGCGGCTACCTGCCGGCCGGCCACTTTTTCCTCAATCGTCAGCAGGCACGACCGTACCAGGCGAAGCTCTCCGGCCAGCCGGGCCGTGTCCCGTCGATCCAGCTTAAGCGCCAGAATTTTGTGAACTTGTGGCTGCACCGTTACTCCCAACGCGCGGTGCGCCGCTACCAAATCAAGCGGCCGGAAATCGAGAAAAGTAACGTTTGCCAGCCCAGCCTTGACAGTTTGAAGGTGAGTTTTGGAAATGAATCTGGCCATATTTATCTTGCAGTTAGAGTTTTGAGTTAGAGTTAGAGTATACTACACGCCCCAAGGTGAAGACGAAGCCCCTGCCAGCCCCGACAAATCGGAACGGCGACGTTCCCAGCCAGACCTGGCGCTGGTTGAGCGTGGCGGCCGTGCTCGTGCTGTTAGCGGCCGTGGCCGGAATTAGCCTGATCTCGGCCGGCCTCTTCGACCCCCGGCCGGTAGGGCCAGAGACGCTGCGCCGGCCGCTGGCGGCCCATAGCGTGGCCGCCCAGAACCAGCAGGTAAACTGGCTGGACTTCCCCCTGCCGGCCGGCAACTACAGCCTGCGCCTGACGGCCGCCCACCAGAACGGTGAATTGGACTCAGCTTATGGCCTGGCTATCGGCCGCGAAGAACGTTGCCTGGTCGCCGCCGTTTCCCCCACCGGCTACACCTCTCTCTTTGAACCCCCCTGCCTGCTCTCCATCACTCCTTCTCCCCCTCAATCCGTCACCTTGTCACCCCCTCCCCTTGTCACCTTGTCACCCCCTTCCCTCCTCCCCTGGCAACCCTGGCCCCACGTCCGGCCGGGCAGCGCCGAGAATGAAATCTGGCTGGACGTAAGCGGCGGCCGTCTGACCGTGCGCATTAACCGGGAATTACTCTGGCAGGGAGAGTGGCCGGTTGCCGGCCGGCAGGTAGGGTTGTGGCTGGCCAGCTACGGCGAAGCGGCCACCGTAGAGTTTCGCGAGGTTATCTTGTTCACCGAATGAACCTCAGATGCGAACGATGGCCTCCCCTGATCAACACGTCGAGTGGATGAGCGCCCCAACCGGCTCGCGTTCCCTCAGCTCATTGTAGCGCTGCACGGCCTCCTCCGTTTGCAACACGTGTACCGCCACACCTCGCTCCTTGAGCACCTGTAGCGTCTCCGGCTTGACCTGGAGCTGTTCTTGAATGCCTTGGGAGAGCACAACCACCATGGCCCCGTGTTCAAGCAACTCGGCCACGTCGGCCGGCTGAATGCCCGGCACGTGGCGGGTCCCCGTTTCCTGCCAGTCCCACTCTCTGGCCCCGCCAGGATAGAGCTTGGCGTCCTTGAACGGCGCCGGCCAGCCCTCTACCTCCAGCCGGCCCCAGGAAAGGTGGCTAATGCGTGGCGATACGGCAACTCGATTCATTGGCTACGTCGCTTCTGCATGGCTTTCAGGGCCTGGATTTCACCCATGTGGCCGATGAAGCCCTTGACGATCGGCTTAACCCAGCCATAGGCGGTGCGCGAACCTTCCAGGCCGGGAGCCGACTGGTAGAGCTGCTCGCTGGACATGGCCCGCAACTCGCCGGAGACTGCCCCAACCACCTGCTCCAGGTAAGCCAGCAAGTCCCCGGCCGGCAAGGCTGGAATCTCTTCTACCTCCGGCCAGGTATACCCAGTCACCGCCCCCAGCCCCAGGAATCCTTTACCGCGTGGGTCGTAGCCTGTCCTGGCCGCCCAGCCCTGGGTGTGCCACAACTCCTCTTCCGGCGGCCGGTTTTGCAGAATGCGCACCGCCAGCACGTCCAGCCAGCGGCTGAAGTGCCAGACGGTGACGCCAATGCTGTTGGCCTGCGGGTCCGGCTGCCAGGCCAGTTCCCCGGCCGAAAACCCCTCAATCTCTCGCCGCACGTCCCGCGCCAGCTCCTCCACCCACTCCGCCAGCAACTCTACATCTTGCATAACAAACCCTCTGGATTTTGGATTTTAGATTTTAGATTTTGGATTTTACCACTCAGTCCCTGGTTCAGGCTTTGCCTGAACACGTCCTCATTGCTCGGAGTTGGCAAGGCCAACTCTACTCACTGCTCATTACTATCTTCGCCCACGTATCCTTCAGGCCCACCGTCCGGTTAAAGACCGGCCGGCCGGGTGTCGAATCAGGGTCCACGGCAAAGTAGCCCTGGCGCATGAACTGGAAACGGTTGCCCACCTGGACGTTGGCCAGGGCCGGCTCCACCAGGGCCTCGGCCAGCACTTCCAGCGAATTGGGGTTGAGGTTGGCAGTGAAATCCTCGCCCTCGGCCACAATGTTCGGATTCTCGTTGTTAAACAGGCGGTCGTAGAGACGGACCTCGGCCGGCTGAACATGGGCGGCCGAGAGCCAGTGAATCGTGCCCCTGACCTTGCGGCCGTCCGGCGTCTGGCCGCCACGTGATTCAGGGTCGTAGATGCAGCGCACTTCCACCACCCGGCCGGTGGCGTCCTTCTCCACGCCGGTGCAGGTAAGGTAATAAGCCCCCAACAAACGCACCTCCTGGCCGGGGGCCAGGCGATAATATTTCGGCGGTGGGTTTTCGGTAAAGTCCTCCTGCTCGATAACCAGGACCCGGGAGAAGGGAACCTGGCGCGTCTCCGTCCGGCTGCGGTCCTGGGGGTAGATGGGCATGTCAAACCACTCCACCTGATCTTCCGGGTAATTTTCAACCACCACCCGCAGCGGCCGGAGCACAGCCATGGCCCGGGGCGCGTGTTCATTCAGGTCTTCGCGGACAGCATGCTCCAGCATGGCCACGTCTACCACGCTGTTAGCCTTCGACACGCCGGTCTGGCTAACAAAGTTGCGAATGGCCGCCGGCGGATAACCACGCCGGCGCAGCCCGGAAAGGGTCGGCATCCGGGGATCGTCCCAGCCACTCACGTAGCCAGCCTCAACCAGCTTCAGCAGCTTGCGCTTGCTAATCACTGTATAGTTCAGATTCAGCCGGGCAAACTCAATCTGCTGGGGGTGGTAGATGCCTAACTGGTCCAGGAACCAGTCGTACAGCGGCCGGTTGTTTTCAAACTCCAGCGTGCAGATCGAATGGGTAATGCCCTCAATCGAATCTGACTGGCCGTGCGCCCAATCGTACAATGGATAAATGCACCACTTGTCCCCGGTGCGATGATGGCTGGTATGCAGGATACGGTACATGACCGGGTCGCGCAGGGTCAGATTGGGCGAGGCCATGTCAATTTTGGCCCGTAGGACACGCGCCCCATCGGGAAATTCGCCGGCCCGCATTCGCTCGAAGAGGTCAAGGTTTTCCTCTATGGAACGGTTGCGGTAAGGGCTTCCCCGGCCGGGCTCGGTCAGCGTGCCCCGGTATTCCCGGATCTCTTCGGCGCTGAGGTCGTCCACGTAGGCCTGGCCCTGCTTAATGAGCTGCACCGCCCAATCGTACAACTGCTCAAAATAGTCGGAAGCATAAAAGAGCCGGTCGTCCCAGTCAAAGCCCAGCCAGCGGATGTCCTTAATGAAGGCGTCTACGTACTCCTGCTCCTCTTTGGTTGGATTGGTGTCGTCAAAGCGCAAATTGCACAGCCCGCCAAACTCCTCGGCAATAGTAAAGTTTAGCCAGATGGACTTGGCGTGGCCGATGGTTGCATAGCCGTTCGGCTCTGGTGGGAAGCGGGTATGAACTCGCCCTTCATATTTACCGGTAACCATATCTTCGGCCACTATCTCGCGAATAAAGTTAGAGGTTGGCGTTTCCGCCGTAATCGTTTTCGTCTCCTGTCCCATTATTCCTCGTCGTCGTCAAAGTTTAAGTGACATTTTCCTCACCCTCGGACCGAGTCCCATCAGGGCGAAGCCTTGTCACTTTATCAAGTATATTTCAGCCGATGGGCAGCGCCAGACGTAGCTGCTGGAAAATCCCAAGACAAACCAATCATAAAGTGAGAGCACCGGCCGGCTATATGCTGCCGCACCGGCCGCTATCTCCTTATCCACGCCCGTAAGCCCGGCACATGCTGCTGGTAATGCTCGTAGGTATTCTCGGCCAGGAGCTTCCACGGCGCCCAGTCCAGGAACATACCAGCAAAGCGGCCGGGATCATTCAGCTCTTCGTCCGAGAGAGTCTGCACCGCCGCCCATAGCCGGGCATACGTTTCCTTCGCTTCGACCTGCACCTCGGCCAGCGGCCGGTCGCGGTTGGCCTCATAAATGAGAGCGTTGCGCTCATCCGTTGGCAGGTTCCACCACTCCGAGCCAGCCAGCGCCCGTGCGTCCAATACGCCAATCATTTCTCGCTCGTGCCAGCTCACGTGAGCTACGACGTCCTTGAGCGACCAGTCACCCTCAACGCCCGGCTCACTCCAGCGCGCCTCGTCCACCTGCGCCAGCAGCGCCTCCCACTCCTCCCGCCCCGCCTTCAACGTTTCCAGAAAAGTCACTCTGTCCATGCTGTGTCTTCTCTTTGCTCTCTGTGTTCCCTCTTCCTTACTCCTTCAACTCCAACCAGTTACGCCCCACGCTCGTCTCCACCTTTAGCGGCACGTCCAGGGAAAAGGCGTCGCACATGATCTCAACCACCACCGGCCGGACCTCGTCCACCTCTTCTTCCGGCATCTCCAGCACTAATTCGTCGTGGACTTGCAAGATCAGCCGGGCGCGGTAGTTATCTACCAGGGCCTGGTGCAGGCGGATCATGGCGATCTTGATAATGTCGGCCGCCGTCCCCTGGATGGGATGGTTCACTGCCTCCCGATCGGCCCGGGCTACGGCCTGCTGGTTAATTTGCCCTTTGGTCTGGAAGATAGGGAAATACCGCCGCCGGCCGAGCAACGTCTCTACGTACCCCTTCTGGCGGGCCTGCTGCTTCGTTTCCTCCAGGTAGAGGCGGATGCCCGGGAAGCGAGCAAAATAGGTGGCAATGTACTGCTCCGCTTCGGCCAGCGTCAACTCCGAATCACGGGCCAGCCGGTAAGCGCCCATGCCGTAAATGAGGCCAAAGTTCACCACCTTGGCAAAACGGCGCTGGTTGGGGGTCACTGCCTCCAGGGAGACGCTATAAACGGCCGCGGCCGTCGCCCGGTGAATATCCTGCTCCTGGCGGAAAGCCTCGACCAGGGCTTCATCCCCGGTGACGTGAGCCAGTATCCTTAGCTCCACCTGGGAATAATCGGCCGCCAGGAAGACGTGGCCCGGCCGGGCGACAAAGCCGCGCCGGATCTGCTGGCCTACCTCGGTGCGAATAGGAATGTTTTGCAGGTTGGGTCCACTGCTGGCAATCCGGCCGGTGATGGCTCCCGTCTGGCTGTAGCTGGTGTGAATCCGGCCGGTCCTGGGGTTAATTATCGCCGGCAGCGCGTCCACGTAAGTGCTTTTTAGCTTACCTAGCTCCCGGTACTCGACGATGCAGGCAATAATACCGGTTTCATCCGCGAGCCGCAGGCTGTCCAACACGTCGGCGGCCGTCGAATAATGGCCGCTCTGCGTGCGGCGCAATCCTTCGTGGGGCAGCTTTAACTTTTTAAACAGCGTGTCGCTCAACTGCTGGGTCGAATTAATGTTAAACGGCCCGCCGGCCAGATCATAAATCTGCCGCTCCAACTCCACCAGCCGGGCGTCCAGCTCTTTCGACATCTGCCGGAAGAAATCGGCGTCTATCCCGACTCCTTCCTTTTCCATCGCCGCCAGCACCGCAACGAGCGGCATCTCGATGCCGGTTAGCAGCCTGTCCAGCCCTTTTTCGCTAATTTCCGGCCGTAACTTATGGGCCAGGCGCAACGTCATGTCGGCGTCGGCCGCGGCATAGGGCGCGGCTTGGTCAATCGGCGCTTCGGCAAAATTGATTTTCTCTTTGCCCCGGCCGATTACCTCCTCGATGTTCGTCATTTGGACGCCCAACCGGTGAAAAGCCAGGTCCTTCAGCCCCAGGAATCTGCTGGCCGGGTCGCACAGCCACTCGGCAATCATCGTGTCGAAGCCCAGCGGCGCCACCTCCAGCCCGGCGCGAGCCAGGACAGCGTAATCGTACTTGGCGTTGTGGGCAATCTTGGGAATCTTTGGATTGGTCAGCGCCGGCCGGAGCGCGTCCAGCACCTTCTTCAGCGCCAACTGTCCCTCGGCCGGCCGGGCTTCCCCGGCGAATAAGGCCATTTGGCCCGATTCGTTCTGGGCCGCGCCCGCCAGGTGGCCGACAGGTACATAATAGCCAACGCTGGGCTCGACGGCCAGGGAGATGCCAACCAGCTCGGCCACCTGCTCGTTCAGGCTAGTCGTCTCCACGTCAAAGGCGATCTCCTCTGCCTTCTCCAGCTCTTGCACCAGGGCGGCCAGCTCCTTCTCGGTGTGGACCACCACCGTTTCCGTAGGGGCCTGGTCGCTGATGTCCGGCGCCTCGTCCATGGCCCCGGTAATCCGGCCGGTCAGCGAGCGAAACTCTAACTCGCGGAACAGCTCCAGGACGGCCGCCGGATCATACTCCTCGGCCACACACTCTGGTAGGTTCAATTGGACAGGCGCGTCGGTAATAATACGGGCCAGTTTTTGGCTAAGATAAGCGCTCTCCCGGCCCTCCTCCAGCTTGCTGCGAAAGCGAGACGAGACTTTGTCAAGGTTCTCATAAATAGCGTCCAGTGTGCCAAACTCCTGGAGCAGGGTCACGGCCGTCTTTTCGCCAATACCGGCCACACCAGGGATGTTATCGCTCGTGTCACCGATCAGCGCCTTATAATCCACAATCTGGTCCGGCCGGACGCCGTACTTCTCTATCACCGCCGCCTCGTTGAAGACGGCCGGCTCCTTTTCCTGGCGTCCGGCCGGCAGCTCCACCCGCGTGTTCTCGTCCACCAGTTGCAGCAAGTCCCGGTCACCGGTAATAATGTAGACTGGGACGCCCTGCTGCCTGGCCTGGCGGGCAACCGTCCCCAGGACATCGTCAGCCTCATACCCGTCCAGCTCTAAAATGGGGATATTGAAGGCCTTGACCACCTGGCGGATGCGCCCAATCTGTACGTCCAACTCACCCGGCATTTTGGCCCGTGTGCCTTTGTACTCGCTAAATAGCTCGTCGCGAAACGTCGCTCCTACGTCAAAACTGACGGCCAGGTACTTCGGTGGGTCGGGCGCCAGCAGCAGCTCCAGCAATGTCCGGGTAAAGCCAAAGGTAGCGTTGGTTGGCTCCCCCGCCTTCGTCGTAAAGACGTCCGGTGACAGGGCATAAAAAGCCCGATAAGCCAGGGCATGGCCGTCAATCAGTACTAATTGTTCCATTCACCATTCCTTAGGGAGTTAGAGTTAGAGTGGCGGTAGCATTACTCTAACTCTTACTCTAACTCAAACAAATTCAATTCCGCCTCGGTCAGCGGTTCTGATGATTCTTTGGCGTAATAGCCCTTGGTCCAGATCACCGCTGGGGTGGCATACTTAGCCTGGATGGCCTTTTCCGTTCCTTCTTTCAGGCGAACTACGGCCCAGGCAGCGTTCCGGCCGGGCGGGCAGGCCACTACCAAATGGACAAATTCCGGCTGCACAGCCAGGTAAGAGAGCCCGCAGCCGTGCTCGCCGGCCAGCCGGGCCAGGTCTTCCCGGATCGTCGTCTGCAGGGCGGCCGGCAGCGGCTTGACCGGCTGCCAGGCAATGGCGTAGGAGCGGCCCTGGCTCTGCGACCCTTCGCCGGCCGGAGTGGCCGCACTATCCCGCCGCCTTGGCTTACGGCTGAGCCGCCGGCCGGCCACCCGGACCAGCAGTTCGGCCAGCTCGTCGGCCTGGCGGCGCACCTCGGCCACCGGCGTCTGCCACGGCGCGCCCACGGTCAGCAGATAGCTATCCAGCACCGGCCGGGTATAAAGCAGGAAAGTGTCGTACATGTCCGCCAGGCGGGCGAACTGGATCAGGGCCGTTCGCTCTTCTTCGCTCCAGCTTTTGTCTGCCCGGAGGGCGACCATCTGGGCCATTTCGGTCCCCAGTTCGCCGCAGCAGGCCAGCACCCGGGCGCCCTGCGAAACGACGGCCAGCAACGTCTGGCGGCCCAGCGCCGCCTGCCGGCAAAAGGCCTCAAAATCAGGCTGGGCGGGCCGGAGCGTTTCCGGGACCGGCCGCTGCCAGGCTTCGGCCAGCGCCGCCGGCAGGTTCTTTTCCAGGCACGGCTTGTGGACCAGCCCTTGAAAGATGGCCGCGTCCCCGGCCGCCAACACGGCCTCTTCCGTCTCGGCCAGCAGCACCAGGCGCAAATCGGGCTGGATGGCCCGTAGCGACCGGGCCTGCTTGTGGGCCTCGACCAGGGGAATGAGGGCCAGCTCCTGCGTTTGCTGGGTCAACACCAGGCAGGCCTCACGCACGGTGGGGACCAGGGAAATAGCCCCGATGCCGGCCGCCTTCAGCACCACCAGCAGCCGGTTGGCCACGCTCTCGTCCGACTCGACAACCAGGACCCGCTTCATCACCTGTCCCTCTACGCCAAAAGGGAATTTTACCCCTGGTTGCCCGGCCGGGCGAATGGGTAGTTATTGGTTATTGGTTATTGGGCAATTCTCAATAACCAATAACTAATAACTAATAACCAATTGAGGGCAGTTCCTCAGCTCAGCGGCAGCTTGAAACCGAAGCGGCTACCCTGCCCCACAACGCTCTCCGCCCACACGTCGCCGCCGTGGGCGTTGGCCACGTAACGCACCAACGTCAGGCCCAGCCCCAGCCCTTCCACCCCTCGGCGCAGGGGATCATTGAGCTGGTTGAAGCCTTCCCACAGGGTCGCCAGCTTTTCGGCCGGCACGCCCACCCCCGTATCTTCCACCTCAAAATAAAGCGTCTGATCGTCCGCCCAGCTTTTCACGATGACCCGGCCGGGCGCGGGGGTGAACTTAATGCCGTTCTGGACCAGGTGATGGACGGCCTCGACCAGCCGCCGGTGGTCGGCCTGGACGGCCGGCAGCGCCGGGGCCAGCTTTGTTTCCAGGCTCAAGCCTTTGTTGCCGGCCAGCGGCCGCAGCGCCAGCAGCGCCTCCTCGATCACGTCGTTGAAAGCCACTTCTTCCAGGCTCAGCACACCCTGCTTGCTGACAAAGGCGGCAAAGGTAATCAGGTTGTCAATCATCGTCCGGGCCTGCTCCAGGCTGCGGCCGGCCTCGGCCAGCGCCTGCCGCTGGTCGGCCGTCAGGTGGTCCAGCCCGTACCGCGCCAACAGGGTCAGGGAGAAGTGCAGGTTGGCCAGCGGGGTGCGCATTTCGTGGCTGATGACGCCAATAAAGGAGGACTTGAGCCGGTCTAGCTCACGCAGTTGGTGGTTGGCCAGGGCCAGGGCCGAGGCCAGCTCCTGGACGTTCTCGGAACTCAGGCGCAGCTTATTGGAGATGTCGGCCAGGGTGTTAAAGAGGATGACCGGCCGGCGCGCCGCCAGGGCCAGGAAATCCTGCCGGTCCAGCTCGTACAGCCTGCTTGGCTCCACGGCCGCGGCCGAAGCCGACCGGGGCCGGCCGTCCAGCAGGGCCATCTCGCCAAACGTCGCTCCCGAGCGGAACTCGTTCAACACAATCCGCTGTCCATCCTCGCCGGCCAGGTAGACCTGGACGTGGCCACTATCCACCAGGTACATGGAGCGGCCGGGCTCGTTAGCCTCGAAGAGGACCTGGCCGGCCGCCAGCGAACAGGGCCGCATGTGGTCGGCGACAAGGCCCAACTGCTCGCCGGTCAGCTTGCAAAAAATAGGGCTGGCCTTCAGCAGGCCAATCACCCGTTCCATACCCTTACCTTCCTCGCTATTCATGAAGAAATTTTACAACCGGTTGCCCGGCCGGGCGAGTAAAACAATTTTGTAAATTGTTCCACTGCAATTAGACTTCAGGTATGAGATCAAGAGACAAACTTTGGTCAGATCCCTCCCCCGTCCTCCCGGCCGAAGCCATGCGCCATTACGAGCAGCAGATGGACGAGGCCGGCCGGCTCAGCCGGGTCCGGGCTGAGATTGAACTGGTCCGCGTCCGGGAGCTGCTGCGGCGTTATTTACCCCCACCTCCGGCCGTCGTCCTGGACGTTGGTGGCGCGGCCGGCATCCACGCCTTCTGGCTGGCCGAACAGGGCTACACTGTGTACCTCATTGACGCCATGCCCCACCACATTGAGCAGGCTCGCCAGGCGGCCGCCCAACAGCCCCACGCTCCCCTGGCCGGCATCGCCCTCGGCGACGCCCGCCGCCTGGAGTATCCTGATGGCTACACGGACGCCGTTCTCCTCTTTGGCCCGCTCTATCACCTGACCGAGCGCCAGGACCGGCTCCAGGCGCTGCGAGAAGCCTTTCGCGTGCTCCGGCCGGGCGGCGTCGTCCTGGCTATCGGTATTTCCCGCTTCATCTCCACCGTCAACTGTCTCGTCCAGGAGTTTATTACCGACCCGGCTTTTATCCCCATTGTCGAACGCGACCTGCAGGACGGGCAGCACCGCAATCCGACAGACAACCCTGACTACTTTACGACCTCCTTTTTCCACCATCCCAACGAACTCCGCCAGGAAGTCGGCCAAGCCGGCTTCCAGCTCCAGGCCTTGCTGGCCGTCCAGGGGCCGGTCAAGCTGTTAAAGAACTTTGAGCTACACTGGCAAGAGCCGGAGCGGCGCGAATGGCTGCTCACGCTCGCCCGCCGCCTGGAAAGCGAGCCGCACCTGCTGGGCGTCAGCGACCACATCATGGCCGTCGGCCGGAAGGCCGCCAGCGCTTAAAAATACGCCCCTACTTCTTGGGAGTGCTCCTGAAACGGATGGCCGGCCGGAAAAAGCAGGTTACAATATGGCCGTTCTCAGCAGCCGTTACCAAACGTTGGGCAAGCTGCTCGTCGTGCCAGAATTGTATAACCTTCAAGCCTGAATCAGGAGGGGTGAACCATGACCTCACCATTGCTGTCCCGGCCGGTTCATAACCGGACAATCCGTATCGCTTTGTTATGCCTGGGCCTGGCGCTGCTCTTTGGCCTGATTACGGCCGGTCAGATGATCGGCAGGCCAGGGAGGGAGGCCAATGAATGGCCGGAGATAGTGGCCGATTTGCCCGGCGCTTCCACTGCCTGGTGGTCTTCCGTCAAGGAGGACATCCGGCAATCGGAATACGGCGTAACCTGGCAAGCGCAGCCCGACCTGCCCGGCGTACACACTGCCTACCAGGCGGCTAACCGGGCGCACAACCTGCGCACGACCTTTACGGCCGCCGGACCTGTCGTGGCACCTCGCACCTGGCCGGGCGACGAACAAGCAGCACCGTGGCGCTGGACGTTAACTTTGACCGGCCTGGGCTATCAGGGCGATATACGTTCCGTGCCGCCGGCCGAACCCACGCCGGCCGGCAACCGCGTTACCTATCAACGTGGCCGCCTGGTTGAGTGGTACGTCAACGACGAGCGTGGTCTGGAGCAGGGATTCACGCTGAACGCTCGACCGCCGGCAACGACGGGCAATCACCCCCTGGTGTTAGCGTTAACCATGAATAGCAGCCTCCGGCCGAAACTCGTTGAGGCCGGGCAGATGGTGGCGCTGGCCGACAGCAATGGTCAAGAGGTGCTACATTACGGCCAGTTGCACGCTTTTGACGCCACCGGCCGGGCGCTGCCAGCCCACTTTGAGCTAGATTCTTCGCCGGATCATCACCAGGCTCCTTTCACGCTTCGTATCGTCGTAGACGACAGCGCAGCCGTTTATCCGTTGACGATTGACCCCCTGTCCACAACACCCGGCTGGATGGTCGAGAGCAATCAGGGCGAGGCAGAGTTGGGCTTTCCGGCGGTAACGGCCGGCGACGTCAACGGGGACGGCTACGCCGACGTCATCGTCGGCGCTCGCTTTTACGACAACGGGCAGTCTAATGAAGGCCGGGTCTTTGTCTACTACGGTTCGGCGAATGGCCTGAGCACGACGGCCGACTGGGTCGCCGAGAGCAACCAAACGGGCGCTCATTTCGGCCGGGCCGCCAGCACGGCCGGAGATGTGAACGACGATGGTTATGATGACATTATTGTAGGAGCATCCCTTTTCGCCAGCCCTTCGACTTCTGAAGGCCGGGTCTTTGTCTATTACGGTGGGCCAGGTGGGCTTTCCTGCGGCGGCGGCTGCCCGGTGGACGCCACAGCCGCGGCTGACTGGATGGCCGACGGCAACCAGAGCGACGGTGCCTTTGGCCGGTGGGTCCACACGGCCGGCGACGTCAACGGCGACAATTATGACGATATTCTGGTTGGCGCCTGGCTGTGGAACGGGGGGCAGTCGGACGAAGGGCGCGTTTTTGCCTACTATGGCTCGGCCAGTGGGTTGTCTTGTGGTTCGGGTTGCCCGGTGGATGCCACCAGCGCCGCCGACTGGATGGTCGAGGCCAACCAAGCTGACACTGCTTTAGGCTCGTCGGTGGGCCCGGCCGGAGACGTCAATGGCGATAGTTACGACGACGTGATTATTGGCGCCCCCGCGTTCAATAATGGCCAGACGGATGAGGGACGGGCCTTCGTCTACTACGGTTCGGCCGGCGGGCTGCCGTGCGGCTCCGGTTGCCCGGCCGACGCCACGACCACGGCCGACTGGATTGTCGAAAGTAACCAGGTTGGCGCCGGCCTTGGCGCCGAGGTTAATACGGCCGGGGACGTCAACGGCGATGGCTACGACGACATCATTGTTGGCGCCAATACCTATAGCAATGGTGAAACAGACGAAGGGCTGGCTTTTGTTTTCCACGGCTCGGCGTCGGGCCTTTCCTGTGGGAGTGGCTGCCCGGTGAGCGCTATTACAGCGGCCGACTGGAGCGCCGAGGCCAACCAGCCCAACAGTGAATTTGGCCGGTCTGTGGCTTCGGCCGGCGACATCAACGGCGACGGTTACAGCGACGTTTTGATTGGCGCTCATTCGTACGACAACCTGGAAGTCAATGAAGGTATAGCCGTTATCTTTTTAGGTTCCATGACCGGAATCTCCTGTGGCGCGGGCTGTCCCGTAGACGGGCTAACGGCGGCCGACTGGGTGGCGGAGATTGACAGCCCCGGCGCTTTATTCGGTTATTCGGTCAGCAGCGCCAGGGACATCAACGGCGACGGTTACGTGGACGTCATCGTCGGCGCGCCTGAATACAGTAACGGCCAGACGCGAGAAGGAGCGGCTTTTGTTTACTATGGCCAGACCAATACGCCGACGCCGACCCATACGCCGACAAACACGCCCACCAACACGGCTACGCCGACAAATACCCCTACCCACACCCCAACTAGCACACCCACCAATACGCCTACCCGCACGCCAACCAGCACACCTACCAATACAGCCACGGCGACCCATACACCCTCGCCAACGGCAACCAATACTTCGACAGCTACCAGTACACCCACGCGGACTCCCACACCGACGCCAACCCCCACACCAATCGGATATAAACTATACCTGCCGCTGATTGTGCGGCCGGCCCCGGTAACGCCGGCCGACTTGGCCGTGGTCAAAGCCGACTCGGCCGACCCGGTGGTGGCCGGCAGTGGGCTGACTTACGCCATGCACGTCTACAATGACGGCCCGGCGCCGGCCGAAAATGTGGTCATGATTGACACCCTGCCGGCCGGGGTCACATTCGTCTCGGCCACGCCCGACCAGGGCAGTTGTAATTACAGCAACGGCCTAGTCTCATGTGAATTGGGCACGGCGCCCGTTGGGGCCGACCTGGTGGTGCTCATTGTCGTGACAGTAAACTCTTCCACCAGCGGCACAATCACCAACACCGTTACGGTAAGCACCACTTCGCCCGAACAGAATATGGTCAACAACACCGATAGTGAAAATACAATCGTCCTGCCCCAGTGATCATACAACATGCCTATCATCAGAATTGCCACGTGGTGATACCATTCGGTTAAAGAGGATTTAGCCTTATGACAAAACAGGCACTGTTGCTCAGACGACTGGAAGAGATTGGACAATCCCTGGAGAAAACAGGAAAAGCCCTGGCGCTTATCGGCCTGGGTTCAGTAGGTAGGGAGTTAGACAGGTTGGACGAGTACTCCGATCTGGATTTTTTTGTCATCGTCGAAAGAGGCTACAAGCAGAGCTTTATCCAGAATCTGGAGTGGCTCAGTTCCATTTACCCCATTGCCTACCAGTTTCAAAACACAGTAGATGGCTACAAGCTTCTCTTTCAGGATGGAGTATTCTGCGAGTTTGCCGTTTTTGAAGAAGCGGAACTGGGCACAATCTCTTTCGCTGCCGGCCGGATCGTGTGGCAGCGCGAGGGCGTAGGCGAGGCGAATTACCAGCCGGTGGTCAAAGCAGAACCCGCCCCTAAGTCGCCGGAGTGGTCCTTGGGGGAGGCACTGACCAATCTTTACGTGGGTCTCGGCCGCTACCATCGAGGCGAGAAACTATCGGCCTTACGTTTTATCCAATATTATGCCGTAGACCGGCTCATGGAATTGTCAGAGCGGATTGAAGCGGCAGCGCCGGTTTACGTGGATAGTTTTGCCAGTGAGCGGCGCTATGAGCAGCGCTTTCCAAAAATCGCCCAGGAGTTGCCGCAATTTATGCAAGGCTATGATCGGAGCCCTGAGTCGGCCAGGGCCATACTGACCTTCCTGGATCAGCACTTCGTGGTTAATCCAGCGATCAAACAAGCTATTTTGAGCTTATGCCAATAAAGAATCACCCAAAATCTCCACACCGCGTCAACTACGACGACATTGCCCATCTCTACGACGAACCCAGCCGCGACCACGACGTAGACCCCAGGCTGGTTGAGTTCGCCGGCTGGCAACCGGCCGCATTCCCGGCCACGATGCGTCTTCTCGACGTTGGCTGCGGGACCGGCAAGCAGCTTACCGCCAACCGCGGCCGCTACCCCCAGGCGCAGATGGTGGGGCTAGATTTTTCGGCCGGCATGTTGCGGCAGGCCCGAAACCGTTCGCAAAGCATCTGGTGGGTCAACGGGAATGGGATGCAGCTACCTTTTCCCCCGGCCGCCTTTGATTTTGTCAGCAACCAATTCTCCTACCACCACGTCCCGCAAAAAGAACCATTAATCGCCGAAATCCTCCGGGTGCTCAAGCCGGGCGGCCGCTTTGCCATGCGCAACATTGACCCCTGGGCCATGCCCGGCTGGATCATCTACCAATACTTTCCGGCCGCGCTGGAGCGTGATTACAGCGACTTCTGGCCCATAGATTCGTTTATCAGCCTGCTTGAGGAAACGGGGTTTACCGGGGTCCAGGTGACACGCAACCACCTGGCGCGCCAGGAAAAGCTGAGCGATTTTCAGCAATACGCCTCCCAGCGCTACCGCACCTCGCAACTGATGGCCATTTCCGACGAAGCCTACCAGGCAGGCTTGCAGCGCATCGAAGAAGCTCTCCAGGAGTCCCCTTCAGAAACCCACATCGCTTCACAGCTCTGTTTCGTCACCGTTGTAGGAGAGAAACCAGCGTAATGAAAGTCAAATAGACCATGAAAGTCCGGCTGCGGAGATCGAAAAATGTCACAGTTCGTGAATAACGTAGAAGAAACGCTGTTTCGGTTTCTCATCGGTGAAATTCCACTTGAGGAATTTGAGACCTGGGTCTATTCGAGCAAGGAATTGGAAAGCTACCTGAATTCGGATGCTTATCTTGAATTGATTTCGTTTAACTTCCAAAAGAAAGGAGCCGGGTACGAAGTGAAATCTCTCCTCTACAAGCACATTGACGTTGGGAAGTACGAGACCTGGCGAATAAAAAAGCTCCTGGGTCAACTGTTAAACGAAGAGCGAGATCTTGTTGAATTACTCGAGATTTTCTATGTTTTGTATTGTGGAGGCTACCGGTTCTTGGAACGGATTGGATACCAACATGTTATGGTAGATAATATCCCCCGACTGACAGAAAGATCGCTGTGGAACACCCTGGCATTTGAAAAAGCGCGTGAGGCCTTAGGTCGCTATATAACTTGCCTGAAACCTGAAGCTCTCAAGGTTCTGGAGGCCATTGATAAAGGCCAAATAAAAATTACAGGTGAATTTGAGTATCAAATTGACCCTGAAATTGCTGTTGAGCTGGAAAAGAGAATGTAGAGGGAGAACCAGTGCCAGAGCCGATTGCCGTCGTTTCCTATGACCCTGAATGGCCGGTACGCTTTATGGAGTTGGCCCGGCCGCTCCGCCAGGCGTTGGGGGATAGCGCAACATTCGTCCCCAACTGCGGCGGCCTCGCCGGATAGTTTACTTGCACCTCAAACCTCGTGTATCATAAGAGCGAATAATTAATCAGACAGACAGCGGCCTCAAGCATCGTAACGCGCTTCAGATATAAACCCGGTATGGACCGGTGTCCGCCCTGTGAAAACAAGCAAGCTTAAGTGGAGAAAAGCTTATGGAAGTTACAATCTCTCTTCCCGCCAACTGGTTGCCCTCTACGAAACAGTCAAAGTGCCCCAAGCGGTTTACGATTCCGTAAGTTATTAAGAGGAGGAGAACTCATGGATAGCAAACTGCGTATCGGCTGGCGCCTCTTTTTTAGTGGCTGGCTCTTGCTGATTTTGTTGAGCGCAGCCACGAGCGGCGGGGCGGCGCCGCTGGCGCAGGGCGATGAGCCGGCCGAGATTCCGCCGCCGGACACGGTCACCATCGCCGGCACGCTCCAGCCACAATTGGGCTGCCCCGGCGAGTGGATGACCGAGTGCGCCGAGAGCATGCTCAGCTACGACGCCGAAGACGACCTGTGGAGCGCGACTTTTGAGCTGGCGGCCGGCCGCTATGAGTATAAAGCAGCCCTCAACGGTACCTGGGAAGACAACTACGGTTTGAACGCCGAATATTACGGTCCTAACATCCCGCTGGAAGTGCCAGAGGACGGCCCGGTTACTTTCTGGTACGATCACAAAACACGCTGGGTCAGCGACAGCATTAACAGCCTTTTCGTCATTGTGCCCGGCACTTTTCAGGATGAGCTGGGCTGCGCTGAAGATGGGCAGCCCGATTGCCTGCGCTCGCTCCTGCAAGACCCGGATGGCGACGGCATCTATACGTTCGTCACGGCCGGCATCCCGGCCGGCGATTACGAGGCGAGCGGTATCCTCCCCGGTCAAGAGCAGAGCGTTCCTTTCACCGTAGCGACGGGGGAGGCGGTGCTCTTTACCTTCGATCCGGCCAGTGGCAGCCTGGAAATCAGCACCGGCGATCCCGCCACGCTGGGGGCGGCAACGGCCGAACCCGGCGGCCTACCCGCCCCGGCTGCTCCCATGCCCAACAGCGTCACCATTCCCGGCACCATCCAAAGCGTGCTCGGCTGCCCAGGGGACTGGCAGCCCGATTGCCAGGCCACGTATCTGCTATTTGACGAAGAGGACCAGCTCTGGACGGCCGCCTTCGACATTCCGGCCGGCGAGTACGAGTACAAAGTTGCCCTCAACGACAGTTGGGACGTGAATTTTGGTCTGAACGCCGAACCAGGTGGCCCCAACATTCCCCTGTCGCTGGCCGAAGATACCACGGTCACCTTCTTCTTCGATCACGACACCGGCTGGGTGGCCGACAGCGTCAACAACCTGATCGCCAACGTCCCCGGTGATTTCCAGGCCGCCATTGGCTGTCCGGGCGACTGGCAACCCGATTGCCTGCGCTCCTGGTTGCAAGACCCGGACGGCGACGGCACTTTCACCTTTCTCACAACCGCTATTCCCGCCGGCGCCTACGAAGCCAAAGTCGCCATTAACCAGAGCTGGGACGAGAACTACGGGGCGGACGGGGCGCGAGATGGGGCCAACATTCCCTTCAGCGTTCCGGCCGACAACACGCCGATGATTTTCAACTACGATTCCGCCTCTCATTTCCTGACCATCGGCGCCCTGGGTGAGGGTGGCGCCGCCCAGGGCAATATCAAGCAGCAGCAAGCGCACTGGGTAACGGCCCTGACCATCGCCTGGGATATTGACCATGCGCCCGGCAATACCTACCGGTTGCATTACACTCCGGCCGGCGGCAGCCTTAACCTTGGCTTAGAGGGCGTTACCGGTGGCGAGAGCCTCCTGCTCACTTACGACGAAGCTGGCCTGGGCAACGACGTGCTGGCCCGGTTCCCCCACCTCAGTAACCTTGCCGCCCTCACTATCAGCCCGGAGGATTTGGGCCAGGCGCGCATCGCCCTGAAGGGGCAAATCGCCGTCTCGGCCAGCAACGAAGCCGGCGAGCTGCTGGATGCGACCGGCCTGCAGATACCCGGTGTACTGGACGACCTCTACACCTACGGCGGGCCACTCGGCGTCACCTTTGAGGACGATGGCGCCGGGAACGTCGCGCCAACATTGCGCGTGTGGGCGCCCACGGCTCGCACCGTGACGCTGCATTTATTCGACGATGCCGATCCGGGCACGGACAGCCAGACAACGGGCATGCGCATTGACCCGCAAACCGGCGTCTGGAGCATCACTGGCGAGCCGGCGTGGAACGGCAAATATTACCTCTATGAGGTTGAAGTGTTCGTGCCTTCGACAGGGGCTGTCGAGCATAACCTGGTCACCGACCCCTACTCGTTTAGCCTCTCAGCAAACAGCCAGCGCAGCCAAATCGTTGACCTGGCCGACCCCAGCCTGATGCCCGACGGCTGGCAAACGCTAGAAAAGCCGCCACTGGCTGCGCCGGAAGAGATCGTCATCTACGAACTGCACGTGCGCGATTTCAGCATCAACGACCCCACCGTGCCCGAAGAACACCGGGGCAAATACCTGGCCTTTACCCACCCGGAAGCCAGCGGGATGCAACACCTGGGCAACCTGGCCCAGGCCGGCCTCACTCACCTGCACCTGCTGCCTACCTTCGACATCGCCACGATTGAAGAAGATGCCGGCGCGCGGGTGGAGCCTGACCCGGCCGAACTGGCCGCCTTCCCACCCAACTCGGACCAGCAGCAAGCCCTGATCGGAGCGATCCGCGACCAGGACGGCTTTAACTGGGGCTACGACCCCTACCATTACAGCGTGCCCGAAGGCAGTTACGCCACCGACCCGGCCGGCCCGGCGCGCATCCTGGAGTTTCGCCAGATGGTGCAGGCGCTGAACGAGAGCGGGCTGCGGGTGGTCATTGACGTGGTCTATAACCACACCAACGCCAGCGGGCAAAACGACCGGTCGGTCCTCGACCGCATCGTACCCGGCTACTACCACCGTCTGAACGCCAGCGGCCGGGTCGAGACCAGCACCTGCTGCCAGAACACGGCCAGCGAACACAACATGATGCGCAAACTGATGATTGACTCGGCGGTCATCTGGGCCACCGTCTACAAGGTGGACGCCTTCCGCTTCGACCTGATGGGCCACCACATGAAGGCCGATATGCTGGCCTTGCAAGCAGCGCTGCAAGCTCTGACCGAAGCCGAGGACGGCGTGGACGGCTCGGCCATCTACCTTTACGGCGAAGGGTGGAATTTCGGGGAAGTGGCCAACAACGCCCGCGGCGCCAACGCCACCCAACAGAATATGGCCGGTACTGGCATCGGCACCTTCAACGACCGGCTGCGCGACGCGGCCCGGGGCGGCAGCCCATTTGGCGGCCAACAAGAGCAGGGTTTCATCAACGGCTTTTACTACGATCCTAACGACACTAATCAGGGTTCGGAAGCAGCGCAGCTCAGCCGCCTGCTACACTTTGCCGACCTGATCCGCGTTGGCCTGGCCGGTAACCTGACTGATTACGAGTTCGTCAACGCCGAGGGCGATCTCGTCAGCGGCCTGGCGATTGAATACAACGGCCAGCCAGCCGCCTATACCAGCGACCCGCAGGAAAACATTGTCTACATTTCCAAGCACGACAACGAGACGCTGTTCGACATCATCCAGTACAAAGCGCCGCTGGCCACGACGATGGCCGACCGGGTGCGGATGCAGAACCTGGGCAACGCCATTGTCCTGCTCAGCCAGGGTGTGCCGTTCTTCCAGGCCGGCGACGACATGCTGCGCTCCAAGTCATTGGACCGCAACAGCTACAACTCCGGCGACTGGTTCAACCGGCTGGACTTCAGCTACGAAACGAACAACTGGGGCGTGGGCCTGCCGCCGGCCGGCGACAACCAGGGCATGTGGCCGGTGATGGAGACGCTGTTGGGGGCTGAAGGGTTGACGCCAGGGCGCGACGACATCATGCAGGCGGTCGCTCACTTCCAGGAGATGCTGCAAATCCGGCGCAGTTCGTCGCTGTTCCGGCTGCCAACGGCCGAAGCCGTCCAGCGGCGGCTGGCCTTCGATAACACTGGCCCGGAGCAAATCCCCGGCCTGATCGTGTTGAGCCTGTCCGACCTGACTGGCGAGAACCTGGACCCGGATTACGGCCTGATCGTGGCCCTGATTAACGCCAACGACGAGGAGCAGCGCTTTACCCAGGCTGACCTGGCCGGATTGCCGCTGGCGCTGCACCCGGTCCAGCAGAACTCGGCCGATGCCGTGGTCCAGACGGCAACATTCGACCCCGGCAGCGGCGCCTTCACGGTGCCGGGCCGGACGACAGCCGTCTTCGTCCTGGCCGAAGCCGACAGCCCGGTAATGGCCGAACCGACGGCCGAACCGGTCGCGCAAGCGACGGAGGAGGCCACGGCCGGACCGGCCACCGAGCCGGCACCACTGGCTACGGCCGAAGCGCCGGATGTTCAGCCAACGGCCGTGCCGGAAACGGCAGCCGAAGAGTCCGGCTCCTCCTCATGGGTCATCTGGGTGGGGGTTGGCTTGGTGGCGCTGGCGGTCGCCGCCGTTTTCATGGCCCGCCGCCGCGCCGGTCAAAGGAATTGATGTCATGCATCGTCTTTTGCCTGCCGCCAGCTCCTAAGGTTTGTTTCTGTTTCCAAGAATTTATCGTGCCATGTTTGTTTGTCCGTATTCATGCCCACTATTCTTCACGATTTCCCTACTGTACACAACTTTTAATCACACGCGAGGCAATTCGCTCCCTTGACAGGCCATTGGTCCTATACTATACTGCCAACACGTGTTACTAACACGTGTTAGTTAACAAATGGGGCGGAATCAGGAAGAGGATCGTGACCAGGAAGCGGATTACCAGTGCCGCAGTGGCCCAAGAGGTTGGCGTTTCACGCACAACGGTATCCCTGGTTCTCAACAATATCCCCAACGCCAGTATCCCAGCCGAAACGCGGCGCAAGGTTTTAGACGCGGCCGCCCGGCTGAACTATCATCCTAACGCAAGTGGCCGCCGCCTGGTCAGCGGCCGTACCCATATGCTGGCTTACGTCTTGCACCAGAGCCCGGAATGGGCTGCGGCCGACCTCTTTCTGCCCGAAGTACTGCGCGGCCTCAATGCAGTGACGCAGAGCAGCGGCTATCATATTCTTTTCCGCCCGGTTGACCCCAATAATCCTGAAGACAGCTATGCCAGCCTGATTTATGAAGGGCATGTAGACGCGATTATTCTTTCCGGTCCCCAACTGGATGAGCCGGAAGCGATAACACTCCACCGGCAAAACTTACCGGTCGTCGTCACCGGCCATTTGCCCGGCTATGATATTCCCAGCGTAGACGTCAATAATGTTGAAGGCGCGCGAATAGCCACCACCCACCTGATTAACCTGGGACACCAACGCATTGGCTTGATCACCAACGCGCCACGCAGCTATCTTGCCAGCCAGGAACGTTTTGACGGCTACTGTGACGGGCTAATGGCGGCTGGCTTGCCTTTCGACAAAAAGCTGGTGCAAGAAGGGCACTTTTCTGCCTACAGTGGCTTTCAGAGCATGAACAGCTTGTTAGAGTTGAACGAACCACCAACGGCGGTATTTGTGGCCAGCGACGTCGTTGCTTTTGGGGCAATGCGAGCGGTAAAGGAACGCGGCCAGCGCATTCCCCAGGATATAGCTATTGTTGGCTTCGACGATGTTCCCATTGGCCTTTACATTGAGCCACAGTTGACGACCGTTCACCTGCCGGCCTATGAATTAGGCTGGCACACTGGCCAACTGGCCCTGCAGCTTATCAACCAGGAAAAGCCGGGAAAGCTGCACCAGTTCCTGCCCACAGAATTGGTGGTGCGAGCTTCCTGCGGTGCGGCGTGACAGGCTCTTTTGCCATCCTTGTGGGATGTTAATATACCTTGACATCCTTTTCGAATGTTAACATAGTTAAGGGCGAACGTTCGGGCGAACGTTCGGGCAGGGTGTTCAGCTGGAGTTAAGGGAAGAGGTTTGACGTGCTACAAGCCGCCGAGACGCCATTTGACGCTGGCTGGGTGGTGCGCGGGGCCGATTCGGCCGAGACAGGGGCTAGAGGTATTCACTCTTTCTTATCCTTGCCCGGCCACCGTCGCCCTTCGGCCGTGGTCTGCGTCAGTGATCAAATTGCCAGCGGATTTCGTTAAAACCAAAGTTGGTTATCCGAGAGTCGAGTTAGCTAAAAAGAGCTGGCAGGCTCACATCTCTCGTACTCAGGAAGTGTGCCGTCTGGCATTTTAACTCCAGTGGTGTGGTTAGCAATAGAGCGTGGAGATTCGACCCAAAGGAGGTGATACCCGACATTCATAACGCAAGATGATTTCTTGAAGAAATACTGTCTAACTGTTGGCAACATTTTTGCCTTGTTTTGGAGGAGAAACTCATGAAAAGGTCTTGGTTTAGTCTACTGTGTCTGATTTTGGCGCTGCTCCTGATTGTTGCCTGTAGTAGCGGCGATCAGGATGCGACGCCAGCGGCGACCGAAGCCCCGCCGGCCGAAGAAGAGGAAGCCGCAAACGAAAACACCGGCGGAGCCATTGAAGCTGGTGAATCGGAGACCGAGGAAGAGGCGGTGGAAATCGCCGAGTTCCACCAGGCGCCCATGCTCGACGACATGGATCTGCCGCCGGTGGAAGAGCGCCTGCCTGTGGACGTTCAGGTTGTTGAACCGGTCGGCGGCGTCATTGGTGAATACGGCGGCACCTGGTTTGCCGTCACCGGGGATGGCGCCGGTCTCGGCAACATCAAGATGAAGCTGTACGATCCGCCCATCCGCTGGAAACCGGATTACACCGGTTACGAGCCCGGCCTGGCCAAGGGGTTCGAATGGTCAGACGACGGGACCGAATTTACCATGCACTTCCGCGAGGGAGTCCGGTGGTCTGATGGCGAGCCGTTTACCATGGAAGATATGAGGTTCTGGTGGGAAGACCTGGCCGTGAACGAGGACTACAAGGTCATCCAGGTCCCCTGGTGGGGCTTTAATTCCGACGGCACACCCATGGAGGTGACCTTCCCCGACGATTACACCATGGTCATGAAGTGGGACACGCCGCAGTGGGTGACGCCTTACATCATCGCCCAGGGCTTCTGGGAATGGGAACCGCTGATGAAACCGAGGCACTACCTGGAGCAGTTCCATCCCACCTATAACCCCGACGCCACCTTTGAAGAACTGGAAGCCATGGACAAATGGTGGCAGAACCCCGACTATCCTAGTCTCTTTGCCTGGCACGTCGAATCGTTCGAAGCGGGCGCGCGCACGGTCTTTGTCCGCAACCCGTATTACTGGAAGGTAGACACGGAAGGCAACCAACTACCCTACATTGACCGCCTGGACGTGTCTATTATCCCGGATCCCGAAGTGCGCCTGTTGGAACTTTCGCAGGGCAAATACACTTCCTTCCGTGGCAGTGACGACCCCAACACCATCCCGTTCCTGGCCGAACAGGCCGAGGCCGGCGGCTACCATCTGGCGACGGGCTGGATGAACGGCGCTGGTGGCTGGCCTTGCTGGCTGATTAACCAGAACTATCCAGGCACGAAGGAGGATGCTACCGAAGTAGACCAGGAAATCGGTGATCTGTTGCGGGACAAGAATTTCCGCCAGGGCATCTCTCATGCTATGAACCGGCAGCGGCTTATTGACGTGGCCTGGGGCGGCATCGGCACGGCCCAACAGTCAACGATTAGCCCGCAGTCGTGGCACTTCGCCAGTCCGGAGGGGAAGGCAGTCTTCGAGGAATGGCAACAAGCCTACACTGAGTACGATCCCGACAAAGCCAACGAGTTGCTGGATGCGGCCGGTATGGTAGATGCCGACGGCGATGGCTGGCGCGACCTGCCTAGCGGTGAACCGTTCCAACTCATTCTGGACCTGGGCGACTGGGGTGGTCAGCAGGTATCGGAAAACTCCACCGAGTCGTTTGCTGGCGACCTGAATGAGGTCGGTATCAACGTGCTCATCAACCCCCTGATAGGGCAACCGGATTGGGACTTGCGCCAGAAGCAAGGCCTGTACATGCTGCGCAACTGCCACGCCTCCGAGGTGGACCTCTGGACCTATCCAGACTGGGTCTTCCCGATGCGTAACGAACGCGCCTGGCCAATGGAAGGCTGGTGGCGCCAGACCGGCGGCGAAGAAGGCTGGCAACCGGAGGAAGGTAGCCCGGCCGCCCGGCTGCAAGCTTTGTACGACCAGGGTGCCTCTGAACCCGATGTAAACCGGCGGCACGAAATCGTCTGGGAGGCCATTCGCATTCACATCGAGGAAGGCCCCTTCGTCCTGGGCGCCGCCGGCGACCAGCCCATGCCGGTGGTCATTCAGAATAACTTCTGCAACGTGCCGGACTCGGGTATCCTCGGCCCCTGGGCGCCCGGCAGTCCTGGCAATATGAATCCCTCACAATTCTGGATCAATGAGGGCGAAGACAGTTGCCCGTAGTTTGAATTAAGGACGTGTTTGTAGGGGCGGTTCGCAAACCGCCCCTACAAAACGTTCTTACAGGAGGTTATCATGGCTGCTTTCCTGATACGGCGCATTACCTATGCGGTGGTGATGCTGGTGCTGGTTTCTTTTGTCAGTTTCCTGATCATCCAATTGCCGCCGGGCGATTTCCTGACCCAGAAGATAGCGGAACTACAAGCCCGAGGGGATCGCAGCGCCGACGCGCGGGTCGAGGAGTACCGGGTGCGCTATGGCCTGGACCAACCTCTGCTTACCCAATATTGGATTTGGGCCAGCAATTTTGTCCAGGGGGACTTTGGCGAGTCCTTTCAATACGAGCGCCCGGTGGCCGAGCTACTTGGCCAGCGCCTGGGCTTGACGGTGGTTCTGACCATAGCCACTATTGCGGTGGTCTGGCTGATTGCCATTCCCCTGGGGGTCTATTCGGCCGTGAACCAGTACTCGCTCGGGGACCAGCTCCTGACGACGCTTAGCTTTCTGGGCCTGGGAATGCCCGGTTTCTTGCTGGCCCTGTTGGTGCTCTACGTGGCCGTTGTCGTACTGGGCCAGGATGTGGTCGGGCTTTTTTCACGGGATTTTCAAGATGCGCCGTGGAGCCTGGCTAAGGTAGTAGACCTGCTCAAGCATCTGTGGGTGCCGGCTATCATTGGCGGGGTCACCGGTACGGCCGGCCTGATGCGCATAATGCGTGGCAATTTACTGGACACCCTGGGCCAACCCTTCGTCGAGGCGGCCCGCGCCCGTGGTCTGAAAAACAGAACGGTCACCTGGCGGCACGCGGTGCGCATGGCCATCAACCCGCTCATCGTCATTCTGGGTACGGATGCCTTGCCATCTATTATCGGCGGCAATGCCCTGGTGGAGATTGTTCTCAATCTGCCGACCATGGGCCCGCTGTACATCAATGCCCTGTTGCGGCAGGATATGTTTATGGCCGGTACGGTGCTGGTCTTTATCGTCCTTCTGCTGCTGGTCGGGAGTATTCTGGCTGACCTGGCTTTAGCCTGGGTGGACCCCCGCATCCGCCTGGAATAAGCATTCATTCGTAACCAATATGGACAAATTGCGAATGCCTGGCATGAGGTGAACACCATGAGCGATGAAAAAGACGACGAATTAGATGATGTAGACATCGAGGGCAAAGATCGGGAAATCCTGGAAGGGTACGAGACGAAGGTCGAGACGGCGAAGGAAGGCGCCATTAAACCGCTGGCCCCACCGGACCCCCTGGCTGCCCCACCGCTGCCCACCGAGGCGCGCCCCGAAGCTTCGCCGGAGCAGTTTGCCGCCGAAGCTCTGGCCGCCGGAGAGCCGGCCACGCCTCCGCCTCCGGGCCGGCAACAAATCAGCCAGAGTTATTGGAGCCTAGTCTGGTGGAAGTTCAGAAAGAACCGCCTGGCTATCGTCGGCGGTATTTTGATTCTAACATTTTACCTGGTCTGCGTGGTCTTTCCTGAATTTTTTGCTCCCTACTCGGCGGCGCGAGAGTCGCCGTTTCTGGAAGCCCCGCTGACCCGGCCGCACTTTTTTGACGCCGAAGGCAATTTCCATCTCCGGCCCTTTGTCTATGGGCTGGAGGGGGAGATAGACCAGGCCACCCGCACCCGGACGTTTACCATAGACACCACCAAACAATACCCCATCCACTTTCTTGTGCCGGCCGAAGAATACAAGTTATTAGGTTTAATTCCCATGAAGCGCCACCTGTTTGGCACCGACCCGAACGACTCCGAGGCCAACATTTTTATGATGGGCACGGATCGCCTGGGACGCGACTTCTTCTCGCGCATCATTCATGGCGGCCGTATCTCGCTGACCATCGGCCTGGTAGGAGTGAGCATGACCCTCTTTTTAGGAACGGTCCTGGGCGCCGTTTCCGGCTATTATGGTGGCGTGGTGGATACGATCATCCAACGGACGACCGAGTTTTTGACCGCTTTTCCACGCGAACCCCTCTTTTTGGCCCTGGCCGCGGCCATCCCTGTAGACTGGCCGCACACCCGGACCTTTTTCATGATTACCTTCCTGCTGGCTTTTATCAGTTGGGGTGGCCTGGCCCGGCAGGTACGTAGCCTGGTCCTCTCCGGCCGGGAGAACCAATACGTCCTGGCGGCTCAAAGCTTTGGCGCCAGCGACCGGCGTATCATCTTCCGCCACCTCATTCCCAGCACCATGAGCCACGTCATCGTCATCAGCACCCTGGCTATTCCCGGAATGATTCTGTTGGAAACGGCCTTGAGTTTCCTGGGTCTGGGCCTGCAAGCGCCGGTGGTAAGTTGGGGTGTGCTGTTGAATGAAGGTGGCACTCTCCGGGCTATTCGCTTTGCGCCACACCTGCTGCTGATCGTGCCCTTTATTATTGTGGCTGTCCTGGCCTTCAACATGCTCGGGGATGGTCTGCGTGACGCGATGGATCCCTATAGCGGCCGTTAATGTAAAACGATTTACAAAATCGTTCGACGAGAGATGGAGGATTTTGTTATGGAAAAGAGTGAGCCACTTGTAGAAGTGAAGGATCTCAGGATTCATTTCGATGTGCGCGATGGCGTCGTGAAGGCGGTGGATGGGTTCAATGTCGAGATCAACCGTGGCCAGACGGTCGGTGTCATTGGTGAAAGTGGCTGCGGCAAATCTATGACCGCCAAAGCCATCATGAATATGGTGCCCAGGAATGGTAAGATGACGGGGGAGATTATCTTCCACCGTAAAATGGCTGAAGATGGTCAAAGTACCATGGTGGAGGAGGTGCGTATAGACCAGTTGGACCCAGATGGGGATGAGATTCGTAAGATCCGTGGTGGGCACATTGCCATGATCTTCCAGGAGCCGATGAGTTCCCTGACCCCTGTCTATACGGCCGGTTTCCACATTTTGGAAGCGGTCCATTTGCACCGCTTCATACCCGGCGAGACGATTGGCGATACAATGACCCGCAACATCCAGAAAAAGCGCGATGTGACCGATGCGGAAGCGAAGGAAATTGCCGTTGATATGCTGCGCCGGGTGGGGATTCCCAGGCCAGAACAACGAGTAGACAGTTATCCGCACCAGTTGAGCGGCGGGCAGCGGCAGCGGGTCATGATCGCCGTGGCCCTTTCCACCCACCCCGATTTGTTGATTGCCGATGAGCCGACGACGGCCCTGGACGTCTCTATCGAGGCCCAAATCCTGGATCTCATGCGCGAACTGCAGGAAACAGTCCATATGGCCATCCTGTTCATTACCCACAATCTGGGTGTGGTCGCCGAGATGGCCGATGAGATCGTGGTCATGTATATGGGTAAAGAGGTGGAGAAAGCGAAAACCGTTGATCTATTCCAGGACCCCAAGCACCCCTACACCCGCGCTTTACTGGCCTCGATTCCCCACGTGGGCGAGAAAAGCGAGGAGGAGTTAGCCACCATTAAAGGCATGGTGCCTAGCCCCTTTAACCTGCCCTCCGCTTGCGTTTTTCACCCCCGTTGTCCAGAGTTCATGCCAGGAAAATGTGACCGGATTCCCCCGAAGTTTGGGCAGATAGGCGAGGATCGCTGGGTACGTTGTTTGTTATACGACGCAAGTTGGCCAGATACGGCCGAAGCGCAAGCCATAAAGGCCGCAGGAGATTAAATAAGGAAGGGGTAACTATGGTCGAAAACGGACAACAAAACGAGGATATCTTACTCGAAGTCACGGGGTTAAAGAAATATTTCCCAATCACGGCCGGCTTGATGCGACGGACGGTCGGATACGTCAAGGCCGTGGATGATATCAATTTCTATGTCCGCAACGGCGAGGCGTTAGGGCTGGTGGGCGAAAGTGGCTGTGGCAAAACGACTGCCGGCCGCTCGGCATTGCGCCTGATTGAGCCGACGGACGGCCAGGTACTTTTCCGTTCACGCCGGTTATCGGGCGGTAAGAAGCCGGAACTGATCAATATCATGGAGCTGGACAAGGAACAGTTGAAGTTGGTGCGCCAGGACATCTCCATGATTTTCCAGGACCCGGTTAATTCGCTTAACCCCCGCATGAGCGTCTACGACATCATCACCGAGCCACTGGCGATTCATGGGAAAATGGGGCCGAACACGGAGGAGTTCGTCATTCAACTGCTGGAGCGCGTCGGGATGCGGCCGGAGCACATCCGCCGCTACCCGCACGAATTTTCCGGTGGACAGCGGCAGCGGATTGGCATTGCTCGCTCGCTGGCTTTAAACCCCCAGCTCATCATTTGTGATGAGCCTGTCTCGGCGCTGGACGTATCGGTGCAGGCCCAGACCTTGAATCTACTCAAGGACCTGCAGCGCGACCTTAACCTCTCTTACATCTTCGTCGCCCACGACTTGAGCGTTGTCCAGCATATCTCTGACCGTGTGGCTGTCATGTACGTGGGTAAGATTATGGAGATGGCCGACGCCAACGAGTTGTATCAGCATCCACAGCACCCCTACACTGAAGCCCTCATGTCGGCCGTACCCAAGCCTGATCCTACGCGCAAGCGGGAGCGCATCCTGATGCAGGGTGACGTGGCTGACCCATCCAATCCACCGCCCGGCTGCCTGTTCCATACCCGCTGCCGCTATGTTCAGGAGCGCTGCAAAACCGAAGTGCCCGCGTTCCGGGAGATCAAGCCTAATCACTATGCGGCCTGCCATTTTTCGGAGGTATTAGAGCTGCGCGGCGTGTAGGGGGTGTAAAACGCACCCAGAGAGGGAGAGAGTACGATACGCGGCTCATAAAAGCATGCAGCGCGCCATGAACTGGTGTAAAACGCATCCAGAGAGGAAGAGAGTACGATACCCCGTCTCCACTACTGGGATATGGTCTGGCTGGAACAGTAACCTTTGGAGGAGCTTTGATGAAAAAACTGGCGTGGTGGCAGACGGCCGTCTTTTACCAGATATATCCGCGCAGCTTTGCCGATGGCAATGGCGATGGTATTGGCGATTTCCAGGGGATGATCGCCCGTCTGGACTACCTGCAAGAGCTGGGTATAGACGCTCTCTGGCTTTCCCCATTTTATCCATCGCCCCAGTTCGATTGCGGTTACGATATAGCCGATTATACGGGCGTCGCCCCGGAATATGGCACGCTGGACGACTTCAAAGAGTTTTTAGAGGGCGCCCACCGGCGTGGCATCCGCGTCATCCTCGACCTGGTGTTGAACCACACCTCTGACCAGCACACCTGGTTCCAGGAATCCCGTTCTAGCCGCGACAACGCCAGGCGTGACTGGTACGTGTGGCAGGACGGCCGCCAGGGTGGCCCACCTAACAACTGGCACGCCGTCTTCAGCGACTCGGCCTGGGAATACGACCCGGCCACCGATCAGTATTACTACCATTTCTTTTTTAAGGAGCAGCCCGATCTGAACTGGCGTAATCCTCAGGTAAAGCAGGCAATGTTTGACGCCGCGCGCTTTTGGTTAGATTTGGGTGTGGACGGCTTCCGGCTCGATGCTATCGGCACAATTTTTGAAGATCCGGCCCTGACTGACCACACGGCCGCGCTGACCCAGCGCGAGTTGTTCCGCGCATCGCAGGCTGCTCAGTCCGAGGTACCCGATAAAGAAACGGCCGCCTATCTGGCCGAACAATGGCGACGGGTGTTCCAACAACAAATAGACCGGCCTGGCGTTCACGAATTGATGCAAGAACTGCGGGCGCTTGCGGACGAATATGATGACCGCGTCCTGGTAGGAGAAACGGACGAAATTAGCTATTACGGCGATGGCCAGAATGAGCTGCATCTGGTTTTCAATTTCCCCTTGATGCGTACGCCGAGGCTCACACCCGCCTGGGTACGGGCCAACCAACAAGAACGGCTGGCGGCGCTGCCACCCGGGGCCTGGCCGTGTAATACGCTGGGCAATCACGATTCGCCGCGCCTTTACAGCCGTTACGGCGATGGTCAAAACAACGAGGCCCTGGCCCGGCTCCATCTGGCCCTCATGCTGGCCCTGCCGGGCACGCCGTTCCTTTACAACGGCGAGGAAATCGGTATGAGCGATTGGGCCCTGGCGGAAATCGGGCAGTTTCGGGACAACCTGGCTGTCTGGATGTACCGGGTGGCGACAACCGAATTTGGCGTTCCTGCAGCCGAGGCGTTGGCCATCACTAACAACTCCGGCCGGGATAAGTGCCGTACGCCGATGCAATGGGCGAACGCCGCCAACGCCGGTTTCAGCCCAGCCGGCGTGCAAACCTGGTTACCGGTGAACCCCAATTATGCCCAGGGGATAAACCTGGCCGACCAGTTGGACGATCCTGCTTCCTTGCTCAACTTTTACCGCCGCCTGCTGCGCCTGCGCCGGCAGACCCCGGCGTTGATAGCCGGTGACTACCAACCGTTGCATGAAACGGCCGTAGATTACCTGGCCTTCCTGCGTCAGACAGAGGGACAAAGTTGCCTGGTG
Organism: Chloroflexota bacterium; assembly: GCA_022616275.1. Taxonomy (GTDB): domain Bacteria; phylum Chloroflexota; class Anaerolineae; order Promineifilales; family Promineifilaceae. The sequence continues at coordinate 60,787 of JAKEFB010000261.1, forward strand.
GTGTTGAATATGTCCGGCCACTCTCATAGGCTAAGTTTCGACCTGGATACGGATAACCTTCGCCCTCTCTATTCTAACCAGACACGCCAAGGCAGCGGCGATGACCCGTCCCAGTTGGCAATCGCTCCCTTTGAGATTTACATAGCTCACTGTTGGCCACAGGGGAGAACAGGATGAAAACAGATGTGACATTTCCAAAGGAGTTTTTGTGGGGAACAGCCACAGCGGCTCATCAAGTTGAAGGCAATAATATCAACAGTGACTTCTGGGTGCTTGAGCATTTACCGGGCACAATCTTTGTCGAGCCATCAGGCGACGCCATTGATCATTACCACCGCTACCCGGAAGATATCGCCATGCTGGCTGAATTGGGCTTTAACAGCTACCGCTTTTCTATTGAATGGGCGCGCGTTGAGCCGGAAGAGGGTCATTTCTCTCTGGCTGCTCTGACTCACTACCGGCGCATGCTAGAAACTTGCCACCACTATGGCCTCAAACCAGTGGTGACCTACCATCACTTTACCTCCCCGCGCTGGCTTATTGGTCAGGGCGCTTGGGGCAAGATGGAAACGGCCGAGAAATTTGCTCGCTACTGCCAAAAAACCACCCAATACCTCGGCGACCTCATCGAAGTCGCCTGTACTATCAACGAGGCCAACATCCCCCGCATGGTAGCCTTGTTATGGATGTCTTCCGATTCTGGCGAAGGGATAGATACAGCCAATTTCGTGGAGCAAGCTGCTCGAGCCTTCCAGACCACGCCAGAACAATTAGCCCCTTTTTTTTTCACTGGAACGCCACAAGGACGCGAGGTTATCTTAGCCGCCCACCGTCAGGCCAGAGAGGCCATCAAAGCTGAACGGCCGGATCTCCCCGTTGGCCTGACAATTGCCATGCAAGATATGCAAGCCATTAGCGGCGGCGAAGCAGCACGCGATCAAATGCAGCACGAATTGCAAGATCTCTATCTGGAAGCCACCCACCAGGATGACTTTGTCGGCGTCCAGACCTATTCGAGGGAGCGTTTTGGGCCAGACGGCCGTCTCGATCCTGAAGAAGGCGTAGAACTCACCCAGATGGGCTATGAATTCTGGCCGGAAGCAATTGGCGCCACCCTGCGCCGCGCCCACGAAGTGGCTGGTGTCCCCCTGATCGTCACCGAAAACGGCATCGGTACGGCCGATGATACCCGCCGCCTGGAATACTACCAACGGGCTTTGCAAAGCGTAGCCGGTTGCCTGCGTGATGGCCTGAACGTGCGCGGCTATTTTGCCTGGTCTGCGTTCGACAATTTTGAATGGATGTTGGGCTACCGGCCGACTTTCGGCTTAATTGCCGTTGATAAAGAAACACAAGAGCGAACCATTAAACCAAGCGCGCGGTGGCTTGGTACAGTCGCTCGTGCAAATGGTTTTTAGAAACGGAGGAACATGATGCGCGATCCAAAGGAAATAGCCGAATTTTTGACAACCGTCCCCCTGTTCTATGGCTTGAATGGGCGCCAGCTTGAGAAGCTGGCCAGGCGATTTGTGCCCCGCGAATACCAGGCCGGCGAGGCTATTGTCGTCCAGGGCCAGGGGGGAGAAGGGATGTTCGTCATCGTCTCCGGAAAGGTCGAGGCGATTCGTGAGCGCACTGATGGAACCAGGGCTGTCGTCAACAATTTTGGGCCCACGGACTTTTTTGGCGAGTTATCCTTGTTAGATGATGGGGTGCGGACAGCTTCGGTCATAGCCAAGGAGAATAGCCAGTGCCTGGCCCTCACCCGGTGGGACTTTATCTCGACCATGAAAGAAGACGCCGATATGGGCGTCGTGGTTGCCCAGGAGCTGGCTAGACGATTCCGCAGGGCATTAAACGTTTTATAGTAACGGGCGACGCACTGGCTAATCGTGCGTCGCACCTGGGATGGTAATGCAGGGCGTGATCGGTGGTGCGGCGCGCCCTGCTTTCATAACCATTGGGCTCAGCCGGCAGCGCCTCTCCAGACTATGTTATGTCCAAATTGCGGCTTTGAGAGTCCGCTTGAAATGCGGTTTTGCGGCCGCTGCGGCACGCGCCTGAAGCGGGTCTGCCCGGCCTGCAACTTTGCCAATCCGCCTGATTATCGCTTCTGCGGCATGTGTGGCGCCCCGCTCCCCCAGGAGCCGGCGCCGCCACAACCGCCGCAAGCTGCAAGCCCGGTAGAGGTTTTGCCGGCTGGCGAACTTTCGTCTTCGCCGGAATCCGCTCCGATACCGCTAGAAGGCGAACGCCGCCAGGCGACGGTTCTCCTCGCCGACGTATTCGGCTCCACCAACCTCCTGGAACAAATAGGGACCGAAGCCTGGGTGGCCATGATGCACCGCGTGCTGCAAATCCTGGAAGTAGAGGTCTACCGTTTTGGCGGGCATGTGGACCAGTTTCGTGGCGACGGCCTGTTGGCTTTCTTTGGGGCCGGGTCGGCCCACAAAGACGACCCGGAAAGAGCCGTCTTATCGGCCTTACGAATTCAAGAGGCCTTAAAATCCGAAGCCAGCCAGTTAGCTGGAAATAGAGGTATCAATCTTCAAGTGCGCGTGGGTGTCAACACCGGTGAGGTGATCGTCGCCACTATTGGCGACAGCCGGCTGTACCGGGAAAACACAGTTATGGGGGAGGCAGTGGCCCTGGCTGCGCGCCTGGAGGCGGCGGCCGAGCCTGGTACCGTCCTGGTCAGCGAAAACACCTATCGTCTCGTTTCAACCCAATTTGAGTGGCAGTCTTTGGGCGAGATCAGGCTCAAGGGGCTAAGCCAGTCTGTCCGGGTCTACCGCCCCCTGGCTTACCTGGCCAGCGCGGCTGGGCCGCCTCGCTTAGGCGCCGATAGATTGGCAACCCCATTGATAGGGCGGGAGGCTGAATTCCAGCTTCTTGAAAGCAGGCTCCACGACCTGGACGCCGGCCGGGGCGGCATTGTCATGGTAACGGGTGAGGAGGGGCTCGGAAAGTCGCTTCTGGTCAACGACGTGCGCCAGCATATTATCCGCGATTACGTCCTCCTAAACGAAGCGCACGACCACGAAAGCGATGGGCCTGTTACGCCTTTGTCTTCGTTGGCCTGGCTACAAGGGCGATGCCGTTCCTACAACCAGGCAACCCCCTACTCTATGTGGCTGGACCTGCTCCACAATTGGCTGGACCTGCGTGGCGGAGAGCCGGAAACCGAAAGGCGTGACCGGCTTTACCGCCAGACTGAAGCGTTATGGGGCGATGGTCTGGCTGATTACTATCCCTATCTGGCCACTTTTTTAGCGCTACCGTTAGAAGAGCCTTACGCCGAGCGGGTTCGCCACCTGGACGCCGGTGGGCTGCGCCAACAGTTTTATTGCACGATTCAAGCCTGGGTCGCGGCCATGACCCGGCAAGGCCCGCTGGTGTTGGTCTTCAATGATGTCCACTGGGCAGATGTTACCTCCCTAAATTTATTAGAATATTGCCTGCCCCTATGCGACTACGAGCCACTGCTGTGGCTGTTCCTCTACCGGCCGGAACGCACCTCGGCCGTCTGGCATTTTCGCCAGCGGGTTGAGACAGAGTATCCGCACCGGCTCAGCATTTTGACCCTATCGCCCCTGACGGAAGCGCAAAGCGGTGAGATGATTGACCACTTGATTGGACCCAACGTGCTGCCGGAGACGACGCGCGCCCTTATCCTCAACCAGGCCGAAGGCAACCCCTACTACATTGAGGAGTTGATCCATACCCTGATTGAACAGGAAGCCCTGGTGCAGGATACGCACACCGGCCAATGGAGGGCCACACGAGCGGTAGCTTCGATTGAGTTGCCCGGTACGCTGCAGAGTCTGCTGCTGGAGCGCATAGATAGCCTCTCGGCAGGCGAGAGACGGATATTGCAGATGGCAGCCGTCGTCGGTTCCACCTTCTGGTCAAATGTGTTGTCAGCGCTCCTCGGCGATGATCCCGGACTCCAACAACACCTGACCGCTCTACAACGGGCGCAGTTAATCCTCGAACGGGGTCAGGTAGCCCATTTGGGCATGGAATACGCCTTCAAGTCCAAACTCATGCGCGACACCGCTTACGCCAGCATCCTCAGCCACCAGCGAGTCGGCCAGCATCGCCAGGTGGCTGAAATTTTGGAGCAACAGTTTGATCAGCTCGTGCCAATGCAACATGTCGGTTTGCTGGCTTACCACTATCGCCGGGCTGAGGAACCGGGTAAAGAGCTATTTTATACCCTGCTGGCAGCCCAACAGGCGGCCCGTATCTATGCTAATACAGAGGCGCTGGAACTTTACACCCGCGCCCTTGAAGTACTGGAACAGATGGAAGCGGAGACAGATGACCCGCATCGGCTCTATATCATCTACACCCAGCGCTTCGAGGTGCTGGATGAGCGGGCGGCCGTCTTCCATTTGATCGGGGATTTCGCGGCAGCACGGGCGGATGCCCAGGCTTTGCTGCCGTTAGCGCAGCAAATGGCTGACGATCCGGCCTGGTTGATTGATGCCTTGCTGCATCAGCCGGGCGTCCAGAATTGGACCAGCCACGAAGAACTCAATGCCGGATTGGCAACGGCCGAACAGGCCCTGACCCTGGCGCAACAACTGCCTGACCGCCACCGTGAAATGCAGTGCCTGCGCATCATCAGCATCCAGCGCCACTTCCTCCATGATAGTTCCTGGCAGGAGGCCGGAGAATACGCCCTTGAGCTGGCCCGGCAACTGAACGACCAGCGTTATCAAGTTCTTATCCTGACGCAGTTAGGGACAGCTTACAATTGGAGTAACCAAGCGGACAAGGGAATGGCCTACCTTGAAGCAGCCCTGCCTATTTGCCGGGCGTTGGACGACCGGATCACTGAAGTGCATTTGCTTGACCAGCTCCGCCTCGGGGCCGAGCGCCAGGGTGACTACTATCGGCTGCTGGTAGAATACCTGCAGAAAGCGCTGGCTATCAGCCGCCAGATTGGCTATCGCGAGGCCGAGGGGAACGCCGCAGTGCGTTGTGGTCAGACTCAAGGCATCTACCTGGGCGACTTTAACGGCGGATTGGCGCTGGCAGAACAAGGCAAACGCATGCGGGAACACCCCACCGGGGCAGCGGATGCCCTGTTGCGTATTGCTCACATTCGGGCCTTGCAGGGCAAACAGGCCGAGGCATTGGCGGCCCTTGAACAAGCCTCCCAAATTCGAGAACAGGATATTAGCGATATACTGGGTGGGGGTTTTCGCTTGGTTTCAGCTATTGTCTACAATACCCTGCACGACGAAGATCACCTGCGTCTGGCCCTCGAATTGGCGGCCGAGGCCGGCCAACTGGTAGCCGGTAATGTGCTGGCTTCCGTGCAGTTTGAGATGGCGGCCGCCTGCCAGGCGGCCGCCGCCCATTTAGGGCTGGCCGGGTACCCCGGCACAGCCGGGGCCGACGAAGCCGAACGCCAGGTGCATCGTGAACAGGCCCTCCAAATGTCGCAGGCGGCCTTGGACCTCTTTCGCTCGGTCGGGTTTGTCCAGCTTATCGAGTGCGTCAGTGAGGAGATTTTGTTTCGCCATAGCCAGACATTAGCCATCAACGGCCGGGACAGGGAAGCAGCCGAATTTTTACAGCAGGCCTACGACGAAATGATGCGCAAACATGATCTCATCCCGGCCGACACCCCCTTCCGCCAGACCTACCTCGAAAACATCCCTTTGCACCGAGACATTCGTGCGGCTTATACGGCCGCTTTTGCCAAACAAGGACGTCCGCCACCTGACGCTCCGGCCCTATGAGGCTCATGTCTACCACCTGCGATAGCTGCTTTGAGGCAAGCCGAGGCAACACCGGCCGAATTTTGCAGCCGGCTTATGTACGAAGATGATTGAGAATCAAAGAAATTGGGCCGGCAATTACACATATAGTGCCGCCAGATTGCATTATCCCGAAACGGCCGAGCAGGTACAAGAACTGGTAAGCCGTGGCCGCAAGCTGAAGGTGCTCGGCACCCGCCATTCATTCAATGGCATCGCCGACTCTCCTGAGGATCTCATCTCACTTGAGCATTTCGATCAGGTGGTGGCCTTAGACCGCAAACGCCAGACTGTGACGGTTGAGGGTGGGGTCAGGTATGGTCAGCTTTGCCAGCAACTTCACCGCGAAGGCTATGCGCTGCCCAACCTGGCCTCGTTACCACATATTTCCGTCGCCGGCGCCTGTGTAACGGCAACACACGGCTCGGGTGACAGTAATGGCAACCTGGCGACGGCCGTATCGGCAATGGAAACGGTTACGGCTGACGGTGAGGTGGTCGTTTTATCCCGCGAAGAACACGGCGAACAGTTCCAGGGGGCGGTCGTCGGGCTTGGTGGGCTTGGGGTGGTCACGAAACTCACGCTCGACATCATTCCGACGTTTGATATGAGACAGGATGTTTACGAAAACCTGCCCCTGGCGCAACTGGAAGACCACTTCGATGACATTGTATCCAGCGCCTACAGCGTCAGCCTATTCACCGACTGGCGAAGCGCGCGGTTCAACCAGGTCTGGTTTAAGCGCTGCGTCACGGCCGGCGCTTCTTTCGAGCCAGAACCTGAGCTGTTCGAGGCGACGCTTGCAACAAGCCAGCGACACCCAATCGCAGAGCTTTCAGCGGTAAATTGCACCGAACAGATGGGCAGCCACGGCCCCTGGCACGAACGATTGCCGCACTTCCGCATGGAGTACACGCCAAGCAGTGGCGAGGAGTTGCAAACCGAGTACTTTGTGCCCCGCCAGCACGCATTGGCGGCAATTCGGGCGATTGAGCGATTACGGGAACAGGTGACTCCACTCCTTCAGATTTCGGAGGTGCGCACTATCGCCGCTGACAACCTGTGGATGAGCCCTTGCTACCGGCAGGCATCCGTCTCTATCCACTTTACGTGGCAGAAGAAGTGGCCTGCGGTCAGGAAACTACTACCGATGATCGAAGAACAACTCGCGCCTTTCCAGGCCCGCCCCCATTGGGGAAAGCTGTTTACGATGCCACCAACACGACTACAATCCCTCTACGAGAGGCTGCCAGACTTTCAACAACTGCTTCGCCACTATGATCCGCACGGCAAATTCCGCAATGCGTTCCTGGACACGTATATCTTTGGAGCACGCTGAGCGACCAAAGTCACTAACAAGTGAGAAACCCGCGAAGGGATTAGTGAGGAGGACAGGCTGAAGCAACAACTCGCCTTTCTTGGGTCGCTCGTTAATGACGGGGCCACGATTATGCTCCTGTTTTTCCTCTCGGCCGCCGCGCTAATCTTTTTGATCTACACGGCCGTTTCTGTCTTTTACCCCTATCCCCTGGACTATGGCGAAGCCCCCCTGGTTGACCAGGCCATGCGCCTGGCGGCCGGGCAAAATATCTATCGCCCGGACATCTCTTCACCACCTTACACCATTGCCAATTATCCGCCCCTGTACGTCCTGGCGCTGGCGCCCATCGTGGGGCTGTTTGGGCCATCCTTCCTGGCCGGCCGGGTCATTTCGATCCTGTGCGCCCTGGCCACGGCGAGGTTCCTGGCCCTGACGATTGACGGCCAGACGAAGGACCGGAAAGCCGCCCTGGCCACCGGCCTGATCTTCCTGGCTATCCCGTACGTGACCCACTGGTCCAGCCTGCTACGGATTGACTTGCTGGCCCTGGCTTTGAGTACGGCCGCCCTGTATCTCCTGGCCCGCTGGCCGGCCGACAGGCGCAAGATGGTTTGGGCGGCGCTGCTGTTGGTGGCGGCCATTTACACCCGCCAGTCTTACGCCCTGGCCGCGCCCCTGGCCACCTTTGCCTGGTCGTGGACGCATGATCGGCGACGCGCCCTGGAGTTAGCCGCCTTAACCAGTGGATTGGCCCTGATCCTCTTTCTGGCATTAAATATCCTTACCCGAGGCGGTTTTTTCTTTCATATCGTGACGGCCAACGTGAATGAATTCGGCCTGGAGCGATTGGCCTGGAATCTGCGGCAATTGCTGAAGGCAACGCCTATCTTGCTGGTCATGGCCGGCGCCTTTCTCGTCCTGGCTCCGGGCCGGTGGCCCGCCTGGTCGCTCCTGGTACCCTATTTGATCGGCTCCTTCCTGTCAGCCCTGACCATCGGCAAGATAGGTTCTAATGTCAATTATTTCCTGGAACTGTCGGCCGCCTTGAGCCTGGTGACAGGGGCCTTTGTCGCCTGGTCGCGTCGCTACACCTGGCTTCGTGCCGTTATCCTGGTGCTGCTGGCCTTGCAAACAGGACGGCTGATGGAGACGACTTTAGAGAACCACGTGGACTCCTCGCTGGCGACCCGACTGGGCAGGGAGGGGGCGATTGGCGACCTGGACCGGCTGGTTGCCAGAACAGAGGGCACTGTCCTGGCTGATGAATACATGGGGCTGATCACGTTGCAGGACCGGCCACTCTACATCCAGCCTTTTGAAATGACGCAGTTGGCCAGGGCCGGCCGGTGGGATCAGACTGCTTTCGTTGAAGGTATCCGCAACCAGGAATTTCCACTGGTACTGGTTTACTATCACCCCGCGTTTGCGGCGCTACACGAAGAGCGCTGGACAGCAGAAATGTTATCGGCCCTGGAGCGCAGCTACATGCTGGCCGATAGGGTGGCCGATACCTACGTCTATCGTCCTCGTAGCTCGCCCGAGAGTGCTTCTATCGGGCCAGATGCTTGCCCTGGGGCTCCCTGGCGGCTGCCCAGCCGCAACGCCCTGGGAGTAGCCTGGCAGGAGGATGGCCTGGACTTCATCGGCCAGGGGCCGACAAACAGGGTGCTGGTTTATGCAGTGGCTGATGGTCTGCTAACCCGTCTGCCGGACTGGGAAAATAGGGTCGCCATTCTACACGATGACCCGCTGCGGCCGGGCCAGCAAGTATGGTCACTCTACAGCGATATGGCCGACAGCGCAGGCGTTTCGACGATTGTCAGCAGTTTTGCGCCAGGCAGCGCCGGTGTACCGGTGACGGCCGGGCAGTTGCTTGGTTACCAGGGGACGTGGGGAGGGCGACCGTTCTGGCCTGTTTGGCTACATGTGCGCTTTGCCCTGGTACCGGCCGGCGAGGAGGATGCCCTCTTCTCAGAGGCAGCCCTGGCGAACCTGATCGATCCAGCCCCCTATCTGGGTATTATGGATCGGAACGGTGCCGGTGAGGGTGACTTGCGGCCTTTGAAGTGTCAGGAATAATAGAACCATGCGAGTTATCTTCGCTTTCCTCCGCATCGCTTTCCATGACGCCGCCATCTACCGGATTGACTTCTGGGCCCGGCTGCTGTCAACCTTCATCATGATGTACGCCAGCTATTCCCTCTGGGCCATCCTTTATCGGCAAAACCCCGATGCCTTTGGTCTGGACCTGGCGCGGATGACCACCTACGGGGTCTTAGGTATGTTGCTCATCCCTATTTTGGAGGCGGCCACTATCGCTCAGTATTACGTTGCCGATCAGGTACGCGAAGGTAAGCTGGAGCTAGACCTGATGAAGCCCCTGGACTTCCTCTTGCACATGCTCTATCGCAGTGCAGGCGAATTTTTTGTGCAGTTGCTGCTGTTCGGTCTGCCGGGCATCATTTTTGCTTATCTGTTCTTGGGATTCCGGCCGCCGGCAAGTTGGCAGGCCGGGCTGGGCTTTGCCATCAGCCTGGCCCTGGGCTTTCTCATTTTCTTTGGCGTCAGTCTGCTAATGGGTATGCTGGCCGTGCTGACCCTGGCTATTGGCAGCTACAATTGGGCTTACTGGTCGCTGGTGCGCTTTACCTCCGGCCAGTTCGTACCGCTTTGGATCCTCCCCCCGGCGCTGGCGGCCGTCGTGGCCGTTCTACCCTTCAAGTCTATTTACTTTGTTCCCATGTCTATCTATATCGGTGCCCAGCAGGATAGCCTGGGGAGGGCCTTGCTTTCCCAGGCGAGTTGGGTGGCCGGGCTGTTCGTTTTGGGGCGGCTGGCCTGGGCCTATATACAGCGGCGCGTTGTGGTGCAGGGTGGATAGATAGATGGCCGAATCGCTACGACTCTATTTCAAATTTATCGGTATTGCTTTCCGCGCGCGCCTGGAGTACCGCTCCGATTTCCTCGTTGGCGTAGTCGGCGTACTCGTCCTGAACCTGACGAACTTGACGCTTATCTGGGTGCTGATCGCCCATTTTCGCACCCTGGGAACATGGAGCTACTGGGAAATCGTCATGCTCTACAGCATGTGGCTGCTGGGTCACAGTGTCTATGCCGTCTTCTTCTGGCACTTGAGCGAACTAGAGGTTGATATTCTGAGCGGCCGTTTCGACCAATACCTGGTACGGCCGTGCAGCCCCCTGTTGCAGTTTCTAGGGCGCGAGGTTAACTACTTTGGCGTCGGTGATATCCTCTTCGCCACTACCGCTTTCAGCCTGGCCTACCGCAACCTGGCTCTCGACTGGTCGGCCGGGCAGTGGCTCTTTTTCATGGTGTCCCTCCTGGCCGGTCTGATCATCGAAACGTCCATCACCTGGATCGCTGGGTCACTATCGTTCTGGCTGGGGCGCTCGAAGGCGATTCATTGGATCGCCATGCGTTTCAGTGGCCTGACCCAAAATTACCCGTTAGACATCTTCGGCCAGTGGTTTCGCCTGTTTATTACTGGCTTCCTCCCGGTGGCCTTCATGAACTACTACCCGCTTACCGTTTTGCTTGGCAAGCCAAATGCCTTCGGTGTCGCCAGCCTGGGCTTTCTTTCGCCCCTGGTGGCCATGATCCTGTTGGCGCTGGCGGCACTGGTCTGGCGGCGAGGAATAGCGAGCTATACCAGTTCAGGTAGTTGATACCTATGGCAATCATCGAAGCGCAAGCCCTCAGTAAGCATTTCAAAGTACCCGTGCGCAAGACCGGGCGGCCGGCGGCCGTGCTTAACCTGTTTTCGCTTCAACACACGCGCCGGGTGGCCGTGGACCAGGTGAGCTTCACCATCGAGCGGGGCGAGATGGTGGGTTACGTTGGCCCCAACGGGGCGGGCAAATCTACGACGATCAAGATGCTGACGGGCATCCTGATGCCCAGCGAGGGCCAGGTAAAGGTCGCCGGCCTGGTGCCACACCGGGAGCGGAAGCGGCTGGCCTATTCCATCGGCGTGGTATTTGGGCAGAAGACGCAGCTCTGGTGGGACGTTCCAGTCATCGAAAGCCTGCGACTGCTCAGAGAGATTTACAAGATACCGGCCGCTCAATATAAGATTAACCTGGAATTATTTAACGATTTGCTTGACCTGCATGAGTTTCAAAATACCCCGGTACGCCAACTGAGTCTGGGGCAACGGATGCGTTCCGATCTTGTGGCAGCCCTCCTCCATAACCCGGCGATTCTGTTCCTGGACGAGCCGACCATTGGCGTGGACGTGGTGGCTAAAGAGCGTTTTCGCACGTTTATCCAGCAACTCAACCAGGAGCGGCAGGTTACCGTTTTGCTGACTACTCACGACCTGTCGGACATTGAGAAGGTTTGCGACCGCCTGATGATCATTGACAAAGGCCATATCATTTACGACGGGCCGGTGGCGGGCCTGAAAGAACGGGTTACGCCTTATCGGGTGTTGGTGGTAGACTTTGCCGACGGGGTCGCCAACGTGGCTATTGACGGGGCCGAGTTAATGGAACGGGAAGGCCAACAGGCTCGCTTTCGTTTTAACCGCCACGAGGTTTCCGCTTCGGAACTCATCGTCGAGTTGGCCGGCAAATACCGCGTGAAGGACATCAGTGTCGAGGAGCCAGAAATTGAGAGCATCATTGGGGAGATTTACAGGCGATCGGCCGCCGGGCAAGATTTAGGAAGCTCCTTATGACGAAAGAGGGTCCATTGCCGACTCAGCCGGACTCAGATGCGGGGGCTGGAGATTGGGGCCGGCAGCAGATATAATGCGACCTGGCTTGATGGCCACGGAGGTAATGTAACATGCAAAACTTTTTACGAACGAATCGGGCTCTAACGGCCGTTATTACCTTCCTCTTGTGGTTAGCGACGGCTGCGCTGGCGCTTTGGGAAATTGTCGTTATTCGCGATATGTTCTTCCGGCTCTACGCTCGCTTCGTGGGCGGCGAGGCCGCCGGCTTCCAGCCGACCTATTGGGCCGGTACGGCTCTGGGGATTGGGCTGGTCATGTTCCTGGCGGTCGTCTGGATTGCGGTGGTCATTGGCGGGGCTGAATATCACTACCGGCACGCAGGCCAGCCAGGGTCGTGGAAAGTGTTCGCCTGGACATTTGCCGCGGAAGTGTCCATTCTCCTGCTGGCACTGTTCATATAAGCAAAAAGGACCATCGTTGGTGGACAGCAGCGGCGTGCAAAAAACTGCCCAGGCGGTGCGGGAAAACGTCGGCCGGGTTATCGTCGGCAAAGGTGAGGCCATCAATTTACTGCTGGTAGCTCTTTTTTGCCAGGGGCACGTCCTATTGGAAGATGTACCCGGCATCGGTAAGACGACGCTGGCCAAGACGCTGGCCCGGTCATTGGGCTGCACTTTCCAACGTATCCAGTTCACGCCCGATTTGCTGCCGTCTGACATCACCGGTGTGAGTATCTTTAACCAGAAAACGGATGCATTTGAATACCGGCCGGGGCCTATCGTGGCCCAAATTATACTGGCCGACGAGATCAATCGGGCCGGCCCGCGCACGCAATCGGCCCTGCTGGAGGCCATGCAAGAGCGCCAGGTGACGGTAGATGGGGTTACCCGGCCGCTGCCCCACCCCTTTCTGGTGCTGGCCACGCAGAACCCTATCGAGCTAGAAGGCACCTTTCCCCTCCCCGAAGCCCAGGTAGACCGCTTCTTGATACGTGTGGGCCTGGGCTATCCGGACTATGAAGAAGAGCGACAGATTTTGCATCGCTTCCGGGCCGACGACCCGCTGGCTCGCGTCGAGCCGGTGGCGACGGCCGCAGAAATAGCTGCGGTCAGTGAAATCTGCCGGCAGGTGTACCTCCACCAGGTTCTGGAGGATTACTTGTTGGACATTGCCCGCGCTTCGCGCTCGGATGGGGCAATCACGTTGGGAATTAGTCCTCGCGGCAGCCTGGCTCTTTACCATACAAGCCAGGCTCTGGCCGCCCTCGACGGCCGTGACTACGTCATCCCCGACGATGTAAAACGGCTGGCTATCCCCGTGTTGGCCCACCGGCTGGTCTTGAGCCCCGAGGCTCGGCTGCGTGGCCGCTCGGCCCAGGAAGTGTTGGGGAAGCTGATTGAGCAGATCCCGGTGCCGGTAGAAGAGGTTTGGACGGAAGGATAGCCCGGCTCGGCAAGGACACGTGAGTACGAGATGGTGGTTCCTTATCGGTCTGTTGGCGCTGATTGGCTCGATCCTGGGCCACGATCTCGTGCTTTTGGTTAGCCTGCTCCTGGCATTGATCGGTGGCACGTCGCACCTGTGGGCGCGTTATTGCCTGGCCGGGGTGAGCTATGATCGGCGTTTCGGTTCAACACGCCTCTTCTACGGGGATGAGACTGAGCTGGCCGTGCAGATCGTGAACGCCAAGCCTATGCCCCTGGCCTGGCTGATCGCCGTTGACGACTTTCCGGCCGACGTCGAGCTGCTGGCCGGCCAATTAATTACAAGTCACCGGTCGCGCCGGCGTCTGCTCGTCAACAGCCTCTCCCTGCGCTGGTACGAGCGGGTGACGCGCCATTACCGGCTGCGGGCCAGGCGACGAGGAGCCTGGGAGTTTGGCCCGGTGCAGCTTTCCTCGGGCGACATCTTTGGCTTTTCGGTCAAGCGCGAAAGTATTGTCGAGACGCAAACCGTTATCGTCTATCCCAAAACCGTCCCGCTTACAGCCCTGGCCTTACCAGACCGGCATCCCTTTGGCGATTTCAAGACGCCGCGCCGCCTGATTGAGGATCCCCTGCGGCTGGTGGGGGCGCGTGAATACCTGCCCGGCGATAGCTTCCGTCATATTCACTGGAAGGCTACTGCGCACCAGCGCGACTTGCAGACGAAGGTTTTTGAACCATCCGCAGGTCGCCCCCTGGCTATCTTTCTAGACGCCAGGACTTCTGAATATGCCGACGAAGGAATTGACCGCGAACTTCTGGAACTGGCGATCACTACGGCCGCTTCCATTGCCCGCTGGGCCTGGGAAGAGAGCTATTCGGTCGGCCTGTACGTCAATTCAGTCATCCGCCCCAGCCGGGA
>JAKEFB010000262.1 GCA_022616275.1 Chloroflexota bacterium
AAAATGGTATAGTGCCTCGCTCCAACATGTTATATGGAAGGATCATGGTTGCCGTGGTGAAACAACGTTTAACTCCTTTTACGCTGTTCCTGATTTGCTTGTTTTTGGCGGCCGCGTTGGCCGGCCCGGTGTCCGCTCACGCCAGCCTGCTCCAGTCTGTGCCGGAGGCCAACGCTACTGTGGAACGTTCCCCGGTGCAAATCGAACTGTTCTTCAGCGAGCCGGTGGAGGAGTCCTTCAGTTCCATCCAGGTCCTGGACGGCACAGGCAAGCGGGTGGACAACGACGACCCCCGGGTAGACTCGGCCGATCCCACCCACCTGACCGTCTCGCTCCGCTCTCTGCCGGATGGAGTCTATACCGTTTCCTGGCGGGCGCTGTCGTCGGTGGACAGCCACATCACCGCCGGGGCCTTTCCCTTTGCCGTGGGGAACGTGGATGCAGCCGAGCTGGCGGCGGCGGCCCAGGCCAGCCGGCAGATTAAGCTCTCGCCTGGCGAGATGGTGGTCCGCTGGCTGACCTACCTGGCGGGTATGGTCCTGGCCGGCAACGCCCTCTTTGTCCTGCTGGTCTGGCAGCCGGCCGTGCGCCTCAGCGGCGCCGGTGAGAACGTCCAACCAGCCTGGCCCTGGCTGGCCAGGCTATTCTTGGTCGTCCTGGCTGTGGCCAACATTTTCTGGTTATTGGTCCAGGCCGGCCAGGCTTCCGGCGCGGAAATCGCCGCTCCCTGGCAAAAAGCTGTCACCCAAGTCTTGTTCACCACGCGCTTTGGCGCTTTGTGGCTCGGCCGGATTGCCCTGGCCCTGGCCCTGGTCTGGCTGCTGCCCCAGACCCGCTCTTCACGAGAGCGCTGGTTGGTTTTTGCCGCGGCCCTGCTGCTGTTGCTGACAATCAGCCTGGGCAGCCACGCCGCCGCCCAGCCGGAGGCTTTTCTGCCCGTCCTGGCCGACTGGCTGCACCTGGCGGCCGCCTCGGTCTGGGTGGGTGGCCTGGCCCACTTTTTGGCCGGGCTGTACGCTATCCGCTCTCTGGACCCGATCGGCCGCACCCGCCTGACGGCCGGGCTCATTCCCCGTTTTTCAGCCCTGGCCCTCGTCAGCGTCAGCGCGCTGATCTTGACCGGCCTGTACGCCGCCGTGCTGCACCTGGGCACGCTGGAGGCGCTGACCGGTACAATCTACGGCCGGACGCTGATCGTTAAACTGGCCCTGGTCCTGCCCATGCTCATGTTGGGGGCCATTAACCTGCTGGTGACCTCGCCGCGCATGAGGCTGGCTGCCGGCCAGGGTAGCGTATCGCTGGTGGACCGCTTCCGCCGGCTGGTGACCGGCGAAGTCACTCTGGGTGTGGCCGTGCTATTGAGCGTGGGGGTGTTGACAACCCTGCCGCCGGCCCGCGTGGCTACGGCTGCCCCGATGCTAAACGGGACCCAGGTGGTGGACGACCTGGAAATTACCCTGGACGTGACGCCTGGCCGGCCGGGTATCAACACCTTCCTGGTCACGCTCCGCTCTGGCGGGCAGCCGGTCAACAACGCCCGGGAAGTTTCTCTGCAGTTCACGCCGGCTACGGCCGATCTGCCACCCAGCGAGGCTCAGTTGACGGCCCGGGGAAACGGCGAATATCAGATTGAAGGCGGCTTCCTGGCCCTGCCTGACGCCTGGCAGCTCCAGGTGGCCGTGCGGCGAGAGAACGCTTTTGACGCCTTTGCCAACTTCAACTTTAGCCTGGGGACGACGGCCCCGATCCAGAGCTTCCCCTGGCACCGGGTGACCGGCGTGTTGCTGCTGGCGGCCGGGCTGGCCTACCTCTTTGCCCTGAAATCCCTGGTGAAGGGGCGCGGCCCGGCCGTGGCCTACGCCGGAGCCCCAGCCACGCTGCTCATTGCCGCCGGCGCCCTGGTCTTTTTCCGGCCGCCCATCCAGGATCAGGCGGCGCTGGTCAACCCTATTCCCCCTAACGCCGACTCTCTGGCCACCGGCCAGGCGCTGTATGAAGAGCGCTGCCTGCCCTGCCACGGCCCTACCGGCGCGGGGGATGGTCCTGTGGGCCGAACGCTCAACCCACCCCCGGCCGATCTGACCCGGCACACCGCACCCGGTGTCCACCCTGATAGCCGGTTGTATAACTGGATTACCAACGGCTTCCCGGATTCGGTCATGCCGGCTTTTAAGGACACGCTGAGCGACGAGGAGCGCTGGCACCTGGTTAATTACATTCGGACACTGGCTCAATAAAAAGGTAATTCAGCAATTGGGTAATTAGGGTTTCAAGAACCAATGACCAATACTATATCAAAACGGTGATCCCCATGAAGAAGAGATTTATCCTTTTGACATTTATCGCCCTGTTAGCGGCCTGCTCGATTGAGGTCTCGGATAGCCCGACGCCGACGGCGGTCCAACCGACCGAGAGCGCGCCTACGGAAGAGTCTTCTCCCATACCGGCCGATACCCCGGCCGGGGAGGGCGAAGAAGCGGAGACGCCCGCCGCTACCGGCCCCGCGACGGAAGAGGCCGTCGAGCCGACCGATACGCCGGCGGCTACGCTCGCCCCGCCGCCCTGGGCTGATTTCAATCTGAGCGGCACGCTGGTTTACATTGCCTTTGTCGGCGAACAACAAAACCTGTTGCGGCTGGACCTGGTGACCGGCGAGGAAACAACGCTGTTTGATCCGCCGGACGAGGCCTGGCTGTCGGACGTGGCCGTCTCGCCGGACGGCAACCAGTTAGTCCTGACTTATGCCCCGCCCCCGCCCGAAGGGCAGACCCAGTTTGGCTTTACCGATCTATATCTTATGCCGGCCGATGGCTCAGCCGAGCCCAGGCCACTGCTGTTGCGGAGCGCGCCGTCTGAAACCTACTTTAACGTCAGTTGGCCCACCGACGAGCATATCTACTATGCCCACCTGACCCCCCGCACCCTGGACGATGGGACAATCATGTACGTCAGCCAGGTGGAGCGGGTACAGGTCGCTGAAAACGAGGTCGAGGTGATTGCTGAAGCGGCCGCCTGGCCTCGTGTCTCGTCCGATGGCTCCCGGCTGGCTTACGTCACCGACGAGAATGAACTGACGGTGGCCGACGCCGACGGGGCCGACCCGCAGGTGATCCTGGATCCTGCCTTTTTCCCGGCCGTAGACGCCCCCGTTTTCTCGCCCGATAACAGCCTGCTTTACTTCAGTGCCATCGAGCCGGAGCCGGCATCCAGCTTCTCATTGTGGGACTGGTTGATGGGGGTCAAGGTGGCTTACGCCCACACAGTTCCTTCGGACTGGTGGCGCATCCCGGCCGATGGCAGTGGAACGCCGGAACGTCTAACCAACATTTACGAAATTGGCATGTACGGCGACTTTGGCCCCGAGGGCCGCTACCTGGCTTTTATCACTACCCAGGGCGTACAGATCATGAACCCGGACGGTACGGGACTTTTCCGGCTGCGTAGTATTGCCGCCACCGGCACCCTCAATTGGGTCTACGACAGGTAACAGGGGACAGGGGGCAGGTAATCAGGTAGATTGCCAGAACCTGCCCCCTGGCCCCTTTAACTGCTTTCCAGGGTGGTAATAGCCGGCAGCAGGATATCGAGGGCCTCGGTAATGCTGAAACGGGACAGCGCAAACATGATCCTGGTAATGTTTGTATTGGGGTCGTTCACATAAGCCCGGCAGGCGCCGGCCAGGTCTTGTGTACCCTCGATAAACCGGTTAATCGCCGCCTGCCAGTTCGCCCTGGCGTTTTGTGCAGCAGCGCCTGCCCCGGTCAGGTCAATCGCCGGTGGATTGGTGATGCGGTCGTAGGCGTTGGCCAGGTACTGGCAGTCCTCGACGCTATGAGCGCACTGCGGGTGCCGTTCTGGGCCCAGGGGTAAGGGGTCGCTGCTGGCAGCGGCAGGCCCGGCCGGCGCGATGCAACCGTTGGACGTCAGGTTGTCAATCACCCCGCCCAGGCTGCGCAGTTCTTGCTCCGTGACCCGCATGGCTTGCAGAAGCTGGGTTTTGGGATCGTTGGCCGGTGGTGGCGGAGCGGCCTCGGCCGTAGGAGCCACTACAATCACCTCTTCCGCCAGCAGGTCGCCGTTAAGCTGGCCGATGTAACGCTGCCCGGCTCGCACCACTGTCACGTCCACCACGTCGCCCGGCTGGTAGGCGCGCAGGACGCGGCAAAGGGCCGCCATCCCATCCTCGGCCGTAATTTCTTCCCGGCCGACTTCGGTGATAAAGTCGCCGATACGGATGCCGGCCTGCCCGGCCGGACCACGGAAGTCCACAGCGTAGACAAACAGCCCATCCTCGACTTCAATGCCGGCTGCGGCCGCCACCTCGGCGGCCAGCGGCCCGGCATTGAGCCCAATCCAGTGCAGGCTTTGACCCGCTTCTAGTTGGGCCAGGAGGGGTTGGATGGCCGCCGCCGGCAGGGCATAGCTCTCGGTCACCCCGGTAGCCACGACGACGCCGATCAGGAAGCCGTCTGTGGCGACGACCGGGCCGCCGTTCAGGCCAGGGTCGAGGACCACATCCAGGCGCAGTGTATCGGTCACACTGGCAAAGCTGGCCGGCAAAGCAGCGTTGATCTCACTAATAGTCGTCTCGGCCGTGACCAGCGCCGGTTCAGCCGACGTATAACCCAGAACGTACACGGGCGCGCCGGCGGCAACTTCCCCGGCCGGGCTTAGGGGAAGGCTGGGGTAATCGCTGCCTAAGAGGCGCAGCACGGCCACGTCGTCACAGGCGCTCCGGCCGACGACCTGGGCCTGAATCAATTCTTCCCGCCCTGCCACAGCCACCTGGATAAAGCCCGCCCCCTCTACCAGGTGGTTGCTGGTCAACACCAGCCCGCTGGCGTCATAGAGCACTCCCGAGCCTGCCCCGATAAGTTGCTCCAGATGAGGGGAGCCTTCAACCAGAACGCGCACGGTGGCCGCCTGGGCTTTTTCTAGCGGGGTCAGGGTGGGCGTGGCCGTTGGCTCCGGCGTGGCTGTCGGCTCCGGCGTAGCTGTTGGCTCCAGGGTTGGCGTGAGTGTCGGCGTAGGCGTGTCTGGGATCGGGCTGGGCGTGGGCGTGTCCGGTAATTCGGCTATCCCGGCCGTAGGGCTGGGAACTGGCGTTTCTTTGGCGGTATTGCAGGAAGCAACACTCAGTAAGAGCGCCAGGAAAAGAACAAAGCTCACACGACGATAATAACGGTTCATCGTTTGGTAACCATTCAATCTGGCTGTGGCCATTCTTTGACCAAACCATCCAGGTAGCTTGAGAAAATACATCACTCATAAGTATAACGACTGGCTTAGAAAGAACCAAGAGCCTGCCGCGGGGCTATGGAAAGGTGTTATAATGTGATCATGACCTTCGAATTACCACTCTTTCCGCTCCATACGGTCTTGTTTCCGGGGATGCCCCTGGCGCTTCACATCTTTGAGGAGCGCTACAAGCTCATGATCGGGCAGTGCATTGAAGAGCGCCAGCCGTTTGGGGTGGTGTTGGTTAAACAAGGTCTTGAGGCATTGGGCCCCCTGGCCAAGCCACACCCGGTGGGTTGCACAGCGCAAATTACCCAGGTCCAGCCCCTGGAAGAAGGACAGATGAACATTGGCGCCGTCGGCCGGGAGCGATTCCGTATCCTATCCCTGGATTACAGCCAGCCTTACTTGATCGGCCAGGTAGAGGCCTTTGCCCTGGCAGCCGCCGAACCGAGAGCGATGGTCGAGGCCAGCCGGCGGCTGCGGCCGTGGGTGCAACAATACATGGAACTGCTGTCCCAGTTAGAGGGGGTAGAGTTGGACCCCGAGCAAGTGCCTCGTGAGCCGGTGACCCTGGCTTATCTGGCCGCGATGCTCCTTCAGGTGCCGGCCGAGCAAAAGCAGGAACTCCTGGCGATTGAACAAGCTACCCGGCTCATGTCCGAGACGCGGACATTGTACCGTCGTGAAGTGGCCCTGGTGAAAGCCATGTTTGCCCAGCCGCCCGAAGAGGATGACCATGTTTTTTCGTTGAACTAGCCAGAGATTGGAGGCTTCATCCTGAGGGCCTCAAGCCCGAAGGATTGGAGATTCGAGATTAGTTACAACTCTAACTCTAACTCAAACCTTAAAAAGGCAGTTGGATGAGTAACCAGGACGACGAGCACCGGCAGGAAGAGGGGCGGCGGGCTATTCCGCCGCCGGGGGAGTGGGCCACGGCGATGGACGAGATCATTGAAGAGGCCATGCGCCAGGGCGCTTTTGACAACCTGCCTGGCCAGGGCAAGCCGTTGAATTTGTCCCAAAACCTTTACGCCAGCGACCGGGAGCTGGCCTACCAGTTGCTCAAGGACAATGACTATACCCTGCCCTGGATTGCCGCCCGCAACCAGGTGCTGGCGCGGGTAGAGCTTTTTCGGGAGGAAGTGAGCCGGGTGGCGCGACAATACCAGGCCGAGTACCGGGTGGCCCAAAGCGAGACCATTCGCCTGGGGCTGGCCGCCGGCTGGCAGCGCCACCTGGTCCAATGGCAGGAACGGATAGCGGACATCAACCAGGCTATCGCCAACGTGAACTTGAAACAGCCGGATACCCGCCTGGAAATTTTTAAACTGACGTTGGAGCGAGAGCTGGCTCGGGCGGGCGCGGCCGAAACGCTGGCTTGAAGAAGCAAGTAGGCAAGAAGGCGACTCTGCGAGTAACGAGTGACTCGCAGAGTCGCAAACTCACTCTTCAGTCCTCGTTACTCAGCACTGCTCTTGAGTAAAAAGCGAATCGCTTTGGGCAGGCGACGCCGCCAGGCCATTTCTTCGTGCCGTCCCCATTTCTCCTCCACGTAGAGGAGGGTGCGCCGTGGCTGGTATCCTTTGGCTACCAATAGCCGCTGCAGCCGCCGCACGCTGGCGTAGTAGCGGCGGGAACGGGTGGGCAGCTTGAAGGGACCGCCATCACCATGCTCGCGGGTGCCCACATCGAGGTAGAGCCGGCCGAGGTTAAAAGGAGTATTTTCTACGTAATCGTAGATAGCGCTGTGGGCAAACCACAGCGCGGGACTCATGATCCCGGCCAGGCCGAAAATGTCTGGCCGGTGAAAGAAGGCATACAGGCTGATCAACCCACCCATAGACGAGCCGAGGATAGCCGTATCTTCCCGGCCGGAACAGGTGCGGAAATCGGCGTCAATGATCGGCTTGACCGTCTCCACAATAAAAGCCAGATACTCCTCTCCCCGGCCACCACCCAGGCGTGACTCGCGAAAGGGACTATATTCGTCCAGCCGGTAGCGGCCGGTGTTGGGAATGCCGACGACGATGGCCTCAATACCCTCTGCCTGGCTCAACGCCTCCATTGTTTCGTCCACCTGCCATTCGCCGGCAAAACTGGTAGCGGCGTCAAAGAGGTTCTGGCCGTCTTGCATGTAAATGACAGGGTAATGGGCGCCGGCCTGGCCGGTCCTGGTTTCGTAAGAAGGCGGCAAGTAGACCACAATGTCCCGCCGGTTGTCCAGTTGCGGACTGTACAACTCCTTCAGAATTTTGACGTTGCCAACGACCGTGTGGCCCTGCCCGCCTTTAACGGCCAGGTATGGTTGCCACGTTGCCATGAATAATCTTCTTTGTCTCCGTCTGACCGCCCCGGCCGGGGATTATGCCGGCCAGTCCGGGTGATAGATTGCCGGATTATATGAGGGGGAGGGGAGTTTGCAAGGGGAAATGTGGGTATATATTCCACCAATCTGCTCCTAACTGCTAACTAGATTACACCTTTACTGTAGTGGAACGTGCTATGATATGAGGGAGGGACCATGACCACACAGGAAGGCGATTCAGCTTTAACGATTCCGCTCCATCGCAGCTTGCGCGGCCGTTTGCTGGCCGCTTTTGTCTTCGTTGCCCTGGTTTCTGTGGGGGGCCTGGGTCTGGCTGCCTACGCCAATGAACGCGCCGCCCTCGAGGTCCGGCTGGTCATTGCCGGTGCGTCGCTGCTGGTAGCCGGGCTTATTTCCCTGGCCCTGGCCCGCACCCTCACCCGGCCGCTGGCCCAATTGGTCCAGGGAACACGCGCCGTGGCTGCCGGCGACTGGCAGGCGGAAATCAACGTCGTCCGGGAGGACGAAATTGGTATCCTGGCCGACTCCTTTCAGGCGATGGTCGCTTCGTTGGAGAAGCGCCAGCGGCAACTGGAAGAGGCCAACCAGGTGATCCGCCGCGCCGCCGAAGAGTTGTCCGTGGCCGGCGACGTGCTGCGCAGCCTCAACGCGACCCCCGACGTTATCCAGGCCTTCCCGGTGGTGGCCGCCGGCCTGCGGCCGACCCTGGGCTGCCAGGGGATGGAACTCAGCCTGCTTGAAGAGAACCAGGCCTGGTTCACCGTAGTGGCCCAGGACCCGGCTACCTCCGTCTTCCAGCCCGGCCGGCGTATCCTAGTTACGGATCTGGCTGCCGGCCGGAATGTGGTGGAGGGTCGCCTGCACCTGGCGCCCAACCTGGCCGACGAGAAGGTGCGGCCGATTGACCGATTGCTCTACGATGCTGGCTTTCGCTCCCGCGTTTACCTGCCCCTGCGCTTAGAAGGGCGAATCATTGGCATGTTGGGCGTAGGCTGGTTCCGGCCGGACGGTTGTAGCCAGCATCACCTCTCTCTGTTGGGCCAGATTGCCGGCGCCCTGGCCCTGGCTGTAGAGCGCAGCCGGTTGTTTGGCCAGGCGCGGCTGCGAGCCAATGAATTGGAAGCCCTGGCCGAGCTTTCGTCGGCCTTGCGCAAGGCCGGCAGCGTTAGTGAGATGCTGCCTGTTTTCCTGGAGAAAGCCATTGAGGTCGTCGGGGGGCGGTCCGGTATTATTTTCCTCCTGGAACCGGAGAGCGGGGAGCTGGTGGCCCGGGATTGCCTGCCGCGTGACCCCAACTCCCTGGGAATGCGTCACCGGCCGGGCGAAGGGATCACCGGCCGGGTGGCGGCTACGGGCCGTATTCACGTTACCGAAGACGTCAACGAGGTGTCGCTGGTTGGCCTGCTGCCGGGCGAGGCCAAGCGTTTCAGTATGTCCCGTAGCGCCATCTCCCTACCCTTGATCACCCAGGAACAAAACGTGGGGGTGATGCACCTGGAGCTGCCCGAACCACACAAATTTAGTGAAGAAGAGGTACGCTTGCTGACGGCGATGGCCGAGATGGCCGGCAGCGCTCTACATCGGGCCGGCATTCTGGAGACGCTGGAGCAACGCGTGGCCGAGCGGACGCGGGAATTGGCCGGGGCTAACCAACGGCTCCAGGAACTGGACCGGCTGAAGTCTCAGTTTGTCTCTAACGTGACCCACGAATTACGCGCTCCAGTGTCCAACATGATCCTTTACCTGGACCTGCTGGCGCATGGCCAGCCAGAGCGGCGAGAAAAATACCAGGCTGTACTTCAGGAACAGGCCAGCCGGTTAGGCCAGTTGATTGAGGACATCTTGAATCTTTCCCGGCTGGAAACGGGGCAAGAAAAGGCCGGATTGGCACCCGTGAGTCTGAGCGAAGTGGTGGAGCAAGTGGTCATAACCCACCTGCCCCGAGCAGAAAAGGCTCGATTAGCGTTGAATTATAAGTTGGACCCAGACGTGCCGCTCGTCGAAGGGGAACGCAGCCAACTGGCCCGGGTCGTTACCAACCTGGTGGCCAACGCCATTAATTACACACTCCGGGGCTCTATTGAGGTGCGCCTTATCTACGATCCTGAGCGAGGAGAAGCCCGCCTGGAAGTGGAAGATACAGGTATTGGCATTGATGCTGAAGACTGGCCTTACTTGTTTGATCGCTTCTACCGGGGCCAGCGGGCTCGCCAAATGGATATTCCCGGCACCGGCCTGGGCCTGGGCATCGTCAAGGAGATTGTCGAGCTTCACGGCGGCCGGATCGAGTTCCAGAGCGAAGTAGACGTTGGGACTACCTTCTGCGTTTTCTTCCCCGTCATTCTTTTCTCTCTACCGGCGGCCGAAAGCTTCGTCGCCGCCGATTGACCATCCCTGCATTGGGCCAGCTATGTGGTAGAATAGCGGCGCACAATAAAAGCTAGTGCCGGTCACTTCCGCATGGAGATTTCATGAGCGAGCGGATCATCACTATCAGGGATATCAAAACCGGGCAGGCCCTGGCCTCGGCCGAGAAAGGTAATGGCGTCCGGTTGTTTGAAGGGGCCTGGTACTTTGAACCCGGCTCAGTGGATATGACTCACCTGGTGGTGACTGAGCGCACCTATATCTGCTCTTACAAGGGTATCTGTTACTGGATTGACCTGGACGCGCCGGAGCACAAGGCCAGCGACGTGGCCTTTACCTATTTTGAGGTCAATCCAGGATATGAATTTGTCAAGGACCGGATCGCCTTTTACGCCGGCCGCCACGCCGCTACAGTCGAGGAGTAGGGGCATGGCAAGCGGCAGTAAATTGCCCCGAGCTATCTGGAACGGAGCCATTCTGGCCGAAAGCGATAAGATGGGCTGAAGGTGGAGAACTAACTCGCCTGATAAACGACCCGCCCCTTAATGATTGTCATCCAGACCTTCAACCCCGGGTCCAGGATAACCAGGTCAGCCTGGTAACCGGGGGTCAACTGTCCTCTCCCCGGGGCCTGGAGCACCAGGGCAGGGGTGGCGCTGGCCATTTGCAGCGCCTCGGCCGGCGGCCGGCCGGCCAGGTGGACCATGTTGTAAACGGCCCGGTCGAGCATTATCATGCTGCCGGCCAGCGTCCCATTGTTCAGGCGGACAGAGTCAGCTTCGAAATGGATGGTTTGGGAACCCAGGGTATACTTACCCTGGGGCATCCCGGCCGCAGCCACGGCGTCCGAGATCAGCGTGACTCCCGAGGCGCCCTTGGCTGCCGCCACCAGGCGGAGAATGGCCGGGTGTACGTGAACGTTGTTGGCAATTAGCGCCAGCCGCAGCCGCTCGTCGGCCAGCAGCGCCCCGACAATCCCGGGGTGACGATGATGCAGCGGCCCCATGGCGTTGAACAAGTGCGTGCTCCAGCTTACCCCGGCGTCCGCAGCGGCCAGCGTCTGTTCGTAGGTGGCGGTGGAATGGCCAATCCCAACCTGGATTCCTCGTTCCCGCAACGAGCGAATGAACGGGAGCGCGCCGGGCAGCTCTGGAGCCAGGGTGACCAGCCGGATGACGCTGCTGTCGAAGTAAACCAGCTCTTCCAGGGCCGGCTGGCGC
This sequence comes from Chloroflexota bacterium, assembly GCA_022616275.1. GTDB lineage: Bacteria > Chloroflexota > Anaerolineae > Promineifilales > Promineifilaceae. The sequence continues at coordinate 11,155 of JAKEFB010000262.1, forward strand.
AGGAAGGGGATGGCGTGGGACCCGGCCTTGGCCCGGTTCAGGTAAGGCCCTTCTAAGTGTAGCCCCAGCACGGCCGCCATTTCCGGCTCGCGCTTCATCTCCTTGACGGCGGCAATGGCCGCCGAGTATTGCTCCAGGGGGGTGCTCACCAGGGTGGGTAGAAAAGCTGTTATGCCAAAGCGGGGGAGGGCGCGGGCTACAGAGGCAATTTGCCGGGGCTGGCCGGTGAAATCGTGACCAAAAGCGCCGTTGAGCTGTAAATCAATAAAGCCAGGCGCAGCCACACCCCCAGGGGGAACCTGGACGACCTGATAACCCGGCCCCTGGTGAGGTGGTTCCGTCTCGGACAGGGCGACGATCTTTTCCCCTTCCACCGTCAGGAACCCCGGCCGGATCTGGCCGTCCGGCCAGAGGAGGTCACCTTGAACCAGGAATTCTACCACCTTTCAGGTCCACAACGACGGCAGGCTGACAATACGCTTCCAGCCTCCGTTTCGGGAGACTCGCTCGACCCGGATCCGGTCAAAATAATGGTCCAGCACCACGGCACGTTCCATTTCCAGCGGGGGCGAGCAATAATCTTCTTCTTCCCAGACCGCCTCTTGCCGCTCGGCGTCCCAACGCGCGCCTTCCAGCGAGCGAGTGAGCGCCTGGCCAAAAGGCCGCAGCGCCAGGAACTCTTTGCGCTCCACCCGGCGGCGCAATTCCTGCGCCAGATCGGACTTTAACTTGGCTCTTACCAGGTAGTAAGCCATAAGTGAACTCCTTAGTAAATAGCTGTCAGCTATAAGCCATAAGCTTTTTCATTCGTTCGTGGCGGGCCTTAACCCATCATACGGTCTCCTGTAAAAGTAGCTGCCAGCCGCCAGCGATCAACTACCAGCTTTCGGCTAGTTACGGTTGGCGACCAGAATGTATGAACTACAATAGATGTCAAGCGATGAACAAATGTGGCCACACAACTGAAACAACTGGTGCAAGAGATTATAATGCACAATCGGGCGTTGACAATTGATAACAACCTACCCATGACTAAAGTAATAGGAGCAACTGTGGACTATTCCGATTACCAACACATCCTGTTTGAATTTCGCCAGCCGGGTGTTCTCTGGTTAACCCTCAACCGGCCGGAGGTGCTGAATGCAGCCGACGCCCGGCTGCATTCGGAATTGGTGGCGGTATGGGAGACCATTGACCGAGACCCTGGCGTCCGAGTGGTGGTAGTAACCGGGGCCGGCCGGGCCTTTTCGGCCGGCGGCGATCTGAAGATGGTGGAGGACGCCTACCAGGACTTTGGCGAGATTAGCCGTATCCTGGAGGAGGCGCGCGACCTGGTCTACAACATCCTGCGCTGCCGCACGCCCATCGTCTCGGCCATTAACGGCCCGGCCGTGGGGGCGGGGCTGGTGGTGGCCCTGCTGGCCGACATCAGCATTGCCGCCGAGAGCGCCCGGCTGGCCGACGGGCACGTTCGCATGGGCGTGGCCGCCGGCGACCACGCCGCCATCCTCTGGCCGCTGCTGTGTGGCATGGCCAAAGCCAAGTATTACCTGATGACCAGCGACTTCGTCAGCGGCAAGGAGGCCGAGCGGATCGGCCTGGTGAGCCTCTGCGTGCCGGACGACCAACTGCTGGACAAGGCGGCCGAAGTAGCCACTACCCTGGCCAACGGCCCCCGCCACGCCATCCGCTTTACCAAGCGGGCGCTGAACCAGTGGCTGCTCCAGGCCGGGCCAATCTTTGACCACTCCCTGGCCCTGGAAATGCTCGGCTTTTTTTCCGAGGACATGATGGCCGGAGTAGAAGGGTTGCGCGAGAAACGGCCGCCCCGTTTTCCTTCGGCCGGTTAAACATGGCATCACAACTCACGCCCCGTGCAGTGCCTGACGCCGGGCAAGCTGCCTGGTGGCATATTTTGTTTCCGGCAGGTCTTTACTTGCTTTTGGCTTCACTCTATTTTTTTGCCATCCCGATTGGGGAATCGCCAGACGAACCGGGGCATCTGGTATGCATTGAGCAGGTGGCACAATACAGCCGTCTACCGGTGATGGAACCCAAGCAGGAGGGGGATGTGTGGTGGGCACACGGCCGTATTATAGCCGGACACATGTGTTACCACATGCCGCTTTATTATCTGGTTGCAGGGTACGCGCTGAAGGGGGTGGCGATGGTAACAGACACGGCCGTGACGTACACCTTCCCGCCGACTAGTGAATATTTTATGTCTCAAAACGCCATGTTCAGGCACGAGCCATATGCTTTTGGACAGACACCGGAGCCGATAACATTGTCCAGTTTGCGGCTTCTCTCAGTCACATTGGGGTTCTCGCTGGTTTGGGGAAGTTATGTCCTGACACGGCGGTTAGCGCCGGAGTATCCCTTGTTTGCAGTTCTGGCGGCGGTGTTGGCGGCGGGCTGGCCGCAACTTGCCTACCTCAGCCGGGCGATTACCAACGATGCCCTGGCCACGGCGCTGGCGGTGTTGATTTTGGTGATGCTGGCAAACGTGGCCCGGCCGTACCGGTTCATGTTCCTGGCGATACTGTCTTCATTGGCCGCCCTGAGCAAAATCTCAGTAGCTTTTGTGATTGGGGCCATTCTCATTGTGTGGCTGATTGAGTTTGTGCAATTTCAGAATGAGAAACGGGCTTACCTGAAAGCGCTTTTGATGAGTAGTGCCATCTGGCTATTCACTTTTTTGTTCCTCACCCATCATTCTTTGTTAAGCAAACACCTGACTATAAGTATCGGGGCATTTTCGGCTGCCTCTCCACGCGCGGCGACGCTGGCGTATTGGCAAGAAGTTTTCATGCTCACGCTCAGTTCAGGGTGGGCCAGGCTGGGGTGGATGAATTTGCCGGCCCCCCTCTGGCACGCCTATGCCTGGTGGGGCGTATTATCCCTGGCCGTGGTGGCCGGTTTTACCCTGTGCTGGCGTCTGGCAAAGTCAAGGCAGCAGCGCACCCTGCTGCTTATTTGTCTGGTGTGGATAGCCATCGCCCTACTTTCTTATCTGCGCATTAACTTCAACCGGTTACAGCCACAATTTCGCTTTATACTGGCGGTTGTACCGGTTCTCACGGCGGGCACGGCCGTGGGCTGTTTGTACGGGGTGCGGCAACGGCCGTTTCTCCAATGGGGAATCATCGCTGGTGTGGCTGCTTTTTTGGTTGGGTATAACGTTTGGTTTATTTTCACGGCCGTGCAAGAAACTTATGGCTGGTATCTATAACCAGGGCGCCAAGCTGTCGCCATGAACTTCCCGGAGGTCGGCGATAAATATCACGACGATATCCATCGCTTGAACCTCTGGAAGGTTGAACCTCCGGGAGATATTGACAACGGCCGACCACTTGTGCTAAAGTTTGCAACATGTAACCTGGTCAGGAGGATTGAAGTTGATAGGCGAGGACAGCAAGATAAAACTGAATGACCAGCGCCCCACTCTTGAATCGTTACTGACAAGATTTGGCGCTTTTGGTTTGCAGCCCGGCGAGGGGCGGTAGACGTTTCGTATCGTTTCCTTTGATCATCAGGCGCGGGCTGCAAGGCCCGCGTTTTTGTTTGTTGACACACATCCAAAACAACAAGGCGCGGGCTGTAATGCTCGCGTTTTTTGTTGGTCGGGCCGCTAGCTCAACGGTGAGAGCAGGCGTCTTATAAGCGCCAGGTTCCAGGTTCAATTCCTGGGCGGCCTATTTGTTGTTGGATTAAGAAGATGGTTGATGTATTGTTGCTGAACGCAAGCTATGAGCCTCTGGCTGTGATCCCCTGGCGGCGCGCGCTGTCCTTGCTGGCGCGCGGCCGGGTAGACGCAGCCACCACCGATTCGGTCACCATCCACAGCGTGTCTCAGGCAATGCGGGTTCCCACCGTGTTGCGGCTGCGCCACTACGTCAATGTGCCCCGGCGCGGGGCAGGTTGGAGCCGCCAGGGCGTTTTCCAGCGCGACCGCTACCACTGCATTTACTGTGGCATCCAGCCTAGCGAGTGGCGGAGCGGCCGCCAGTTGACCCGGCGCGACTTCACCATTGATCACATCATTCCCCGTAGCCGGGGCGGCCGGAACACCTGGGGCAACACCGCCTGCGCCTGCTTTGCCTGTAACCACCGCAAAGGGGATCGGACGCCGCACGAGGCCGGTATGGTCATGCGCTGGGAACCCAAGATCCCGCGCGTAGATTACCTGGTGGCTTATGGTGAGATTCCCGACTCCTGGAAGGTATACCTGGAGCTAGGCTAATGTGCCAGGCACTTCCCAAAGTGCCTGGCACATTAATGATGAATAGACTGGCCGGCCGCCTGCAGCCCGGCCGCTACCCCCGGCAACTGCTGCAAGCTGCCGCGCGGCGCGAAGCGGGTCTGAAATAGGAACTCGGCTATCTCGGCCAGAACCACGCGGATGCCTACCGTCAGCGAGGCGCGCAAGATGCGGCGGACCCGCCGGTCGCTGCCCCAAAACAGCCGTATGAGCGCCCAGGGCCGCAGGTGGAACAACGCCTCTGTCGTCTTAACTCCCAAAAAGAGCACCCCCGGCGATAAGCGTGGTGCGGCAATGACCTGGTTGCGATAGGTCCAGCGGGTCAGGTCCAGTTGAATCACCTCGGCCGGATCCGTTGACCGGCCGTCTTTGGTCCAGAAGTGGGGCGTCAGGTAGACGGCGTTCAAAATGTCGGGGTCCAGGGCAAGAATCTTGCGGAATTTGCGGGCCAGCGTGCCGGCCGTCTCATCTTCCAGGCCGTAGATAATATTGACCAGGCTGATAATCTTGTGCTGGCGCAGCCGCCGCATCGCCTCCCTGGAGACAGCAAAGGGGTTGTTCTTGCGTACGGCCGCCACGACCTCGTCTTCCAGGGACTCCACGCCCATGACGACGTAGTCCACCCCGGCCGCTTTGTACAGCGGCAGCAGGTCGGCGTCGCGGACCACGTCGGCCGCCGTCATATTAATGTTAAGCGAAAGACCGAGATTGGCGGCCACAAGCCGTTCCAGCACGTCCCGCACAACCGCGCGGTCGGCGGCGAAGTTCTCGTCGGCCAGCCAGACGATTTTGACGCCATACTCTCCGGCCAGGATGGCCAGTTGGTCAACGAGATTCTGCGGTGAGCGATGCCGCCATTTCTTCCAAAACATCCACTGGCCACAGTAGGTGCAGGTCAGCGGGCAGCCCCGGCTGAATTGCATTCCCGCCGACCGGCCGACGCCGAAGAGCTGGTAGCCCTGCCAGTCCACCAATTCCCAGCCCGGCCGGTAGGCATCCAGGTTGCCGATAGGCGGCCGCGGCGGGTTAAGTCGAACCTGGCTGCCGTCCCGCCAGACCAGGCCGGGTACGCCGGCCAGGGAAGCGCCTCCTTCCCAGGCCGCGACCAGCTCCAGCACGGTCTGCTCTCCTTCCCCCCGGATAATGGCGTCAATGGCCGGGCAGTCTCGTAAAGTGGTCTCGGCCGCGTAGCTGGGATAAACCCCACCGTAGCCGATTTTGACGTCGGGGAAAGCGTGGCGAAGGGTCTCGGCCGTCTCCAGGCAGACCGGGTGGGCGGCGGTGGAGCCGGTATGGCCCAGGAGGATGCAATCCGGCCGGAAAGCAGCGATTTCGGCGATAAGCCGCTGATGTCTCCAGCTATAGAGGTCGTTGTCAATCAGCCGCACCTGGTGTCCGGCGTCCACCAGCGGCCCACCGAGAAAAACCAGTCCCAGGGGAATCTGGTAGCCCAGGCCAAAACGATTGGCGATAAAACGGCGCGCTGGTGTTAACAAGACGACTCGCATTGTCCCACTTTCCTTTTACCGATGCAGGCTAAACCAGAACGCGTTAACGGCCGGTCGTATCCACCAGAAGAATGCATAATGACCAATAAGTTCTGAGCTTTTAGAATATTTTGAAAGTATTGTAGCAAATAATTAGCTGGCTTGTCAACGGCCGGCTAGTTATTAAGTAAGGATAGGGAAAGAGATGTAGAAGTTTACCTTACTCTGTAGTAACGCAGGTTCGTATTCTCAACCAGGTAGTCCAATGTTTGCGCCGTGAACACCTTTCCTTCCGTAGCTGCCAACAACTTGCGCATGTCCTCACGACGAACGCCAAAACCACGTCCATCTATACAGGCTACTACCTGGAAGCCTGGCTGCCCCTGTTGCTGATGTTTGTGGCTGATTTCGGCCAGGTGTTGAATGCGGGTTATTTTGTCCCTGGCTGTGCCGTCATCCTCGGTGATTTTGGCTTCAATAACAACCTGTGGGTTCCATTCATCGGGAATGACAAAGTCCGGCGCCTGGTCGAAACCCTCGATACGTTCAGCTCGTTTCGTTTTGCGGAAGCTGATACCTGCCTGGCGTAGCTTGCCTTCAACGGCGTTTTCCATGATTGCGCCGACCAGCTCAGAAACAGCGTCTCGATGTCCAGCGAACGGCCGTCCCAAAAATCGCTCGTAGAGTAACATGGCGTAAGGGATACCTTCAGCAGCTACATGCCTTAAACTTACCAGGCCGCTACGGGTGGCTACCTGGTCAAGGCGATGAATCATACCTGTTGGCGTTTCTTCACGTTTTTCCTGAAGCAGATGGCAAGCTGTTTGGATGAGGGCATCCAAGCGTTTTTGACCCTCTGGCGGCAAGGGTTGTAGAAGGCGGCCGCGCTCCGTACGAACGCGACGGTCAAGGATACGGGAGAAGGCCTTGTGGAATGGCTACACCGGTAGCATTGGCGCTCACGTAGGCCCATTCTGGCGGCGTGAAGCCCAGAATGGCTCGGAGGACAACCAGGGCTAGGGCATCTTCCCGAAAGGCGGCCATTACCTTCTCTGGCTCAACCGCGGCAAAGCCACCGGTGTGACGTTTGAGTACTTCGTAAGCTTGTTGGAAATTAGGGTAAGATACAAATCCGGAACCGCGCGGTAAAAGTAAGAAAGAGGATTGCAGGGAGGCAAAGACCATGTCTACGAATGAATCCGCATTGTTCCCGAGTTCGGCCTGGGAAACTTCAAAAGGGAACCTGGTCTTCGGGGGCATAGGCAGTTGTTTCCTCTTTGACACGGAAATTGGCCAGCAGATCTATCTCGGTTAGCGCTTCTAGGGCTTGGGCGGCCAGTTTATTCAGTAAGTCCAGAGGATAAATCTGTTGCAGGTCCTTTTTAACCTGCTCTAGCTTATCTTGTGTCGAATCAGCAACCGGCCATGCCGGCCGGAGTTTCCAAATAACCAGGCGAGTCGAATGGCCGTAAAGCAGACAGCGGGCATCGCCAATAGTCGGTTGTAAGCCAGCTTGTTGCAGCTTTTCCAGGTCTGCTTTAAGCATTTGTCTCAGATTTTCCGGTGCGGTCTGAAATTGCCGGCGTGAGATGTGGCCGGTGGCGCGGGCCACAAAAATGGTATCAACTACTGAGGACTTCGTGTTGCTGATGTGGATGGAGGCGCTCATTTCGGCCGGACAGGGAACGGTGGCCGTACAGACAAGCCGGGCGTCAAGCATGGCCACGGCAACAGGTAGATAAGCCTCTACGTTGTTATGGTGATAGGTGAAGGCAAAGGGCCCGCCGGGTTTGAGGGCTTGAGTAAAATGGACAAAAATGCGACTGAGTCCTTCGGTGAAATGATTGATGTCGCGCCCTTCAGTTCGGTTGACTGTTAGCGTAACAATTGTGCAATCAGCGGCCGAATCATCAAAAGCGGCCAAAAAACGAAAGATTTCGCACCTTACCAACTGAATCCAACCCGGTTATCCTCACCGCTATTTGCCTCAACAAGAAGAAAAAGGAGGAAGATGAGCGGCGAGGAAGTGCAGGTTCGTCATACGCAACATGCGCTGTTGGTTGCCTGGGGACGGTTCGCCCAAGCGATGGGCTTGAGCCAGGCGATTGCGCAGGTGGGTATTAAGCAAAAGAAGCATCAGCACAGCCCACAGAGTAAAGTCCTTGAGTTCCTGGTCGCCACGTTGGCTGGAGTGAAGTACCTACAAGACATCAGTCTGGCCGCCCACCCGCTGGACAAAGACCAGGTAGTGGCCGAAGCGTGGGGCCAGCCTGGCTGGGCAGACTACAGCGGCGTCAGCCGGACATTGAGCGGTCTGAGTTGGGCCGAAGCAGAGCAGCTAGTTCAGGTCTTGGAGAAGGTTAGCCAACCGTACTTGGATAGAGAAGTGGCGGTCATCCGCTCGCGGGGTGAACGATTCCAACTGGATGGTGACTTGACGGGGATAGCCGTCTCTAGCACCAGCCACAGTTACCCCAACGCGGCCTTCGGCCATATGGATGACAGCATTTGTTTGGGCTATCAAGCCGTCGTCGTTAGCCTAAAGAGTCCCACCTATGGCCGGTTCTGGTTATCAGGTGACCATCGTCCTGGCGACACGGTGGCTTGTACCCAGACCGAAAGCATCGTTTGCGCCGCAGAAAGGCGGCTGGGCTTGCGACCACGACGCCGGACTGAACTGCTTCAGCAGCGGTTACAACGCTTTGACGAACAATTGGCGACTATCCACCAGCGTCTTGCGGCACAACCAGCAGCGGTCAGTGAAAGGCAAAGCCAAGTAGCCGCCTTGTGTCAGCAGGAGAACGACCGTCAGTCCGAACTGTGCGCCCTGGAGCAAGCGTACCAGCTTCAACAACGGCTGGAGCGGCCCACCAGTCGTTTGAGCAAAGCTCGCCAGCGTTTGGCCGCCACGCAAGCGCAACGCCGTCGCGCTGAGAAGGCCGTTGAGGTTGTCCAAACGCGGTTAGCTAAAACACAAGCCCGGCTGGCCCAAGGACAGAACGAACGGACCGCCTTGCAGGAACGACTGCGCCAACTGGAGCAGGACAAGGCCACCAATCCGCATCCGATTGAAGCAGAATTCCGCCTGGACGCCGGCTTCGGCACCTACGACAACATCACCCTGCTCATCGAGTTGGGCTATGAAGTCTACACCAAGCCCTTCAGCCATCAGGTGGTTCGCTATCTCCGCCATCAAGTGACGGAGCAGACCCTCTGGACCCGTGTCGGCGCCAATGCTGAAATGGTCGCTTGGCCGAACATGAAGTTCAAAGGCTGCCCCTACCCGGTGGATGTCGCTCTGGAACGCTTCTACACTGGCAAGCGCCTCAAGCACAGCGCCTGACTGCATTATGGTTTTGACCCGGTGTCCGAAAACCTGCCGGCCTGGTTCGACCACTACAACGGCCGCCAAACTATCGAGGCCGGTATCAAAGAGGGCAAACAGGTCTTTTACCTCCACCGACTCAAGGTCCGTTCCGAACCGGCCATTTATCTTCAGCAGGCCATGGTGCTTTTTGCTGCTAATTTCATCCGCCTGGCTACCTGCTGGCTGGCTCCTCATGCCCTGCCCCTGGAGAATGCCCTCGATGTCACCAAATTGGGTGTCAAGAGACAGGTTCACGTCGCCGCCCACGTCTCAGCCGAGGTTGTCCGAGATTCAGTTAGTTGGTTGTTAACGTTCAGTGAGTGCAGTGCCTTTGCTGGCAAAGTGCTCGCTTTACCCAGCGGTGATTCTCCACCGCCTTTACAAAACCTGAAAAATGATGTTTTTGTGCCGTTTTTGATGAAATCGCATCTGATTGCACAACCGTTAGGTTAGTTCTTCATCTGTACGCGTTGTTGTTTTCTCAAAACCAGACACAGAAGCTAACAGGTGCGGCCGCAACCAAGCGTAGCAAAAATCCATCAACTCCGCATATTGGACATTGGCATAGTAGGGTGGGTCGGTCAGAATGGCGTCTAAAGAGGCTGGTAGCAATTCAAGCTTCTCGGCCGAAGTGGATTGGATGTAAGCTGACTTTGGCGCTACTTCCTGGGGAAACGTAGAAATCAGTTGCGCGCCAATACGTTCTCCCGGTAAGAAAATGGTTTTTCGAGATGAATGGAGCAGCTTTTCGAACGGTTTTTCGCAGTAAGCCTTGGCAGCGTCATACTTCTCAACAAAATGGCGAAAACCACCGCTACCGACATTAGGAATGCCCAAGAGTGAGTTTTCACATTGAACGAGGCTGACCGGGAAACCGTGAACAGAAAAAATGTCAATGATTTTGAGGGCATAAGCGTCATAGCGGCAAAGCATATTCTGATAACGCAAACTGTCGGAAAAGACGGTCAACAGAGCATGGCGTACTGTCTCGGCTGGCACGCCAGCGATGGCAGCCGCCAACAGGTTGAGACTAAACAACTGTCGTGGATTAAATAGTTGCCGGTAAGTCTTATATCCCCAGCGGTGTAGGCGAGTGGTTTCATCGCCAGGTGGGATGTAATCGGCTGGGATATTATTCTGAGATGTGGTTTCCAGACACACTTCCGCCTGGGCCAGGCGAGTCAGGTCGGCCGCGTCCGGGGCCTTAAAAAAGCGGCCGCGATGATCTGGAGCACAGCTATAACAGTGATATTCCAGGGCAAAGAGGCGGTGCTCTGGGGGACCAAACTCTCCATTGGGATACTTGTTTTCATAACCACAATTAGGACACGAGCAGCGGTTTCCCGAGGCAGGACCCTTTTCCACAAGATGCTCTCGACAATGACTGCAACGCATAGCTCCCGGTGACCAATTTAACTTTTCCCGTTCATTGAGAACGCCACAGGAAGGGCAGACTAATACGTAGTTTGGATGGCGTTGATTTTTAGCGACCAGGTAGCTTGGAAACAGATCAATAAGTTGCCGGCAACGGGCACAAGGTTGTTGTTTGACCCATAAAAAGTATTTAACTGAGGCCAATTGGCCACATTGAACACAAGTCGTCCGATAAAGGTCACCGATCGTGGCTTCTACATCGGCAATTACCTCGTCGGCCGTCTGGCGAAATATCCGCCGGTCGAGTTCGGCCAACTCTTGCCGGACAATCCAGTAGGCCATCGGGTTAATGTCGGCGCCGACGACATGGCAGCCTAGCCGGTTGGCTTCCAGCAGAGGTGTGCCACCACCCATAAATGGATCCCCAATTACCCGCAAGCCCAGATTATGACTTTGGAAGAAGCTAGTAGATAAGGGCTGGTCATTGGCAAATTCGGCCAACAACAGCGCCCGGAACAACGTACCCGGCCGGCGGGCAAACCACTTGTGTACACCAATAACAGGGCGGTAGCTTTGCTGGATTTGTTTCTCGCGTTGGGCCAACTGGGCAACGAAGGATACGTCGAAGTCGGTTTCAATCATGAGGTTATTGTAGCGGCATTGCCTGTATTTTTAAATTTCTGCACGAACTGGCCGCTTTCTGGTTCATTGCTGGCATTTTGGGCCGCCAGCTTGTCCGCCACCTGGCTCGTCGCAACGGCAACGTCCATAACTTCGCCATGTTAACGCAGGTGGCCGGCCGTTTTGAAGCTTTGATGGTCATTGTCATAAAACTTTGTTTCACAATGAGAACAATGAAAATAATAAGCAATCTTGCGTTTGCGCGAATTATGGTAAAAAATCTGACAACCTGCCCCCATTTTAACCTATAACAGGACCAGCCAAAACCGTGATATGATTGAGGTATGGACAGCTTACCAACTACAACCCCTCCCCAGGAGCGCGCCTGGAACTGGACGGCTGCTGGCCGCCTGTTGAAAGCCCAGGCGGTTATCCTCGGCTCTTTTGTTCTCTTCATTTGGTTTCTGGAAATTGTAGATGTACTCCTCTTCCGAGGGGCGCTGGACGTTTTGGGCGTCCGGCCGCGCACCCGTGACGGGCTCCTGGGTATTCTCTTTATGCCTTTTCTCCACAATGGGCTGGGGCACGTCCTGGCCAACACGTTTCCGTTTCTGATTCTGGGCTGGCTGGTCATGTTGCGCCGAATTGGCGCTTTCCTGGTTGTTTCCACCCTGGCCATCCTCGTCAGCGGCCTGGGTGTCTGGCTGCTGGGGCCGGCCGGCTCCGTCCACCTCGGGGCCAGCGGTCTCATCTTTGGTTACTTTGGTTTTCTCCTCGTAGGGGGCTTGTTTGAGCGCAGCCTGCTTTCCATTCTGCTGGCGGTGGTCGTGGCTGTCTTTTACGGGGGGTTGATCTGGGGGGTGTTACCGCAAGGAGAGGGGGTTTCCTGGCAGGCCCACCTCTTCGGCTTTCTCGGCGGTGTTCTGGCAGCTTACCTGCTGACCAGCCGACGGGATGAGGTTTGGACGCCTTAATACGCTATTGGTCAATGTCTGTCCGATACGGTCTTTTTCGTGAAATTCGTGCCGAAAACCTTTTTCTGAGGGCGTGAAGCCAATTTGCCGTGAGCTTCAATCCAGCATAAAATGAGGCTTCGATTAATCCATATGGCCTGCTTGTGTATTAGAGATTAGACATTGGCCAATCTCTAATCTCCAATCTCCCAAAGCAGGAACTGTTATGAACACGAACAACAGGTGGCCCAGGTTTAACTGGCAGAATAAACAGGTCATTGTGACTGGTGGGGCTGGTTTTCTCGGCCGCCAGGTGGTGGCCGGGTTGAAGGCACGAGGTCTTCCGGACGGCCAGATTATCGTGCCCCGAAAGTGCGAGTATGACCTGCGCCACTGGGACGCGATTCAACAGCTTTTTGTAGATACCCTGGAACGCCCTGGCATCCAGGGTAGCGACGCCGTCATTATCCACCTGGCCGGTAACGTGGGGGGAATTGGTTATAACCGGGAAAGGCCGGGCGAGTTGTTCTACGACAACTTGATGATGGGTGCCCAGTTGATGGAAGTGGCCCGGCAACGCCAGGTAGGGAAGTTTGTCGCCATTGGCACGATTTGCGCTTACCCCAAGTTTACGCCGGTGCCTTTTCGGGAAGAAGTGTTGTGGAATGGCTATCCTGAGGAGACCAACGCGCCTTATGGTCTGGCTAAGAAGATGCTGCTGGTCCAGGCTGAGGCCTACCGCCAGCAATATGGCTTTAACGCTGTCTATTTATTGCCGGTGAACCTCTACGGCCCTGGCGACAACTTTGACCCGGCCTCTTCTCACGTGATTCCGGCGCTCATCAAAAAGTGCGTAGACGCCCTGGAAGCCGGCGAAGAGGAAATTGTCGTCTGGGGGGACGGCAGCCCGACGCGCGAATTTATCTACGTAGAGGACGCGGCCGAGGGCATTCTCCTGGCAACCGAGCGCTACAGCAAAGCCGACCCGGTCAACCTGGGGTCGGGTTTTGAGATCAGCATCCGGGAACTGGTGGAGACCATTGCCCGGCACGTGGGTTTTCACGGCCGGATCGTCTGGGACACTGGTAAGCCCAACGGCCAGCCCCGGCGACGGCTGGACGTCAGCCGGGCCAGAGAAGCGTTTGGCTTCCAGGCCCGGGTAGATTTCGAGGAAGGGTTGCGCCGGACTGTGGCCTGGTACCGCGATTACCGCCCGTTGGACAGGCGTACCGCCGACGCAGCTTTGAGACAGGTGTAGACTTAGCCTGCGTGTACTCTCGGAACAGTTGTTGTCACCCGAGTAGTTCGTTTCTGTATAGGTAAACATTGCAGTAGACATCTGCGCGGCGTGGCGAGTAATCCCCTTATCCCAATATGCGGGTGGTTGAGTAAGCCCATACAACAGGTATGGTTCATTTACCCGGAAGTGGCGGCCAGGCGGCCCTGGCCCGGTGGAAATGTGCCGCTTTTTTTGTCGTTCCCAGGCAATCTATTGATAGCTCGTGCCCTTATCTTTTGAATTGATGGCTACTAATGATTAGAACAAAGACCCTTCTTCGCCATAACTGGCCGCTACTGATCGTTTGCCTGCTGGCCGCGCTATTGTTGCTGTGGCGGCTGGGTCGGGGCACGCTGCGGGACTGGGACGAGGCCATCTTCGCCCAGATTTCCAAGGAAATGGTCCAGAGCGGCAATTGGCTGGTGCCCTATTGGGGGTATGAGCTGCGCTTTCATAAGCCGCCGCTGTTCTACTGGACGACGGCCATCTTTTTCCGACTGTTTGGCGTGAGCGAGTTCTGGGCGCGGGCGGCATCAGCCTTTTCCGGCGTGGGCCTGGTGGCCCTGACTTACCTGGTGGGGAAGCGCGCCTATGACCGTTGGACGGGCTTCCTGGCCGCCGTTATTTTGCTTACCAGCTATCAATTTATCTTTTCGGCCCGTTTCGGGACCAGCGACGTGATGCTAACATTGTGGATTTACGTGGCCGTCTATGCCTATTTCCGCCTACGCGATGGGCATAACCACAACTGGTGGTACGTCGCCGGCGCCGCCTTTGGCCTGGCTTTCATGGTCAAGTCGGCCGGGGCGCTGGTTGCCCCGGCGACTATCGGTCTGGCCTTGCTACTCGACCGGCGGATCACAGCGACCCTGAAGACCAGAGAGTTCTGGCTGGCCGGCCTGCTGGCCGTGATCATCGTTCTGCCCTGGCACGCCTTCATGGTCCTCCGTTATGGACAGGCGTTCCTGGGAGAATATGTCGGCCGCCACATTGTAGCGCGGGCGACCACCGTGCTGGCCGGGCACGTAGGTTCTATTTTCTACTACCTGGGCATGCTCTACAACCGCTTCTTTCCCTGGTTTTACCTACTGCCGTTCGCCCTGGTTTTAGCGGTCAGAGAAAATATGGCCGGTGAGAAACGGTCACGCTTTCTTCTGGTCCTGATGGCGACCGTCTTTTTTGTCTACACGGCCGCCCAGACCAAATTGTCCTGGTATATTTTTCCGCTTTACCCGGCTCTGGCTGTTTTAACGGCCAGCTTCGTCGTACAACCCTTCCGCATTTGTAGCGCGTGGCGCATGGTTGCGCCCTTTGCTGCGCGCCGCATGAATGCGCCGTATGCTGCCATGCGTCCGACGAGCGGCGTCTCGTCACCTGTCCTCCTGGTGTTGCCCTTTGCCGGGCTGGTGCTGCTGGTGGTTATTCCGGCGCTGCTGAGACGCCGCTCTTCGCTTTCTCTGGCGCTGGCGGCCGTGCTCGGCGTGTTTTTTCTGGTGGCTGGGCTGTACAGCATCCGGCCCTTGTACCAGAAGATGGCCCTACCGGCGGCCCGGCTTGCCTATACGGCGCGCAGCGCCGATCCAACCGACCGAGAGGTGCTCGTCCTCTATTCAGGCGTCGCCGAGCCTAGCGTGCTCTTTTATTCCGACCGGCCGATCCGGCAGGCTGCACACCTGGAGAAGCTGGATTTACTGACCAGCGCGGGCCGGCCGGTCAGGATTATCTTTGCCCGGAAAGACATGAACACGCTGGCGGCAGCCTACAGCCTGGAGGTGCAGGCCGAGGCTGGCCAACTAGTTTACGGGCTTATTCAGCGCCGGGCCGATGTTGAATGACAACCCCTACCGTTAATGAATAGCTCCACTCATTGCTCATCAATTTGCCAGCTTGATATTCGCAGCCCCCACATGGCTGAGATTTTTGACCGGGAGCGGCCGGACGTAGTCAACCATCACGCCGCTCAGATGGACGTGCGCCGTTCCGTCGCCCAACCGCTATTTGAC
Source organism: Chloroflexota bacterium (assembly GCA_022616275.1). GTDB lineage: Bacteria > Chloroflexota > Anaerolineae > Promineifilales > Promineifilaceae. The sequence goes on from JAKEFB010000262.1 coordinate 26,500, forward strand.
GCCGACGTGAACATCCTGGGCTCGCTCAATCTGATTGAGTGCGCCTTGAAGACCGGCGTCAGGCGCTTCGTCTATGTCTCGACGGGCGGCGCCGTCTACGGCGAGCCGGAATATCTGCCGTGTGACGAAGCGCATCCCATACCATAGTTACTCCTGACCGTCGCTCTCCTCCATTGCCCGGCGTAGGCTCAAGGGGCGCATATCGGTCCACACTTCCTCAATGTAGGCCAGGCACTCCGCTTTGGAGCCGCTTTTGCCTGCGTCGTTCCAGCCCAGCGGGTTTTCCCGGTCAACCGGCCAGATCGAATATTGTTCTTCGTGGTTCACGACCACTTTGTAGATGGTGGTATCTTCGTCGTTTGTTGCCATTCTTCCTACCTTTTGAGAGCCTGCAACTAAAGAACCTGAACCAGGGCTTGGGCCTGCTCAAGGCTGGATGGTCAGTGTGCGAACGGTTACCCGCCTGCTTGGTTAAGCCGAATTATATCCTGTGGTCTATTCAAGTCTATAGGTCAGTTGCCACATGACTCCCAAAAACCACCGCTGTTTAACGGCGACGACGCTTAACCCCAATTGAGTAAACAGCGCCCGCCAGGCCTGGTCGCTTTTGTTGCTGTGGGGATGCCCCGAGAACTCCAGGTTGATCAGGCTATCCAGCCACCAGGTGGCGTGTTTGTGCAAGTTGTTCTTGTACACGTCTTCCATAACAATGATCTGGGTGGCGACGCGGGCCGCTTCGGCCAGGATACGGGCTACGTCAGGCGTATGGTGCAGGGTCGTCAGAATAATCGCCAGGTCAAAAGCTTGGTCTTCAAAGGGCATGGTCTGCCCATCATACAGCGTGGGCGTTATGCTGCCGACGAGACTGTAGTCGGTGACATCCAGCGGCATGACCTCATAATTTTGTTCCCGGAGCAGCTCGGTGATATTGCAAGAGCCGCAGCCAACGTCCAGGATTTGCCGGGGGTTGTTGAAGAATGGGCTGATTTCAGCCACCATAGAGAGGCCGCGCCGCCGTAGAAGCGCGTAGAGCCGCCGCCTTACGAAGGCGGATTTTCGCATCAGTCGCAGGATAGGGTTCAATGATAACTCCTCGTGAATAGATAAATTTGGACCGGCGCACGACCACAGCGGCGTAGCCCAATATGAGAGGATGGCTACCCGTACCCTGGTTATGCCTCAGGGGTGCAGAGTAAAACAACAACACGACTGTAGGCGCTCCCCAGTCTATCCCCTCAGCCCAGGTTGCGCAACATAAATCCAGAAGACGAGTTTCGTAGCCCCACCCCGGCGGCCGGCAGGGGGCTACTCCTCTACCTCACGAAGCGTATCGCGGATACGGCGCTCCAGTTGGTTGAGGTCCCATTTGCCCTGTTCGCGGACGATGGTGCGCAGCATCGGATCAATCTCCTGGATGGTTTCCAGAATGTCAACCAGCAACTGGCGCTGTTCCTGGGCTCGCGTCACCTCGACGGGCAGCTCGACCATATCGCGCAGGATAGTTCCTTCAGAGCGAGAGGCAGTAATTGGCTCGCTCTGACCCTGCACGTAGACGTGGGTACGCCGGCCGGGCCCGCGCCCGGCCTCGTCCTCAATAGGTTCTAACCCGATGATGCTATCAGAGCGGAAATATTTGCCATAGCCCAGGGCTACCATGAGTTCTTTTTCAATTCGCATGGGTTTCTCCCTTACACGAAAGGCGCAAGTTTATCGCCGTCCTTCCCTCGGCCGGCGCTGCTGCAACGCACCCTCTCAGTATAGGTTATCTTGCCGCCCCAATCAAGCGATCACCATGATGGGTTTCTGGCCGTGCCAACCCTGTTATCAGCCTACCCTTTTCCACTTCTCCCTGACTCTCTGCAGCCCTTCTTTGTCAACAATATAGGACTCGTAATAGCCGCAATCGGTGCAGATATAATCGTCTTGCTCTCCGGTCCGGCCGACGAGGCCACCCAAGATTTCGGCTTGTTTATACTGCTTGGTATAAACGTTTGGCGATCCACATTTTGGGCATTTACCGCTTTTCATATCTTCCTCCTCCTCGCAAGAAATATCACCGAACATCTCTGGCAACGCGCAACATCGCCGCCAGGCACCGCTCCACGTCCGCCTCAGTCGTGGCCCAGGAAGAGACGCTGATCCGCAGCGCCACCCGGCCGTGCCAGACCGTCTCGCCGGCCCAGCAGGTCCCGTCGGCCTGGATGGCGACAATGACCTGGCGGGTCGTTTCGTCGTCGTCGAACGAGACTAACACCTGGTTCAGGATGACCCTGTTGAGGATCTTGTAGCCGGCCGCCGCCAGCCCATTGGCCAGGCGGCGGGCGTGGCGGCAGGTCCGCTCCACCAGTTCGGCCAGCCCTTCGTGTCCCAGGGAGAGCAGCGCCGCCCAAACTTCCACCCCCCGCGCCCGGCGTGACAGCTCCGGCGAGTAGTGGGATGGTTCACGCCGGCCACCGGTCACCAGGTAAGCGGCCGTGACCGACATGGCCGCCCGTAGTGCGACCGGGTCGCGGACAAAGACCAGCCCGTTGTCGTAGGGCACGTTGAGCCACTTGTGGGCGTCGGCCGCCCAGGAGTCGGCCAGCTCAAAGCCGGCCGCCAGGTGGGCGAAGGCCGGTGAGGCCGCCGCCCACAGGCCAAAAGCGCCGTCCACGTGGATCCAGGCCCCGGCGGCTTGGGCTGCCGGGCAAATCTCGGCCGCCGGGTCGAAAGCGCCCGTATTGACGTTGCCGGCCTGGAGGCAAACGATTGTCGGACCCGTTAACGGCGGCAGGGCCTTCGCCCGCATCCGGCCGTACCTGTCCGTCGGTACTCTGACCACCCGGTTGCGCCCCAGCCCCAACAGCCCCAGGGCCTTGAGCAGTGAGGCGTGGGCCTCGTCGCCCACAACTACAGTAATCGGCGGCGCGCCAAACAGCCCTTCGCCCTCCACGTCCCAGCCGGCCTTCTCCAGGACGGCGTGCCGGGCGGCAGCCAGGCCGGTGAAGTTGGCCATCGTCGCCCCGGTCACCAGCGCGCCGTCGCACTCGGGCGGCAGGTTGAGCACGTCAACCAGCCAGCGCAGGGCGATTTGCTCCAGCGCTGCGCCGGCCGGCGAGCCGGCCCACAAGACCGTGTTCTGGTCCCAGGCCCCGGCCAGCCAGTTGGCCGCCAGGGCCGCCGGCAGCGCGCCGCCGGTGACAAAGCCAAAGTAGCGGCCGCCGGCCGAAGCCACCGTCGCCGGCGAAGCGACCTCGTCCAGCAGGGCCAGGACCGTTTGGGCGTCCGTCGGCCGGTTCGGCAGAGGGCCGTCCAGCCGGCCGAGGGCGTCAATTGCGTCCGCTTCCGGCCACACCCGGCGCGTCTCAAGGCTATCCAGGTATCGGATGGCCCGTTCGGCGGCTTCCCTCAAGAGTTCTTCCATGCTTAACCTCCTCATATAGACTGGCCCTTTTGGAGCAGATGAGCGATGTGATAGGATAGCCTATCTATAACTGTTTCTGATAGTGGAACGAACCATGGGAATCATACAGGGTAACGGACGAAACAGCCATGCCAGATGGGCGGCCGGCTGGCTATTCTTCTGGCTGCTCGCCTGCACCCTCACCTCCACCCCTGCGCCCACCCCAACCACCAGGGCTAAATTGACCATCACCCCTACACCCCCACACCTCTACACCCCCACACCCCTCCAAACCACCATCCCCTCTCCTCTCCACCTGTCGGCCGCCCCCGGCGTTCCGGCCGAACTGGTAGAGCCGTTCCAGGCGCTTACCAAGCGCCACCCCCGGCAATTTACCTGGACAACCGCTGACCCGGCCGGCGTGACGCTGGCCGTTGGAGAGGGCGAGCCGGTGGCGACCTGGATTTACGCCGTGGCCGCTCCCTTTCCCACCCTGGCCGGCGACATCAGCCTGGCCGAGTTACAGGCCGCCTGGCAGGCGGGAACCCTTTACCTGGACGAGGAAACAGCCGCCGCGCTGGCCGCCTGGTGGGGTAAGCCGGCCGCGCCGCCAACGATAGTCCCGGCCGCAGCGCTGGTTGAGAGGCTGTGGGCCGGGCGGCCGGCGCTGGCCGTCGTCCCCTTCCACCGCCTGGTCCCGGAATTGAAGGTGCTGCGGCTGGGTGGCCGGGCGCCAATTGACCTGGACTTTGACCCGGCCGGCTACCCCCTGGCCCTGCCGGTGGGGCTGCGCGGGCCGGCCGGGGCTGTAGCCCAGGTATTGGCTTCTTGGGATGGGCCGGCCACCAACCGGGACGACGGCCGCATCACCCACCTGGCCATGACCGGCCCCTCCGGGCTGGGGCGGGCCGTCGGCCACCGGATGGAGACGCGGGGCCTGACCTATCCCGGCGAGGCCGTCGCTCCCCTGTTGCAAGCCGTGGACATTGCCCACATGAGCAACGAAGTCCCCTTTGCTCCCGACTGCCCTTATCCTGAGCCGGTCGGCGGCACCAGCTTTTGCGCCCGCGACAGCTACCTGGAATTGATGACCTATATGGGCATTGACGTTAACGAGATGACCGGCAACCACGTTAACGACTGGGGCGAGCCTAATTTGCAGCACACGCTGGATTTGTACGAAGCGGCCGGCATCCAATTCTTTGGCGGCGGCCGGGAGCTGGCCGGGGCGCAGCGGCCGTTGTTGATCGAGCATAACGGCAACCGGCTGGCCTTCACCGGCTGCAACCCGGTCGGCCCTTATTACGCCTGGGCCAGGGAGGAGTACGGCGGCTCGTTACCCTGCGACGATTACAGCTTCATCACCGGCCAGATTAGCGAGCTGGCGGCCGGGGGCTATCTGGTCATCGCCACGCTGCAATACCTGGAGCATTACCAGTACGAAGCCTGGAGCAGGCAACAGCGGGACTTCAAGGCCCTGGCCGAAGCAGGGGCTATGGCCGTCAGCGGCAGCCAGGGGCACCACGCCCAGGGCTTTGCCTTCCACCAGGGCAGCTTCATCCACTTCGGGCTGGGCAACCTGATTTTCGACCAGATGCAGTTCAGGGGGACCCGCCAGACGTTTATAGACGTCTATCTCATCTACGACGGCCGGCTGCTCAACGTGGACCTGTGGACCGGCCTCATCGAGAACTACGCCCGCCCCCGGCCGATGACGGCCGAGGAGCGAGAGCAACTGCTGGCGGCCGTCTTCGAGGCCAGCGGTTGGCCTATCCACTAAGCACCAGACACTTTAGGATTAACTTCGGAATATCACCGACAGGTACTGCCGCCGGCCGACGAAGAGCTGTCCCTCGTCGGCGTTGTTGGCCGTTTCCAGCTCTGGTCCGGCCGGGGCGATGGTTACCGTGCTGGTCAGGGTCGTCAGCAGTGGGGCCGAAGGGGCGACTTGTACTCGGAGCAGAATGGTGAACGGCCCGCTGCCGGCCGGCAAGTTCCCCACATCCCAGACAGGCGGGTTAGTGGAGATTGGCGGCAGGCTGGCGCCGACGAAGTTGAGCCCGGCCGGTAGCGTTTGGGTGATGTGGACGCCAGCGGCCGGCACGCCACCCTGGTTGCCGTAGGTCAACGTCAGGGTAATCTCCTCGCCCGGCAGGCCGGCGCCGTCGCTAAGCGTTACCCACAAGTCCGGGTAGCCAGCGCCCAGCGAGACCTCGTCTACCCTGGCCCAGGCGGTAGGTGCGTCGCCCCCCTGCTCCAGGGTGAAGGTAACCGTCACCGTCTGGCCGGTCCAGGCCGAAAGGTCGCTCCAGGCGTGGGCCCAACGTTCGCCGGTGGCCTCGTCCAGGGTCACGACAGGCGTCGTTGTCGAGCCGTCGTCTACCCGGACGACCAGCGTCGAGTCGCTGGCGTCGCCATAGGTCCCACCTACCTGGTACAAGAAGGACAACAATGGGGTGGTCATCGTCACCGGCACGGTGACAACCTGGGAGACGGCGGCCGTATCTGCGCTCGCACTTATCACGGGGCCGTGGTATGCCACGGCGCCGTTGGGCCAGGTGGCGCCGGCGACGAAATAAGCTGTGTGCAGTAGCTTGCCCGTATCAATTACCAGCGAAGGGGCATGGAACCCAGAGTCGTTGGAAGCCAATTCCTGCGGTTCCGGCCAACTGCCGTCCGGCAACTGGTGCGAATAAAATACCTGGGACTGGTCTGAAAGCTCCAATATCTTCCAGACGATATGAGGCGAACCGCCGGCATCCAACGCCAGCGCCGCATCTACATATTCGACGGAGTCGGAGAGTTCCTGGACTTGTTGATAGAGGGACCAAGTGCCCCGGGCGTCACGACGAGCGTAGTAAAGTCCCCATACTGGGTATCCTGGTGTCCACCAGAGTACGTGGAACGCTCCATTGTCACCAACCGTCGTATCTAAAACGCTGCTTGGATAAACGGTGAGGCGTTGGGCATCGGACCAGCCCAGGTGTTCATCCCATTGGCGGAAGTAAACGCCGCCGAAGTATGAAGCCGCATACCGTTCCCACACCAGGTAGACACCGTCGTCTCCATCCGAGGTTATAAAAGGTGGGCCGATGTCATCGAAGGGCATGGCTGGACCTGGAAAGAGGATGACAGGAGTGCTCCAAAAGCCGTCGCCAGGGCTTTGCGCATAGGCCATTGATAATGACATTGGATAGGGTGGATAATAGGACCAGGCCAGGTGAACCCGCCCGTCCCCATCCACCGCCAGGGACGTGAACCAGGGATTGTCCGTAACACTATCGGATACGTAGGTTGGCGGGTCCCAAACTCCAGCGGCCAGGCGCCGGCTGGCGAAGAGAGCACCGGCCGTCACCCACGTCGCATGCACCCGGCCCTGGTCGTCCACGGCCAACCGCGGCAGCGCAATATGCGTGTAGCTCTGGGCGGCGATCTCCTTCTCTGACCAGGAACCATTGACGTTGCGGCGTGCATAATAAAGTCTATAGTCGGCCGTACTCCAGGCGACGTGGACTATCCCCTGCCTGTCCAGCACTACCGGGCCAAGGGCGACGGCGGCCGCGCTGCGAATCGTTTCTGTTGCCGACCAATCGCCGTTGATCGTTCGTGAGCGATAGTTGAGGCCCTCGTCGTTCACCCACAACACGTGAACTTGGCCGTCGGCCGTGGCTACAAGTTCTGGGTAGGGGTAGCTGGTGGTATTGGCCATCGTCTGCGGCGGGGTCCACTGCTGCGGCGGCGCGCCCAATTCCAGGTGGTACCGGCCGGTGTGGGCGGCGTCCAGGGCCAGGTCAACTATCAGCCCGCCGCTGGGAATCCAGGGAAAGCCGAGACCACCGCTCTCAAAGCCGCCGTCGGCTACTATGTTGTCGGCCGGCGGCAGAATCATATCAACGTTGGCGTCGTAAATGCCTGGGAAATCCGTCGCCGGCAGCGCGCCGTAGCTACCTTTGGCCACGGAAAGGTTGTAGACGGCCGGCGGCGAACTCGGGACGGAGACGAAGGCGCTGAATAGTCCGTCCAGGTCGCTGGGGAAAGCGGCCAGCGCGGCCGGGTCGGTGGTGGCCGTGGCGCCAACCACCGGCGTGTGGGCGTTGTCGTAGACGGCGCCGCGAGCGGCCCAACGGTATAGAATCGTCTGGGTGTCGGCTCCGGCCGGCCAGCTTTCCACGTTGCCGGCATTGTCCGTAGCCCTGGAACGGAAGGAGAGGGTCTGGCCGCTGTTGCCGAGAGGAAAAATCCCGCTCAGACTGGTGGTGTTGGTCAACCAGTCTGTCCAGCTTCCGTTACCGAAGCGATATTGGATATGGTAGCCGGCAATGCCCGATCCGCCGGGGTCATAGCCGTCCCAGCTTACGAGAAAGCCGCCGCTCTGGCGGGTGTAGGCTGGCAGCAGGTCCACGGCCGAGACCGGTGGAAGATTATCGTTCAGTGGCTGCGTCGGATTCAATCCGGCAGCGGCCGGACGCTGCCCGGCCCAGGAAGGCCCGACGGCCGACAAGATGATGGCCAGCCAAAAGCTAAAGGTTACTATCCTTGGGGTTTTCACCGGCATGGTTCCTATCAGGGAGGCGCCCGATTGGCTTTGCTGCGAGGTGGCGACGCAGTGGCACCTATGCTGGCATCGCGAGTGCTGACTCTATCATTAATTATAGCGTGGTAGGTAGGGGCTCGCAATAATCACGGCCATTCCAAACAAAAGGCCTCCCTTATCGTAGACGCCGTCAGGGTTAGGTTCAAGATATAAGCGAATCCAGTAGAGAGACATGTTGTGGTTCTCCTCAGGAGTTTGGGCTTTGTCACTTTTGTAATGGCTGCGTTGAGTGCTCCAGGAGTAATCCCTGCTTCATAATGTTACCCGGCGCTCTTAGGAGCGCAAGAACTGGTTATTGACGGCCGCCCCCGTTTGTTGTAATATAAAATAAACAAACGTTCGTTTATTTTTAAAACATCTATGACCGAATCCACATTGAGTAAAGGCGAGCGCACGCGGGCCGGCCTGATTGAGGCGGCTTTTGAGCTATTTGCCGGCCAGGGCTTCCACGGCACCTCCATGCGCCAGATAGCCGAGCGGGCGGGGCTGACGGTTGGCAGCATTTACAACCACTTTCCCAGCAAGGACGACATCTTCGTGGCCGTGGTCCAGGAATACCACCCGCTGACCAGGATCGCGCCCCTGTTGGCTGAGATCGAGGGCGACGACGTCGAGGAGTTAATCGGCCGCCTGGCCCGCCAGCTCATCGGCCCACTGGAGGAAACGCCTGGCCTGCTCAACCTGGCCCTGGTTGAATTTGTTGAGCTGGAAGGCAAACATCTGCCCAGGCTGATTGAAACCTTCCAGCCCCAGGTGATGGCCTTTGTCCAGCGGTTAGCCGTGGCCCAGGGGCAACTGCGGCCGGCCCCTCTCTTGGCCATATTCCGCGCCTTCGTCGGCCTGATCCTGGGTTATATCCTGACGGCCGAGGCGCTGAAAGCGTGGCCGGCCGGCCCGGACCAACTCGGCCGGCTGGACGACTTCATTGACCTTTACCTGCGGGGCGTGTTGAAGATGTAGTTGTGTGGGGCGACCTTCGGCCGCTCAGTGGTTATGTATGCGTATTGGCGATCTCTAATCTCTAATCTCCAATCTCCAATCTCTACAAGGAGACGACCATGTATATCCTGAACTTTAGAGAAATCTGTGCGGCCGATTTGCCTGTCGTCGGCGGCAAGGGGGCTAACCTGGGCGAGATGGCCAGGGCCGGGTTTCCTGTGCCGCCTGGCTTTTGCCTGACCACCGCCGCCTTTGGCCGCTTCATCGCCCAGGCCGGCGCCGATTGGCTTTACGGCCGGCTGGACCAGGTCCAGGCCGATGACCTGGAAACAGTCCGGCAAATCGGCCAGGAGATTCGTGACCGTTTGCAGCAGATGGCCGTGCCCGGCGACGTGGCGGCGGCCGTTCTGGCCACCTGGCGCGGGCAGGGCGAGCAACACGCCTACGCCGTCCGTTCCAGCGCCACGGCCGAAGATTTGCCCGGCGCTTCCTTTGCCGGGCAACAGGATACTTACCTGAACGTCTGTGGCCAGGCGGCGCTCCTGGAGGCCGTACGTAACTGCTGGGCCTCCCTCTTCACCGACCGGGCTATTTTGTACCGCCTGCAAAACGGCTTTGCCCACCGGGACGTGCAGCTTGCCGTGGTCGTGCAGCGCATGGTCTTGCCCGACATTTCCGGCATCCTTTTTACGGCCGATCCGGTCACCAATCACCGGGGCCTGGCGACCATTGACGCCAGCTACGGCCTGGGCGAAGCGCTGGTCGCCGGGCTGGTGTCGGCCGATTTGTACAAGGTGGATAAACGGCGCTGGGAAGTCGTCGAGGTCCAGGTAAGAGATAAACAACTGGCCGTCCGCCCGGTTCCCGGCGGCGGCACCGTTCAAGAAGAGGTGCCCGGCGATCTGCGCCAGACCCGCGTCTTGCCTGACGAACAGGCCGTTGCCCTGGCTCAAATGGGCGCCCGGATTGAACAACATTACGGCCGCCCCCAGGACATCGAATGGGCCATTGAAGACGAGGCCATCACGATCCTCCAGACTCGCCCCATTACTTCCCTCTTTCCCTTGCCCGAACCCCGGCCGGAGGATGACGCCCTCCACGTCTACGCCAGCTTTAACCACGCCCAGGTCATGACCGACCCGATGCCCCCTATGGCCCATTCGATCTGGCGGACGCTCTTCCCCTTTGGCAAAATCCCGCCGGACGGTTATAGCTCGGTGATGCTCCCGGCCGCCGGGCGGCTCTATATTGACATAACCTCCCTGTTGCACAACCCGCACATTGGCCGCCGGATTCCCCAGGTTTTCACCGTTGGCGACCCACTCATCGCTGATGGCTTACAACAGATCATTGGCCGGGCCGAATTCAAGGAGCGCGCCGCGAAACCGGTTAAAACGCGGGCTATTGCCCGCTTCATGCTGCCTGTTCTGCTGCGAATAGGGGCGTTGCTCTGGCTCAGGCGGCCGGAAGGGGGTGTGCCGGCTGTGTCGGCCCTGATAGGCCGTATCGAGCAGGCAGCGCGGGCACAACTGGCGGCTGCCGCGCCCGGCCTGCCCCGCCTGCAAACCGGGCAACAACTGCTGGATCGGGTGTTTTTGGGTTGGGTTGGCCACCTGATACCATACATTGCCACCGGGGTGATGGCCCGGGTGTTGCTGGCCCGGCTGACCAGGGGCTGCGCCGACCCGGCTGACCTGGCCAGCATTCAGCGTGGGCTGAGCGGCAACGTCACCACCGAAATGGATTTGCAGGTCGGCGACCTGGCCGACGTGGCCCGGCAATCGCCGTCAGTGGCCGCCTGGTTGTTGGCCCAGGATGGCGGGCCGGCCGCCCTGCCCGGCGGCCCTGAATTTTGGCAGGCCTGGCAACGCTTCCTGCAAACGTATGGGATGCGCTGCCCCGGCGAGATTGACATCAGCCGCCCCCGCTGGCGCGACGACCCCCGTTCGCTACTGCAGGTCATCAGGGGCAACTTGCAGACCGGCGAAATGGGCGGGCATCGTCGCCACCACCAACAACTGGCGGCCGAGGGGCTGGCCGCCGGCGAGCGCTTGGTCCAGGTGGCGCGGCGTGGGTTCTTAGGGCCGATCCGCGCCCGGCTGGTCCAGCGGTTGGTCCGCGTCGCGCGCGGCTACCTGCCTGTGCGGGAGCATCCTAAATTTCTGTTCATCCGCCTGCTGGGCCATATCCGGGAGATCATTGTGGAGACGGCCGATAGCCTGGTAGCCGCCGGCCGCCTGGACCACCGCGACGACGTCTGGTACCTGGAACTCCCCGAACTCATCCAGGCCCTGGAAAACCCGGCCGAAGAACTCCGACCGCGCATCCGGCAACGCCAGGCTGAGATGGCCCGTTACCGGCGGTTGCGCCCGCCGCGCGTCATCACCAGCGACGGCGAAATACCGGCCGTTGGTTACGCCGGGCGCGACGTGCCGGCCGGCGCGCTGCCGGGCAGCCCCGTCTCGGCCGGCGTGGTGGAGGGCCTGGCCCACGTGGTGCATGACCCCACTCAAGAGATTTTGGCCAAAGGGGAAATCCTGGTCGCGCCCTTCACCGACCCCGGCTGGACGCCCCTGTTCATCAACGCCGCCGGGCTGGTAATGGAAGTCGGCGGGCTGATGACCCACGGTTCCGTCGTCGCCCGCGAATATGGCATCCCGGCCGTCGTCGGCGTGGTCGAAGCCACCAGCCACATCCACACCGGCCAGCGCATCCGTGTCCACGGCGACAAGGGCTACGTGGAATTACTGAAGGAAGGATAACGGCCGTAGGAGCCTTTACCCCCCGGCCGCTGCCTTGTGCCCCGCCAGGTGAATGAAGACGTCCTCCAGAGACGGCTCGGCCGCTTCCACCCTCACATCGGCGAACCCCTGGGCCTCCAGGGCACTGCGGAGGGAGACGGCCGTATACGCTCCCGGCGCAGTCACAGCTCGCACCCCATCTCCCGAAAGGGTGGCGCGGATTATGCCGGCCATGGCCTGTAAGGTCGCCAGGAGAGCCCCTTCGATGCGCCAGATAGCTCCGTCCAGGTAGCGTTCTTTTAAGGCCGGGAGGGTATCCATGGCTAGCAGGCGGCCGCGAAACATGATTCCCAGCCGGCCGCAATACTCGGCCTCGTCCATGTAGTGCGTGGTCACGAAAATAGTCGTGCCGGCTTCGGCCAGTTCGTAAATCAGGTCCCAGAAGGTCCGGCGGGCATTGGGGTCTACACCGCTGGTCGGCTCGTCCAGGAAGATGAGGCTCGGCCGGTGCAGCAAGGCCGCAGCCAGGGCCAGGCGCTGCCGCCAGCCGGCCGCCAGCCCTCCCACCCGCTCCTGGCTGCGCTTGACTAACCCGACTAATTCCAGCACCTCAGCTACCCGCCGGCGCCTGTTGATCACGCCGTAGACCCCGGCGTAAAAGTCCAGGTTTTCGGCGGCCGTCAATTCGTTGTAGAGGGCAAACTTCTGCGACATGTAACCCACACGCGGCCGGATCGCCTCGGCCTGGGTGCGGATGTCCAGCCCCAGGACGTGGGCCACGCCGTCAGTTGGTTGCAGCAGCCCCAGCAACATGCGGATCGTCGTCGTCTTGCCGGAGCCGTTTGGTCCCAGGTAGCCGACAATTTCGCCTGGCTGAACGGTGAAGCTGACGTGGTCAACGGCGGTGAAATCGCCGAATTTCTTGGTTAAGTCATGAACGTAGATAGCTGGATTCATGGATGGAGATTGGAGATTGGAGATTAGAGATTGATAGCAAATCTCTAATCTCCAATCTCTATTCTCTTGTCAATAATTCGATAAAAGCATCTTCTAACGAAGGTGCAATCGGCCGTAGCCGCTCGACGGTGGCCCCGGCGGCCGCCAGTTGCTCAGGCAGGCGGGCCAGCACGGCTTCGGCCGCGCCCGGCCGGAGGCGCAGGTGCAGCTTGCTGCCGAAGGTGTGGGCCTCTTCCACGTCCAGGTCGGCCGTGGCTACCCGGCGCAGCACCTGGCGTGGCCCGCCCACCAGTTCCAGGATGCGGCCGTTCAGCCGGCCCGCTACTTGCTGTGGTGTGCCCTCGGTGAGCAGGCGGCCGCCGCTGAGAAAACCAACGCGGCTGCAGCGGGCCGCCTCGTCCATGTAGGGTGTACTGATCACAACCGTGACCCCTTCTTCGACCACGATGCGGCCGATGAGTTGCCAGAAGTCCTGGCGCGTGACCGGGTCCACGCCGCCGGTCGGTTCGTCCAATAGCAGCAGGCGCGGCCGGTGAATGAGGGCCGTGGCCAGCCCCAGTTTTTGCTTCATACCGCCGGACAACTGAGCAGCGCGCCGGCCGGCAAACTCGGCCAGACCGACGAAGTCGAGCATCTGGTCGCGGCGTGGCCGCCATTCGGCGGCCGGGATGCCGTTCACTTCGGCAAAAAAGCGCAGGTTCTCGGCCACGGTCAGGTCGCCGTAGAGGCTGAAACGCTGCGGCAGGTAACCAATCTGCTCGCGGGCCCGGTCTATGTCTGCCAGCAGGTCGTGGCCGGCAATCACCCCCCGGCCGGCGTCCGGCCGCAGCGCGCCGACCAGCAGGCGAAAGGTGGTCGTCTTGCCCGCCCCATCCGGCCCCACCAGCCCGTAAATTTCGCCGGGCCGGATAGAGAGGGAGAGGTGGTTGACGGCCGTGACCTCGCCAAAGCGGCGGACCAGATTTTCGACGAGGATGATAGGTTCCATAGGCGTGTAGAGATTGGAGATTGGAGATTAGAGATTGCCAGGCTTCAAGCGCTACTCTCCGAAATCCACGTCGGCCGGCATGCCTGGTTTGAGTTTGCCATTGTCGTTGGCGACCGATAGCTCAATGGCAAAGACGGTAGAGGCCCGGCCTTCGGCCGTCTGCACGTTGCGCGGGGTAAATTCGGCCTGGTCAGCGATACGGCCGACCGTCCCGGTGAACGTCTCGCCAGGGAAGGAGTCTACGGTAATGGCTGCTTCCTGGCCCAGGCGGATGCGGCCGTAACGGTCTTCGGGTACAAACACGGTAATGGTCAATTCATCCAGCCGGCCCAGGATGAGCAAGGCCGCGCCTGGCGCCGCCACTTCGCCCGGCTCGACGGCCCGGGCCAGCACCACGCCATCTAGTGGCGCAGTAAGCGTCTGCCGGCCGATTTGCGTCTCCATGAGGCCAACGGCCGCCTGGGCTGCCTCCACCTGGGCCTGGGCGGCGGCCAGTTGCTCCGGCCGGGCCCCTTCTTGCAGCAGCTCCAGTTGGGCCTGGGCGCTATCCAGGGTTGCCTCGGCCACGCTTACCTGGGAATTGAGCAGATTGACCTGGGCTGTCGCCGCAGCCTGCGCCTGTTGCGCCAAGGCTAATTGAGCGTTCACCCCGGCCAGGGCGTCCTGCGCCTGCGCCAGGGCGTCCTGCGCCGCCTCCCGTTCGTCAGTCGGGCGATTGGCCGGCAGCGACTCGAGTTGCTGACGGGCGGCAATCATCGCCGCCGTCACCTCGGCCGCTTGCTCCGTCAACAACTCAATTTGTCCGGCCGTGGCTTCCACCTGCTCTGAGGCCGCAACCAGTTGGTCGTTGACGGCATTTAGCCCGGCCTCGGCCCGCGCCACGCCCGCCTGGGCCGCCGCCAGTTGTCCAGCCGATGGCCCGGCCGCCAGCAGATCGTAACTGGCCTGGGCGGCGGCCAGACCGGCCTGGGCCTGGGCCAGTTGGGCCTCTAAGAGGGCGGTGTCAAAGCGAACCAGGGGTTGCCCGGCCGTCACCGGCTCGCCCACCTGGGCCAGCACCTCCACTACCCGGCCGCCCATCTCGGCGCTGACCGTCACTTCATAGGCTTCAATCGTGCCGGAAGCAGCCAGCCGGCCGTCGGCCTCGGCCTCGCGCAGGAAAAAGAACCAGTACGCGCCCAGGGCAAGTAGAACCAGGATAACGATGACTCTGATGATGGGTGGGGGGCCGTGTCTCATTGCATATCTCCAAGGGATTGGAGATTAGAGATTAGAGATTGCGAGCAATCATAGATTGCCAATCTCCAATCTCCATTCTCCAAGCTCCGATTAGTCGAGCCGCTTGCGGAAACGGCCGGTGGCCGCGGCCATAATGGCAATTCCGAACAGGGCCAGGGCGAAGACTTCTGGCCCCAGGGCTTCCAGGCCGGCCCCTTTCAGGACAATGCCACGAACGATGATGAGAAAGTAGCGCAGCGGGACGGCGTAGCTGATCCATTGCAAGACCCTGGGCATGGCCGCTAGGGGGAAGAAGAAGCCAGAGAGGAAGATGCTGGGCAGCAACGTGAACATCGTCAGCAGCATCGCTTCCTGCTGCGTATTGGCCACAGTGGAAATGAAAATGCCCAGGCCCAGAGTGGTCAGGATAAAAAGCCCTGACAGGGCCAGCAGCAAGGGAATGCTGCCGTTAATGGGTACGCCAAAGAGGATCACTCCGGCGACGAGGATTTCAATAGCGTCGAAGAAAGCCAGTAAGACGTAGGGAATGACCTTGCCAGCGACCAGTTCCCAGGAACGAATGGGGGTGACGATCAGTTGCTCAATCGTGCCGTGCTCTCGTTCGCGTACGATGGCAGTCGCCGTCAACATGACCGCCAGGACTTGCAGGATGATGCCAATGAGGGCCGGAATCATGTAGTAGGCGCTGACCAGGTCGGGGTTGTACCAGACCTGGGTGCGGGCCTCAACGGCCGGGGCGAAGGCCTGGCCCTGGCCCCGCGCCGCCAGCCGTTCCACCGCCAGGTCAATGGCCTGCGACTGGGCAATCAGGTTGGCCGTGGCCAGGGCCTGGTTGGCGACGGTCGGATCGGAGCCGTCAATGATGAAGGCGATTTGGACCGGCGTGCCGGCCGTCACCCGTTCGCTGTACTCTGGTGGAATGATCATCCCTGCCCTGGCCGAGTTGTTTTCAATCAGGCGCTCAATTTCTTCCTCGGAATTGACGTCAAAAGCAATCTGGAAGTAGTCGGCCGCGCGGTAAGCATCCAGCAATTCACGAGAAGCGGCGCTCTTGTCCTGGTCGAAGACGGCCAGGGGCACGTTGCGCACGTCGTTGGTGGCGGCGTATCCCAGCAAAAATAGTTGGATTACCGGCAGTAAGAAGGTCAGGGCCAGCGTGCGCGGGTCGCGCCGGATTTGGATGAACTCTTTGCGAATGAGGGATAACAGCCGGGAGTTAAGCATCACTCTCTCCAGCAGCAGGTCTCAGACCATTCAGAAAAATTTCGACAGCCGTGGCAATGTGCTCTTCATTCGTGGGGCCGCCAGCATGGAGAGAAGGCAGAAGAATCATGCTAAAGGCCTGGGGGATCAACATGCCCATAAAAGCCCGCGCCCCGGCCCGCGTATCGTGCGGCCGCAGCCGGCCTAACTCGACCTGCCGGGAAAAGTAGCTCTTGAGAAAGTCCAGCACACGCAAAATAAACCGCTGGCCGAACATTTCGGCTACTTCCGGCCGACGCACCACTTCCGAGAACATCAGGCGGGCCATTCGTTGCATCAATGGATTATTCTCCAGCATGCCGAGATAGCCTCGCGCCAGCGTAGGCAGGACTTCCTCCGGCGGCCGGTCCAGCAGCGGCGCAGGATCTACGACCATCTGGAAGAAGGGCGTCAATTCGCCGATGACGGCCTGAAAGAGGTCTTCTTTGGTCGGGAAATACCAGTAGATGAGGGAAGGGGATTGCAGGCCGGCCGCTTTGGCAATGCTCTTGATAGTTGCCCCCTTGAATCCCTTGCTGGCAAATTCGTCAAAGGCCGCCCGCAAAATCTGTGTTCGCCGCTCGATTTCTTCGTCGCCCATAGCTCTACACTTGATTGAACGTTCAATCAAGAATATATATGAATCTGAATAGAAAGTCAAGTATCATTAAAGAAGGAACACAGAGAACACGGCTGATGCAATCGCTCAAAGAACGACTGACCGATATGGTAGCTGATGCTTTTGAGGCCAACGGCCTGGATCGGGCCTATGGCCAGGTCGTGGTCTCCGGCCGGCCGGACCTGGGCCAGTTTCAATGTAACGGGGCGTTGGCGGCCGCTCGACGACTCCAGGCAAACCCGCGCCAGGTCGCCCAACGAGTGGTGGAGGCCCTGGCGCCCACCAGCGTTTTCCGAGAGGTCTCCATCGCCGGGCCGGGTTTTATCAACCTCGTCCTGGCCGACGACTTCCTGGCCACCCACGTCCAGCAGATGGCGGCCGACAAGCGGTTGGGCTGCGCCCTGGCGGCTGTTCGCCAGAAAATCATTGTGGATTACGGTGGGGCTAATATTGCCAAGCCCCTCCACGTCGGTCACCTGCGGGCCGCCATCATTGGCGAAAGTCTCAAGCGCCTGGCTCGTTTCCTGGGGCACGACGTCTTGGGCGACATTCACCTGGGAGACTGGGGCCTGCAAATGGGGATGGTCATCTCTGAGTTGGAGCGCCGCCACCCTGACTGGCCGTACTTTCATGCTGATCACCGGGGTCCTTTCCCGGCCGAATCGCCGGTAACCATTACCGATCTGGAGGAGATTTACCCCACTGTCAGCGGCCGGGCCAAAAAGGAGCCGGCTGTCATGGAAGCGGCCAGACAGGCAACCTACTTATTGCAGCAGGGACATCCCGGTTACCAGGCGCTCTGGCAACACATCCACGACGTCTCTGTGGCCGATTTGAGGGCCAATTATGATAGGTTGAACATCGAATTTGACTTGTGGTTGGGTGAAAGCGACACCCAGGCACGAATACCGGCCTTGATCGAGTGTTTGCGGGTGGAAGGTTGGGCCTACGAGAGCCAGGGCGCTCTCATCGTTGACGTGGCCGAGCCCGGCGACAAAAAAGAAGTTCCACCTTTGATGTTGGTCAAATCTGACGGGGCTGTACTGTATAGCACCACCGACCTGGCCACCATTGAGCAGCGGGTCCAGGATTTCAACCCGGATCTGATTCTATACGTGGTAGACAAACGGCAGACGGATCACTTTTACCAGGTAACCCGCGCCGCTTACAAAACAGGGGTGGCGCCCGCCTCGTTGAAGCTGGAGCACGTTGGCTTCGGCACGATGAACGGCAAA
>JAKEFB010000263.1 GCA_022616275.1 Chloroflexota bacterium
AGTGATGAAGGCGTCGCGGTGGTCCAGCCCAAGGCACTCGTTGATTTCCAGGTGCAGCGGCCCCAGCCGGGCGGCACAGGCGTCTTCGCAGGAACCGTGATACTCTTCATAGCCACGCACCCAGCGGCTGAAGATGAGCCGGCGGACTAAAGCAAACAAACGTTGACCAAACATCGAACTCTCTCCTTTGGGGTGAAATAGGGGGATAAACAAAAACGGCCGGAACCCGTCACCCCGGATCCCGGCCGTTCAATGACCAGCAGAAAACGATAATAGGCTAACCGGTCTGCTGTCGCAGCCAGTCGGCCGCGGCCTTGATCACGTCGCCGTGACAGGGGTCGGGGGCACACCAACAGACCAACACCTTACTTTCATCGATAGCCCGCAAGGCGTTCAATACCGCTTCGTCGCCGGCCTGGATGCGCTGCCACAGCCAGCGGCGGTAGTGGACAATGGTCTGGCCCCGGCCGAAGTCCTTGACCTTAAACGGGTTGGCCAGGGGCGATTGAGCCAGTCCGGCATAGCGGTTGGCCCGGCCGATATAGAGCCAGCGGTTGCCAAACGCCTGGTCGAGCGCCCGAACAGAGCCGTAAACCTTGAAGTTAATGACCTGGCGCATACCCCCCTCCTGCCAGAGCCTGGCGCTGTTGCTCGGCCGCGGCCGTGGCTAGGCGGTCACACCGTTCGTTGAGAGCGTGGCCGCTATGGCCGTTGACGTGTTCCACGGCCACGTTGTGCCGGCCGGCCAGTTGGCGCACTTTAGCGACCAGGTCCAGGTTGGCCCGGGCTTGGCCGCCGTTCAGGATGGTGGCCACATATTGTGAATCCGTGACCACCATGACCTGGCAGCGGCAGGTGAGGGCCTGCAAGCCGGCGATGACCGCCTGCAGCTCCATGCGGTTGTTGGTCGTCTGGCTGACGCCCCCGGTGATGACTCTTTCGTGCTGGCCAGATTGCAGAATGGCGGCATACCCGCCCGGCCCTGGATTCCCCAGGCACGAGCCATCCGAGTAGAGAAAGACTTGAACAGACATGAGCAGACCTCCTTTGGGTGTAAAATAGGGTGGATAAAACACAAAGGGCCGGTAGCGACTCAAATGTCACTATCGGCCCATTCTCACCCCGCTTACGGCCGAAGGCCGTCCTGACCGGCAAGAAGAGGATGCTGCTCAGTTTGCGGGCAGTTTGCCCTATAAACAAAACATCGGCTCACACAAGGTGATCCGATGTCGCTTTTTACGGGAGCCGATATCTGGAGATGGTGGAGGGAGACTCCCTGTTATCCGCTATGCTGAGGCGTGATCTTCTTGACGTTGTTTTTTGGCCAATTTCGCGGCCCGCCGCTGTTGTCGCCGTTCACGCATACAGTCCCGGCAAATGTGCTGCGCGTGGCCTTTGCCACTGAACTTCTCATTGGCGCGACGCCGGCCGCAGACCCAACAGTAATGTCCCGGCAGCTTTTTCCGCTTACCACTCATCAGGTGACGCCTGACATCTGGCCAGCCAACCTTCGGGCCGAGGGCTTCAGCACCAGCCGGTACCGGCCAGCTAAAATCTTATTCCCACGCACAACGACACCGGCCACTTCTCGGTCAGGCGTGATGACCAGTTTATCACCAACTATCTCAAGGGACAGGTTGATGGTTTCGTCCGCCTTCGTCGCTATCCGTTCAGCTAATAAGTCCAGGAAGATGCCGGCCGGTATCTCGCCATACCTGGTTGCCATTCTATCAATGGCGCCTTCCACCAGGTCATCAAACTCAGCCTGGCTCATTTCGCCAGATCGCTTTCCCATACCTCGTGAACTCACTGTTTGCCGCGCCGCCCTGCTGCAACCGTTGGGCAGGCACATCACAATGAGGTGGACCGGGCCTTGTGGGAGCAGTAGTTCCGGCCCAAATTACGCTTCTTCTAAGGTGGCCAACCGCCGCTCAAAATCTGGCAAGTCAATCGCGCCGACCGCTTCATCCAAAGCCAGTTCCAACTTCTCGATGGGCAAGGCACGCAATCGCGCCTCCACGTTCACCGGTACCTGGCCAAAACGGCCACCCAGCACGCGCAGAACGCTATTTTCCACCCCTTGTTCCAGACCCTCTTCGATCCATTTTTCGGCTAAAGTTGGCATAATTCTATCTCCTCGGCCGTGAAAGGTTGTCTCAACCGCCGCCACCATGTCGGCGGCCGTCACCTGTTCGGCCGCCACCGACAGATAGCGCAAAGCCGCTTCCAGATATTCTAACGCCGTTTTCTCATCCGCCAACTCGCCCAACAAAGCCAGGATGTCAGGCAAGCGATCCGGCAATATCGGCTGAAATACGTACTTCAATAAGAGCAAGGTCGCCCGCGCTAACAAGCCACCCCGGATTTCATCATCGCTGTACTGGCCCAAGTCGCGTAGTTCGTAGCGAAAGTCCGGCCAATAAGGCCGTAACGCCTCGGGGCCAGGAAAGAGACCGGTAAAATCCTGGGAGACCGGCCATGCGGATTTACCATGATAGACAACCACCGGAATAATGGGCGTCAATCGCTTGGCCCCCTGTCGCAGCCTCATCTCCCAGATACGGATCATATAGCGCAGGAGCTGCAGAGCGACCCACGTGTCCGGACCACTTTTATGCTCCAACAGCAAATAGACATCGGCCGCTTCTCCGTTTCGTTGTTGGACCCGGTAAAGCAAATCGGAGAAATGTTCTTGTAGCTCCGGGTCAACGAAACTATCTTTTTGCAGTTCCAGCGTGTCCAAATCGAGGATCTCCACCACCGGCGCGGGTAGATAGTTTTGGACAAAGTCGCGGACAATTTCCGGCCGGGAGAAGGTCTCTTTGAAAAAGCGATCATGGGGATTGCGTAGTTCGCTCATAGGATGATTCCTTCCAGTGCCCGATCGGGCGCAGTGACCAGTTTACCATCAACTGCCAATTGGCAGGTTTAGGCTCCCATTTACCTTCCCTGCCGTCTGTTCCGCACCGGAAGATTGCTGATGACAATTACCCGGCTTGCGCCAGACCGCTCGATTTTTCCCGTCAGCGCTGTCCCAGTTTTTCTTGTTTCCTTTTATTCACGACGGCTGCTCTCTACCCAAGGAATGGTTCTCCTGGGAAGCCGGCTATCTCGCCAGGCCTACCAGGTCCACCGGGATAGAGCGGCCGAGCACCCAGGCCAGGTCATGATTCCGGCCGGCGACCTCGGCAAACTTTTCCCAGTGATGGACCGCCAGGATAAAGGCGTCGGTTACCGTCCGCAGGTTAGCGCATACCCACATCAGGGCTTCGGGGTGCAGCCGCTCGGCGTTGTCAATGAAGATCAGGGTATACGGCCGTTCCACCACTAGTCGCCTGGCCCACTCATCGGTAAACTCGCCGCGCCGCAGTGGCCGGCCGACGATATAGCCAATTAGAGCCCGGCGGCGGATCTCCGGCCCCCTTTCAGGCAACTCAATGAGAAGGGGTTTTTCGCCGGTCTCCACCCGAATTCGCTCTACAACGCGCCGGACCGTCGCCTGGTCTCCCGGCGCCAGCTGGGCCAAGCCATACCCGCCCTGCGCTCGCGGTGTGGCTGTTTTCAGGTCGTGGAGCGCCGCGGCCAGCTCCTCCTCAATGGGTAGGGAAGCCATTGACGGGTCGCCTGCGGCGAAAGCATCCAGCTCAAAGGCCTCCCCCGCCGACCCTATCTCCCCGGCCGCCACCTCATCCATAGCCAGCCACTGACCGGGCTGGTCGGCCCCGGTCGCCGGCCGGCCGCGCTGGAGAATGCCTTCAGGCAGAGCTGCGCTGAGCGTGGCCGCGGTAGCGGCGTTTTCCGCCTGGAGATATTCTGCTTGCAGCGGCCGGACGCCAAGCCGCTGCCGCACACTATCGGCAAAAGCCAGAGCCGCGCCATTGTCGGCCAGGCGCACGGTGACGGCGAGGCTTCCCTCCTGGCCCAAATCTAGTAAAACGGCCGGTTGATGGGACACCAGGTTGGCCACCGACCAGCAGGGCAAGCCTTCAGGCCTATTCCTTTCTATCAGCCCCAGGACGCAGCGCTCACTCAGCACAACCACCTGCCGGATGGTCTGTTGGATGGGCCATTCACCGGCCTCGGCTGGCGCGGTGTACAGGGTCAACCAGCTTCTTCCATTGTGACCCCACTCCCCATAGGCTGCTTCCCAAAAGTGATTCTGGCCACCAAAGGCAAAGATGGCGCCGGCCTCGGGATCTGAAGGGGCCATCATGCCCACCGATAACACCCGTTCTGGAAACGCGAGCCGCTGGCTCCGCTCGCCGGACGGTACGTTGAAGAAGGCGGCCGTGCGGGTATGGCTTAAGAGGGGAATGACCACGATGCGCCGGCTATCCGGCGTAAAGGCGACCTGGCTTACCGAAAACTCGCCGAACGGCGATTCTTCCTCGCCCCACTCGTCGTCGTACAATGAGTTTAAAGCCCAGGTGTTGACGGCCTGCCACTGCCCACGCTCCCAGAGGCGCAGCGTGCCATGATCCTCATTGACGGCCGCCAGGTATTGGCCGTTGGGGCTGAAGCAGACAGCGCTAATCACCCCGTAGCCGACTTCGTTGATGTAGGCCCACAGTGGCTCAGAATAGCCGTCTTCCACCGGGTCTAAATAGGCGAGGAAGCGCCCCGTGCCGCAGTCCAGAATCTTCACCGTGTCCATCGCCGTTCCGATGGCCAGCAGCCGGCCGTCGGGACTGAAGGCCATGGCCGACGCCCAACCGTCTAGCGGAACCTTCTGTTTGATAGCCCCGGTGCGCGCCTCCCAGAGGACGATGACCTCCGGCCGGTCCACTTCATCACCGCGCTGAATTTGCAGGCTGGCGGCGAGCAGGGCGTTGTCGGGGGAAAGAGCTATTTTGGCTGCCTGGGGCACGGACAGCTCTGGCGGCCGGATGCACATAAAGGTTTCGCCCAGAGCGCGATGGCTCCACTCGTTGGTAAAGACGATGTGCAACAGGGTCTCCGGCTCAGGCAGCAAGCGGGTCAACCGGCCGGGGTCCTGGCCCAGCCGCTGGGCCAGGAACTCCAATTCTTCCAGGGAATATCCACCCTTTCCGTTTTCGATGCGGGCAATCCGCGACCGGGAACAGCCCAACCAGTCGGCAATCTCTTGCTGGCCCAGGCCGTGTTGCTCCCGTAGCGCGCGGATGTGCGCGGTCAGCTTCTGCCGGCGCAGCTCGAAATAATGTCTTGCCCTGATTTGTGGCCAGGACATCTCCTGATCCTTCCCTTCGCCCATTTTACATAGTTTACCTGAAAATGTATCAAATAATAACCGGTTGTGTCACTGTGTCGCTGACAGTGGCCTTGTTTGACTAGGGTAGATAAGGCGTCTCTGCTTATTCTCGCCGAAAATGGAGTACAAAACGCCGATTGCCGGTCACGATTTCATTGCCGCGCACGAGCAGATCGCTCATTTCGCGGTCTGGAATAATGACCAGATTGCCACTGTCATCTAATTCAATCGAGAGAATAATCGTTTCGCCTGCTTTGTCTAACTCCCGCTCCGCCAGCAGGTCCAGGAAGAACTCGGCCGGCATTTCTCCATAGCCGGTCGCCTCCTTGTCAATATAACTTTCCACCAGTCTATCAAATTCAGCATCGTTCATCTCGTTAAACCGCTTTCCCACTGCCATAAACTCACTTTTTGCCCCGCCCCGCCGCGGCCGCCCAGGTGTCCAGAAAATCTAACACGGCCTGGTACTGGCTCTGGCGAATATTCTTGTAGCTGGTCACGCGAAAGCGGCGGTGCAGTTCGGCGAAGATGCCCTGGTAGTGATTCTTGCTCGGATCCAACTCTGTCATTTCGGTGGCGATGGCCAGCACCTTGGCCGAAATATCGGCCGCCTGTTCGTCAGTGATAGCTTCCCGTGGAGATAATTGCGCCTCCAACGCCGTAATACGCTTCCCATGTTGGCCGATGATGACGGCGGCTTTGTCCAACCGGGACATCATCTGCATCTGCTCCTCGGCCAGCCGGGCCACGGCCAGCGCGTTCTCCCGGATTTGCTGCAGCGCCGCCATCGCTTCAGGACTTGTTTGCATCCAGTCATCCGGTGCCGGCCGGTTAACAAAGGCGTCGGCCAGTACCCGGTAACATTCCTTCTGATACTGTATCAGTCTTCGCCTCAGTTCCTCTCTAACCCGGTTGGCATTGATGCCAAAGAGCCAGCCATTCACCACATCCAAAGGCAGGCAAAGCATCTCCCGGCGCTGGTCAGGCTGACCCTGCGTGTGTGTTACAACCACGCAGGGTGTTAATTCTTCCGATAGCACCGGGTCTCGGTTCATGCGTTGGCGTTGACCCGACCAACTTACACCAAGATAATCACAGATAGGGCGCACAGGAACGTATATAACAGACCGCCCTTCCACGTCAACCCGAACGGCTGTCAACTTATCATCATAGAATTCGACGACTTTCTGTTCAACCGGCACCAGCGCCTTGCTTTCTTCTGCCATGTTCCTGCCCTCCTACAGAATTGTTGTCGCCCCATTCTAACAAAGGATCGAGAGCCCAACGAAGCGACAAACCAACGACTACAACGATGTATGTGGTACGGCCGCTACAGGAGGCGGCCGTACCACACTTTAGCTTCAGGTTACCTCACTCCCCGGCCGCCAGAACCACCACTCTTCTACCTCGGTGACGGGCATTACCAGGGCGTACTTGCCGGCGCTGGACAACTCCAACGCCTGGCCACTGCCGTACAAATTGAGGCGGACCAGGCCTTCCTGGCCCTCAGCGGCTTGTTTCAACCTGGCCGCGCTTATCACCACCGAGGCGATTGGTTCCCCTTGCGGCATAGTAGTAGCAAAGGACGGAATGTCGCCGATTTCGTCCACCTGGAGTGTTCCGTCCTCACTCACTGTTACCCGGCCGTTTTTCTCAGTGGCCACGTCCAGCGCGTGCAGGCTGTAGCCGTCGCTGGCCCATAGCTGCCGGCCGTCGCTGTAGACCCGGGCCAGCCGTTCTTCTTCCTTGGATGTGGCGCTTTGCAGCCACGCAAACCACCTGGCAATCTGTTCTTTCATCTCCATCGGTCACCTCAACACCGTTTTCTGAGCGCTTCGCGCAAAAACCTGATAATGGCCTGCATCTGGCTCGTATCTGGCTCAGGGTAACCAAGGGTGCGGGCCATGGCGATTAACCGTGCCGCATAAACCGAGTTGTCGTATCCCTGGGAAAAGCCGGCGCCATACAGGTCCAGGTTGCTTTCAATAATTTCCCTCTGTTCCGGTGTCGGGCATTTCGGGTCAACGACGATGGTTTTCGGCTGGACGCCCAACCCGGGCAAAGCCAGTTGGGTTATTTTACTCGCGAACAGAACAATGAGAACGGCCAGAACGGCCGCCACGAGCAGCCACCGGCCGGCGCGACCAAGGTTACCCGGCCCGGGTAACGCTATCTTGAACATTCAACACACTCCTTTGTTGGATAAGGGATTTAAGCGGCCGCCAGTTGGCGGTAATAGGCCTGCAACACGGCCTTGGATTCGGGCGCGATCTGCTTTTCGGCCATAAACCGCTGGAAGGTCTGCATTTCGGCCGCGTTGCCTGCATCGACTGGCGTTCCATCCTGGTACTGCAGCGGCCGCTGGGGCGGGGTGGGGGATTCACTCGCCTTGCCGGCTGCCCGGGCGACAACAGCCTCGCCTGGTTGGTCAGGAGCATTCGCCGCTGGCCGAACCGGCGCGGCCGGCTTGCCATTGGCCGTTTTCCTCGCTGCGCCGTTTGTCGTAGCCACGCGCGGAACAGGCCCTTTGCGGGTGACCGGCCGATCGGCGGTGGAGGCCACCGCCGTCGGGCGCGGAGTCGTGACCGGCTTGGGCGCTCCGTTGGCAGATGTTGCCGGCGCGGCCGAGCCGTCGGCGTTTACGGGGGAGAGCAGGTACGGCGCGGGCTGGCCCACCAGGTGCTGGTTGACCAGCATCCGCAGTACGTCCCAGGCCTCAAGGTAAGCCAGTACGGCCGTGGCCATGCGGCGGGCTTCGTACAGCTTG
This sequence comes from Chloroflexota bacterium, assembly GCA_022616275.1. Lineage (GTDB taxonomy): Bacteria > Chloroflexota > Anaerolineae > Promineifilales > Promineifilaceae. Next base: position 7,998 of record JAKEFB010000263.1, read on the forward strand.
AAGGCGACATTGACCTCCACCACAGCCGGGCCGTTAGGCGCAATCGCTCCGGTGTTGGTTAACTTACCCGGGCCAGTTTTGAGTTCGACGTAGACATTCTCACCCTTAACAGCAACCGAGAGCACCCGGCTGACGGCCGGCCGGCCGTTTTGCGGCGGCGTGCCTTTGTACTCTTTGTGGCTGAAGCCGGCCTCGCTGCGTGCTAGCGCGCCCAAAATGACGCGGGCGTCGGCCAGGTCTATGAAGTGATAGGCGTGGCTATCCATGCCTTCACCCCGGCGATAGTTCCCGGCGAAGAGCCGGACCTTGCCAATGTTGAGGGCGTCCTCGACGTGCAGAAAACGGGATTGGGTGACATGGGTATAAATCCGCACCCGGGTTGGGGTGGTAGGGGGTTGCTGAAGCATCGTACTTTCTCCTTGTTCCAAGAGGATGTTTAACAGGTGGGGGTAGCAATCAGTTCTAGAAAGTATGGTCATTCACACCAATTTGTGGCCATGTAACCGGCGACGAATCGAGTGGCAGAGAGGCGGTAAACAGGTATAATGAGTCAAGAACATTCGTTCCATTTAAGTCAGGCGGAAAACCAATGCGCATCCAGCGGGCCTACAAAACGGAGCTGAAACCCAATAACGAGCAACGCACCCTACTAACCAGATGCGCCGGGGCCGCCCGCTTTACGTACAACTGGGGCCTACGGCAGAAGATAGAGGAATACCAGGCCAGCGGAAAAAGCCCCAGCTACTACGAGCTGCACCGCCGTTTGAACGTCCTCAAGCAGACGGAGCTAGCCTGGATGTATGCACTGTCCAAGACCATTCCCCAGGAAGCGCTGCGCGACCTGGACCGGGCCTTCGACCACTTCTTTCGGCGAATCCGGCAAGGACAGAAGCCTGGCTTCCCCCGATTCAAGTCACGCAAGCGTGGCATCGGCAGCTTCCGGGTCTGGGGCAAGATTCGAGTCGAGCCAGGATGCATCAAGCTGCCCCGTCTGGGCTGGCTGCTGTTGAAGGAGAAGGGCTACTTACCCACGGCTGGAGTGAAGGTTCTCTCGGCTACCGTCTCGGAGCGGGCCGGCCGGTGGTTCGTCTCCTTGCAGGTTGAAGAAGAGATGGAGAAGCAACTGGCCAGCGGCCCGGCCGTAGGGATTGACCTGGGCATCGCTCATCTGGCCACCGTCTCCGACGGCCGGATGTTTGCCAACCAAGGCGCCCTCCAGAAATCACTAGAACGGCTGGCCCGGCTGGATCGGGAGCTAAACCGGCGCAAGCCAGGGAGCCTGAATCGAGCCAAAACGCGAGCCAGGCTGGCCCGGCTGCACTATCGCATTACCTGTCTACGGCGGGAGGCCATTCACCAGACGACCGCGGCCATCGTGGCGAGAACCAAACCCGAGGCAGCGCGGCCGGCGGTGGTGGTCATCGAAGCCTTGAACGTAGCCGGCATGATGCAGAACGAGCGGCTGGCCCGGGCTGTAGCCGACGTGAGCATGGGCGAATTCGGCCGGCAGATGGTGTACGAATGCCACTGGTCTGGCAGCCGGCTCCTGCAAGCTGACCGCTGGTTCCCATCCAGCAAGCGGTGCAGCCGCTGTGGCCACGTGAAAGCTGAGCTGACGCTTGCGGAACGGGTCTACCACTGCCCGGCCTGTGGCTTGGTCATCGATCGAGACTTGAATGCTGCGCGGAATCTGGCGCAGTTAGCTACCGGGAGTTCCCCGGGAAGTAACGCCTGTGGAGATGGTAAGGTACATGGCGCAGGCCAGGTGGCCGTCGTGGAAGCAGGAACCGAACGCCGGTTGGGCTATATCCCAAGTGGGTAAGTTTCGGAGAACGGTGAGATTGGCTGGCAATTCCAGCGGGCCGGTGGGAACGATGCCGGCCCGGACCAGCAATTACTCTAAATAGGCGATGCGCCGCAGGCTCAGAGCGGCCTCCGGTTCATCACCATCTTGAACCAGGCCGGCCGTGAGAGCAACCGACGTGTATTCGTGCAGGCGTTCTTCTAATCCGTTCATGATTACTCCGCGAGATTCAAAAGAGGGATAAATCGGAGGCGGCCGGCCGTGTGCCAGGCTGAGGGCGAGGAGTGGTAAGGTCTGGCGCCAGCGCCCGGCGCAGGCTTTGCTGCTGCCGGTATTGCCTGTAGGGAACAGCCCCTAACCGCGCCAGGCGATTGTTGGCCGCTACCACGAGAGGCGTGGCTGGATCTTCATCCCGCATGCCCTTCGGTTGCCGGGCGTTGCCGCTATCCATGACCTCCAGGAAGTCGTAAAGCGCCTGCTTGTCCGTTTCGGCCGCTATCATCTCGATAGGCAACGCCCGGATATGCTCGTCCTCTTTCCAGTAGCGGTCGCTGGAATGCGGCCGGCGTTGGAGCCGGCCCCAGGCGCTGAGCCAGCCGCTCAGGCTGCTCCAGGCCAGGCGGGTATACGGCGTGGTGATCATCTGGCCCGGCCGCCACTTTCTGGCTTCTTCCTGCAGCCGCCTTTCTTCGGCCCAGATTTCCTCAATGGTGGTTGTGGGTACATCAACCGGGACGCGCTCCCAGGCAATGTCGTGATAAGGGGCGATCAGGCTGGCGCCACCCGGTAACCGGACCAGGTACGAACCAGGGTACGTCTCGGCCACCCAGGTAACCCAGCCCTTTCTGACATTAGGGGCAACGGCCGGCGGTTTGGTTAACCTGGCTTTGAACACATCCAGCGCCAATGAGAGGCTGGGAAAAACTTCCTGTTCGTCGGCCGTCAGGCGGCGCAGGCCGTAGCGAGTTATCATCTCTTCCTCCGGCCACGGGTAGGGCCTGTAAGCCGGCGCGGCCGGCGGCGTTGCTGTTTGGAGTTGTCTGACCAGGCGGCCGAACTGTTGGGCCGAGACTGTCGTTGTATCCTGCTCGCTCATGGTCCTTTACTCCCGCGGTTCCGGCTTCTCCAACACCTTCCTAAAGGCGGCCACGGCTTCCATCGCTTCCCGTTGCACGGTTTCCAGGGTGGCCTCACGGATAGCTGTCGCCAGGCGGTCGTGAGTGACGCCCTGTAATCTATACCGGCGCGCCAGCAGCCACTCGGCCGCTTCGGCTTCTTCGGCCGTCCAGGGGAATTCGATCTCAAAGCGGACTTTGTAGCTCATGAAACGCTCCTTTTACTTCAGCCCTAACTGCCCAATGAGCAGCCGTGGGCGGGGCACCGGCGGCTTGGGCCTATCCTCGTTTGCCGGTGCGGCCGGCTCTGGCTGAGTTATTTTGCCGTTGAGGCTGACAGACGCTTCTGCGCCGTCTGGCTCCACCTGGTCGCCTGAGAACAGCGAAGGCTGGCGGGTGGTGTGTCCATTGCCGGCGGCCAGCGGCAACGGCCGCCCGAGAGCCTGGTTGCCGGTCACGACCATCGCCGGCTCGTCCTCCTCGCCCTCTTCGACGATGCTGTACTCGCCGATGAGGGTGTTGGCCTGGCGCAGGCTGGCGTTGGCTTCAGCAAAGGCCTGCTGCAGGCTGCGGGCTTCGACCTGTACGTCGCCGGTGACAATCCTGGCCAGGGTGGCCACCAGGTCGCCGGAAGCCAGTTCGTCCAACTCGGCCAGGCTGTCGTCGCCCACCGTGTCGCCGTTGACCCGCAATGCGGCCGCCACCTTGGCCGCCACCAGGCGCAGAGCGTCTTCCTGGATGGTCTCTTCGTAAGCAAAGTAATAAACCTTCACCGGCCGGGTCTGGCCGATGCGCCAGGAGCGGCGGCTGGCTTGCAAGACGGTGTAGACAGAGTAACCGATAGCCATCCAGATAATGGTCGGAAAGTCCAGGAGGTCCAGCCCAGTCTCGACCTTCTTCGGGTGGCTGATGATGACGTCCACCCCGGCCTTGACCTGCTTCTCCACCCAGCCCTCGCGCTGGTTCGGCGCGGCGCGGAGAATGGCGGCTCTGAGCCCGGCCGCGGCCAGCATCTGCTGCCATTCCGGCTGGATATCCAGGGTATCCGTCTGCTGGCAGAGGAGCAGCACTCGCCGGCCGGTTGCTTTTTCCTCCCGGCACAGCCGGATAATTTCCGTTTCTTTCGGGCCGGTGAAATCGGCCGGCAACCCGGGCGCCGAGGCGACGACGGCGCCGGAACGAGGGCAGCGGACGACCTTGGCCCGGCGCGGCGAATCGGGCCAGAAGAGCAGGGCGTAGAGGTAGCCGGCCAGGAGCGACTTGTCGCCGCGCACCAGCCGTTCTTTCAGCTCCTCTTTTAACTGGTCCCTGAGCATCTCGTACAGGGTCGCCTGCTCTGGGGCCATGGGAATGGAAACCGGGATTTCGGTGTACTCCGGCAACGGGAAGCCCATGTCGCCCAACGACAGGAAGACGGAGCGGTTCAAGAGCCAGGGCAACATCGCCGGGCTGCCGCCGGGCAACTCTTTGTAACGGACGTTGGAGCGGCTGTTGGCCGTCTGCCGGCCGTCCTCGTCCAGGGTCACTGTCTCAATCCGCTGCAAGATGCCGTAAGCCGAGACCCAGTCCCGGCTACGCAGGCGGCGCTGGCCGCTTTCGGCCGGGTCTACGTAAGTCGCCTGCATCTCCGGCGAGAGGCGGAAGAGGAGGTAAAAGAGACTGGAGGCCTTGCCGCCATAAATCGTGCCGGTCAGAGCAACCACTTTCTCGGCCGCCTGGGCCAGGTGGTGGGCGGCGTAGCCCTGGTCGCTGTCAATGCCCTTGTATTGGTGGACCTCGTCCACGATGAGCAGGTCCAGCCGGCCGCGCGCCCGTTTCTTGATGTAACCGGCCAGCGGCGCTTTGCCATAGCCGAAGAGGTCTTGAGGTAAGGCTGACACCAGGGGCAGCGGCGCGCCAGCCCGGAGAGCTTGACGAACGGCTCGTTCGCGAGCCGCGTATAACTGGAAGCTGCCCCGGACCTGGGACTCGCTTCGCCGGCGGGTGAATTGGAACAGCGGCGAGCGGCATTTTTCGTTGCTGCAGCGGCGGGTGGCAGACTTGAGTTCGGCTACGTCCAGCGGCCGGCCGCTGGCAAACTGAATTTCACCGCAGACTGGGCAGCGAATGCCGCGCAACTGCATGGCCCGGATTTGTTTGTCGGTGAACAGCCTGCCCTGAGCCTGCCGAAGGGGCCGGGCCTCGGCCGGCAGGTCCAGCAGTTGCCGGGCGGCCAGCACCGGTCCCCACGGCCGGGTGATGTCGGCATAGCCGTTGCTGCCGTAGCTGTGGGCGGCCGGGCCGCCGTAGTCGTAGGCGTGCTCCCAGCCGGAGGCGCTGCGGGCGGTGGTCTGCTTGAGGACGCCGACCAGCGGGGCGTTGTCGGGTTGGTCAGCAAAGAAGGCATCCACGTCGCCGACGGTTTGCAGGTGCATGGTCCGTACGGCCGGCCAGACAGCCTTGAATTCGCGCTGCCATTTGTCTACCAGGTGGGGGGGACATAGTATGATCGTGCGGCGAGCATTCATTCCGGCCGCCACCGCTGCCGAGCAGCTACTCTTTCCGACACCCATCTCTCCGACCAAAATAGCGTCCCGATGCCTATCCAACCGGGTCAGGGCGGCCGCGGCCGCATGTTTTTGCGCAGGCAGCAGACCCGTCTTGCCGTTCATGCCCGGAATAGGGCGCTGTTTGCTCAATCGCTTGAGCAACTCCCCGTAGCCGTTCAAGTCGAACCGGTAGACCGGCGGGTAGTCCTGGGCGACGATGCCGGCCAGGTGGGTAATCCACTTCTGGAGAAAACTCTCCAGCGCCGCGCCCTTATAACTCGTGACCTGGCCGCGCATATCTACCGTAGTAATGTCGGTCACAACCACTTCCGTTTCCAGGTGGGTGATCCGCGTCCGGCCGTCGGGCAGCGGTTCTTCAAACGATTCGGCCCGCGCCACTTTGTAGCTGCGCCCTTTAATGAGTAAGCGATCATCCCCGTCTGCCAGCACCTGGTTATTGAGATGGCCGGCCGCGATAATGCTGTTCATATGGCCAATCTTGAGCGGCGTCAGCGGCCGCAAGGCCACGCCGGCGCTGCCCGGGTCGAGATGTTCACACCAGGCGGCCGTCGTTCTGGCGCCTTGCCGCTGCGCCTCGGCCAGGGCGGCGGCCGGATCTACGAATTGGGAGCGGAAGTGGAACACGCCTGGTTTCACCACCAGTGGCGGCAGTGCATAAATCGGCTCCGGCGCGGCCGTGAGCGGCGGCAGGGCGTCTTTCTCGGCCGCCATCTGGGCCAATCGCTCGACCAGCTCCGCATCGGGCGTAACCGCTTTCGGCCGGTGGACGCCAAACAAAACGATCTGCCGGAATCGGCCGTACGTCTCATCGGGGAAACGGTAGACCTGCACCCGGTCGTACCAGGAGAGGATGTAGCGGGTCGCCCTGCGGAATTGCAGCAGGTGCTGGGGGACTACCCAAACCAGCAGGCCACCCGGCTGAAGCCACGGCCGGCAGCGGACTAGCCACTGGTATTCAAGTCGCCCGTCTTCGTCATCATGGTCATAGGGCGGGTTGAGGTAGAGAAAGTTATAGCCGCTGCGGGAAGTGACCAGGTTGAGGTAACTATCATGCAGAATCCGGGTAGTATGTTCCCCAGCCGTTGCCCGAGAGGTGACAAGCCGGTTCACCGCCTCGCGGGCTGCTTCTGCCCGGCCGGCATGCAGTTCCACACCGAAAGGTTCCAGGTCCAGTTTTTGGGCCAGGGTTACCAGGGCTATTCCCTCGCCGGCAGCCGGATCCAGAATGCGGCCGCCGTGTGGGGCAGTGATATAGGTAAGAATCAGTTCCGTGACAGAAGGGGGCAAGGGAAAGTAGCCCGCCTTCTCAATATTGGCAAGCCTCGTCATGATCCTATTCCTTTTTGCCGATAAATTTACGGTAGTTGTAGGTTGACAGAGTATTTGCGCCGGGTGACAGAGTTCCTGTGCCAATTGACACAGTTGTTGATCCAATCCTTCAGTCCTGGCCAGTTAGGCCAGGAATTACTCATGTGAGATGCGCTTGAGAGGCAATCTGGCTTAGAGAGGTTTGGCGCAGTAACTTTGTCAAAACCAGCGGATTCACGCAGAAACTTTGTCAAAAAAAGGGTTTAGTTCAGCAGCTTTAGCAAAACCCGGTCAACAACTTTGTCAATGCTTTAGCTCACTCTCGAGGTACTAGCACGGTATCTGGCTCCACCACGCACACGCTATACTAATAACGTCCGTCACTCACGGCCTGCAGAAGGTGGGCGACCTTGCAGGCGGCGTCGGAGTTAGTGACCAAGGAGATTGGGCGAGACTGACCGTCCATCAGATCGTAGAAGTGGTTCGACGTTTTCAGGTGCTCCACGATGGCGCATATTAGAACAGTAAGGTTAAAGGTGACACTGATGAAGACCGCTTTCTGCTGATTTGCCGCCCCTACATGAAGGGCGCGGACGTTCGCCCCATCCGGCGCGTTAGCGCCATGACCTTACCCCGAAGAAATGGGATGGCTATTGTCAATAACATTCTCCTTGCCGTTTTGTTAAAATAATTTCATGCCTAGTAGAAACTATCAATGGATTCGTTATTGGTATTCAAGGGACGACAACCCAACTTTTGGAGAAGACGGGCTGCTTCAGCGGCTAGACTCGCCACTCTATTTAATGTATGGCCTACCGGATCCCCAGCAATTTGTCGAAATTAACTCTCTTCTCAATGTACCTGTTTTAATTCTTCTTGGTGAACCCGGAATGGGGAAAAGTTTTGCGCTTAGGGAAGCTTACCAACGGCTTACAATAGCAGGCACAGGATCTCATTCATTCCATAATTTGGCAGATTTTGAAACGGCTGAGGAGCTAACTGAAGAAATCTTCCAAAACGAGCGGTTTCTTGCTTGGCAGCAAGGAGATTCTATCTATCATTTGTTTTTGGATAGCCTTGACGAAGCAAGAATCCATATAAGAGCCATCACGACGAAATTAACGAAGTCTTTTCAGACTACTTCCGGCAATTTAGAAAGGCTGCGTATCCGCATAGCTTGCCGAACAGCAGATTGGCCTCAAGATTTTGAAGAAGCCCTAAAAAATCTTTGGGGGACAGAGAATGTTGCAGCATATATTCTTGCTCCACTTCAACAACAAGATGTCATTCAAGCTGCACAGCAAATTCAGGGATTAAATGATGGCAATGAATTTTGGAAAGAGGTTATTGAAAAGGAGGCCACTCCATTTGCAGCAAGGCCAATTACATTGGATTTCCTATTTGATGAATATGTTACGACTGGCCAATTGCCGAGTACGCGAAAAGAACTATATGAACGCGGCTGTAAAAAATTATGCACTGAATTTAACGTACCCCATGCGGAACGAGATGAGCTAAAGCCAGAACACCGTTTTATAGTAGCAGCACGGATTGCCGCAACAACGATATTTACTGGGCATTCATCAATTCGGCTTAAAACATTAGTAGAAAACGCATCAAACTCATTAACAACTGAAGAGTGTGCAGGGGAAAAAGAGAGCGTAGACGGCTTGGAGTTCTATATTCACGACTCTTATGTGCGTGAAACTTTAGATACAGCCCTCTTTCGTGGGGGTGAAGTGCGCGAATGGGCACATCAAACATATGCTGAGTTTTTGGCGGCTTGGTACGTATCCCACAGTCTAAGTCTTCCTCAAATCAAGAGCCTGATTTTTCACCCTGATGGGAAGTTAGTTCCTCAATTACATGAAGCGTCAGCTTGGATCGCTACC
>JAKEFB010000264.1 GCA_022616275.1 Chloroflexota bacterium
CCCGCCCAAGTTTACTTCGATTGTTAAGGTAACTGTTATGTCAAGAGAAACCCACCTTATTTTTGCCGATTTGTGGTCTTGACAATGGGGTTCACTTTACTTATTGCAACAGGATACTTTTCTGCCGGAAGAGTATTGAGCCGACGGAGACGCCCCAGCCTAAAGCGAAACGGCCGCTTGTGCAATCAGGTGGTCGTTTTACATTTTTGGCCTAATTATTAGCCGTCAAACTAATCTTTGTCTGCGTAAAGATCAATCTCTTGGGGGGTAACAGGCAAACGCCAGTTGACATTTATGGCATCTAACGACTGGTGGCGGAAGTAGGTGTCGTAGAGTTCGGCGTAGTGGCCACCCTGGGCCATGAGGGCCTGGTGGCTGCCCTGCTCGATGATTTGCCCTTTGCTTAAGACGATGATGCGGTCGGCCGAGCGGACGGTGGAGAGGCGGTGGGCGATGATGATGGCCGTGCTCTCGGCCATGATCAGGTCGAGAGCCTGCTGGATCTGGAGTTCGGTGAACGGGTCCACGCTGGCCGTGGCCTCGTCGAGGATGAAGATGCGCGGCCGCTGGACCAGGACGCGGGTGAGGGCGACGAGCTGGCGCTGGCCCATCGAGAGCCGGGTGCCGCGCTCACCGACCTGGCTGTCCAGCCCATTGGGTAGCGTCTCCAGCCACTCGCCATTGCCGATGCGCCGGGCCATCGTCTCGATTTCTTCGCCGGTGGCGGCCGGGCTGCCATAGCGGATGTTCTCGGCCACGGTCCCGGCAAAGAGGAACGGCACCTGGGAGACGATACCCAGTTGGCGGCGGTAGGCTTCCAGGTCGAGGGTGCGGATGTCGCGGCCGTCAATGGTGATGTTGCCCTCCTGGAACTCGTAAAAACGGGCGATGAGCTTGATGATGCTCGATTTTCCGGCCCCGGTGTGTCCGACCAGGGCCACGCTCTCGCCGGGGGCGATGTCCAGGGAGAAGGCCGGCAGCACCTGCTCCTGCTCGGAGTAGCGGAAGGCGACGCGATCAAAGACGATGTGGCCTTGTAACTCCTCGACGACCTGGCCGCCGGTCTGGACGACGTTGGATTCGCTGTCTATGAGGGCGAAGGTCCGCTCGGCGGCCGACAGGCCGGCCTGGAACTGGCTCCAGAAGGCGGAGACGTTGATGACCGGGAACCAGAAGCGGTCCACGGTGGCCACGAACAGGTACCAGGCAGCGACGCTGATCAGTCCGGCCACGGCCGTCTGGCCGCCAAAGTAGACGAGCAGCGCCGTGCCGACGCCGCCCAGGATGTTGAGGGTGGGGAAGATGTTGGACAGGACGAAGCCGCGCCGGACGTTGATGGCGTAGGACTGCTTGTTGATTTCCTTGAACTCGTCGTAAATGGTCGCTTCCTGGCGGAAATTCTTGGCCACGGCAATGCCGGTGACCGCTTCCTGGATGGCCTTGTTGACCTCGCCCAGGGCGCGGGAGCTTTGGCGGGTGACGCGGCGGGCGACGCGGCGAAAACCAAGGGCAGCGGCGGTGACAAAAGGGGCCATGACCAGGACGGCCAGGGTCAATCGCCACTCAATGTTGACGAGGACGACGACCAGGATGACGGCGACGAACAGTTGGTTGACGACGTCGGTGCTGAGGGTAATGACCTGGCCAAACTCTTCGGTGTCGCTGGTGATACGGCTGACGATCCGGCCGGAGCTAAACTCGTCGTAGAAGGAGAGGTCCTGGCGGGCGGCGGCGGCGAAGGCGTCCTTTCGCATAGCCAATATGACGTCGGCAATGACCTCGGAAGTCAGGCGGCGGCGGACCCAGTTGACGACCCAGGTCAAGACGCCGATAAAGAAGACGACGCCGATCAGGAGTGGAATGAGGGTGGCGTCGCCGGCGGCCGTCATAATCTCCACGCCGCTGGAAACAATGAGCGGCAGGGCGGCCCCGGTTCCGGCCATGAGGAAGACGGAGATGACGATGATGACCGTCTTGAGCCGGTAGGCGCTAAAGTAACGGACGATACGCCGCACCAGCTCCCGGTCAGTATATTGCCGGTCGTAAGCCTCGGCTTCGAGGCCGCGCATTACAGCAGCCATCTCATAAGATTCTCTGGCCCAGGAGGGAGGCGACGAGTTCGACGGCCAGCTCGGCCGTTTTGTTGCCTTCGTCCAGGATGGGATTAATCTCGACCACATCCATTGAGGTGACCCGGCCGCTGTCGCCCAGGATTTCCATGAGCAGGTGGGCTTCGCGGTAGGTGAGGCCGCCGGGGATGGGGGTGCCGACGCCGGGCGCTTCGGACGGGTCCAGGCAGTCCAGGTCCAGGCTGAGGTGGATGCGAGCCACGTGGCGCAACCGGTCCAGCGCCTGGCGAGCCACGGCGGCCATACCCAGCTCGTCCAGGTGGCGCATGGTGTAGACGCTAATGCCGCTGTGGGTCAGCCGGTCTCGCTCGGCCGGGTCCAGGTTGCGAATGCCGATCTGGACCATGTGGGTGGGATGGACTTTAACACCAGGGTAACCGACGTTGACCAGCGGCTCAGGCCCCTGGCCGGCCAGGACGGCCACCGGCATGCCATGGATGTTGCCGCTGGGCGAGCTTTCCGGCGTGTTGAAGTCGCCGTGGGCATCCACCCAGATCAGGCCGATAGGCCCGTCCTGAGCGGCGGCGGCTACTGTGCCAATGCTGATGCTGTGGTCGCCGCCCAGAAAGATGGCAAATTCATCGCATTCGGCGCACTTGCGGCCGATCGTGTAAATGTCCTTGCAGACGGCCGTAACCGCTTCCAGGCGCCGGGCCTTGCCCTCGGCCACTTCTTCTTCCGGGTTGGGGACGTACACGTTGCCTTCGTCGTGGACTTCGTGGCCCAGCCGGGCCAGGCGGGCCTGCAAGCCGGCGTAGCGGACGGCGCTTGGTCCCATGTCCACGCCCCGGCGGTTCTGGCCCAGGTCCATGGGCACGCCAATGATGCGAATCTTACGTTTCAAGTTTTGTCTTGCCGTTTCAAATTAAACGCGAATGACGCGAATGAACGAATGGCGCGAATTTTTAAAGAAAAATTATTGGCGTCATTCGCCTATTTGCGCCATTCGCGATGACCGATCCTTACCGCAAGCCAGTCAGGTGGCGGGCGATGACCAGGCGCTGAATTTCGCTGGTCCCTTCGTAAATTTCGGTAATCTTGGCGTCGCGGAAGTACCGTTCAATGGGCATCTCTTTGCTGTAGCCCATGCCGCCGTGGATCTGGACGGCCTCAGTGGTGACCCACATGGCCGTTTCGCTGGCGTAGAGCTTGGCCATTGAGGATTCCAGCGAATACCGCTCGCCGGTTTTGGCCGAGCGCATCTTGGCCAGGGCGGCCTGATAAATGAGTAGCCGGCTGGCTTCCACCCGGCACTTCATGTCGGCCAGCTTTTGCTGGATCATCTGGAACTGGCCGATTTTCTGGCCAAACGCCTCCCGTTCCTGGGCGTATTTGACGCTGGCCTCCAGCGCCGCTTCGGCAATGCCCAGGGCCTGGGAGGCAATGCCAATCCGGCCGGCGTCCAGGACGGTCATGGCAATCTTGAACCCCTCGCCTTCTTGGCCCAGGCGGCTCTCCACCGGGCACTCGTAGTTGTCGAAGGTGATTTCGCTGGTGGCGCTGGCCCGGATGCCCAATTTAGGCTCCGTTTTGCCCCGGGCGAAGCCCGGCCGGCCGGTCTCGATGATGAAGGCGCTGATGCCGTTGTGTTGCTTTTCCGGCTGGGTCATGGTGAAGAGGATGATGACGTCGGCGTGGGGGGCGGAGGTGACCCACGATTTGCGGCCGTTGATGAGGTAATGGGTGCCGGCTTTGTTCAGCACCGCCCGGCTGCGCATCGTACCGGCGTCGCTGCCGCTCATCGGCTCGGTCAGACTGTAGGAGCCAATCTTGCCACCGCTGGCTACCGGGACCAGATATTTCTGCTTTTGCTCCTCGGTGCCGAATTTCATCAGGCCATGGCAGACCAGCGAGTTGTTGACCGACATAATAGTGCCGTGGCTGGCGTCTACTTTGCAGATTTCTTCCAGCGCCAGGACGTAGGCCAGGGTGTCCAGGCCCACGCCGCCGTACTCTTCGGGCACCTCAATGCCCATAAAGCCCAGCTCGCCCATCTGGCGCACCGTTTCCAGGGGAAATTCGCCCGTCTCGTCGTAATGGGCGGCAATAGGGGCGACGGCGTTCCGGGCAAAGTCGCGGGCTGCCTGCTGGATCATCCGATGCTCGTCGGTGATAAAGTCAAACATCATTCAACCATCCTTCACATATTCAGTCACGTGTTCCATAAAGGTCTCAAAGTCGTTGGCGGTCAGTTCCAGGCCCTCGTTCCAGCGGCGGCGTTCGGCCAGCCAGAAGGGGCCATCCTTGCCGGTGAGCAGGTTAGCGGGCAAGCTCGGCCGGCTGGGCACGTTGATCCGCTCCCGCCAACCGCTTTCGTGCAGCTCGGCGGGGTGAATCTCGCGGAACTGCCGGCCGTTTTCCAGCCAGCGGGCGGCCCGTTTCCGGGGCAAAAACGAAAAGACGGTGAAACGGTTGTCATCCTGCTGCAACTGACAGGCCAGGCACAGCCAGCCGGTGGGCGCTCGCCGCTCCCGGCCGCCTCGGGGAAAGCCCTTAAGTTCAAAATACCACCGGGTGGGTACGATTCGTTTGGCCCACTCAACGGTCATTGGCGCTTCGTCTGGCTGGTTGACGGTAATGCCCGTCTCGTCCAGAGCAACCGTCCGGCCGCTGCGCCAGGTACGCTTGAGCACATACTCGCTCAAGGCGGCAATGGTCAGGCCAATGGGCAGGCCGCCGGCGCAAGAGAGAACGAGGTTGTACTCCGTGTTGCGGAGCAAGAACCGCAGCAGAAAGTAGCCCAGGACCCAGCCGGCTCCCACGAGCAGAGGCACAACCAGGCGAATGCCGCTGTGTTCCTGGTCGGCGTATAAAACAGTGGGTGTAGGCTGAGACGGCGGCATGGTATTGTCTGATGGGCGAGCAGTGACCATTCTCCTTTATGGTACTGAATTTCCCGAAAAAAGGCACGAAATACGAGTGCCTGGCACTTCCTTAAGTGCCTGGCACTTCTCTCGCCGGGTGGTAAAATAGCACTTATGTTCGCTCAACTGGTGATTAACGTGGCTGCGTCCCTGACCGGCACGTTTCATTATCACGTTCCCCACGACCTGGAAGAGAGGCTTCAGGTAGGCCACCTGGTGGAGGTAGAGTTCGGCCGGCGGCTGGCCCAGGGGATTGTCATTGCCCTGGACGAAAATTCCCCGGTGGAAGAGACCAAACCGATCATTGGCCTGATTGACGAGGCGCCAGTGGTCCGGCCGTGGCAGATCGCGCTGGCCCACTGGTTGAGCCGGGAGTACCTGGCCCCGCTCAACGCCTGCCTGCGCCTGATGCTGCCGCCCGGCCTCACCCGCTGGGCAGACGTGACGCTGGACCTGGCCCCGCGCTGGGAGGGCGCCGGCCGGCTGACGGAGGTCCAGCAGCAGTTGGTGGAGTTGCTCCAGCAGCGGGGGGATTTGCGCGGCCGCCAGATTGGCCGGGCAATGCCCAAGAAGAGCAACTGGAAGGCAGCGGCCGAGCAACTGGTGCGGCGGGGTATATTGCGCAAGGCCTCGGTGCTGGACCCGCCTCGCGCCCGGCCGAAGATTATCCGCACGGCCGAGCTGAGCGCCGGCCCGGCGCGGGTGATCGCCGCGGCGGTGGAACTGGGCCGGGCTAACAAGCAAAGCGAAATCCTGCATTACCTGGCCACCGTGCCCGACCCGCTGCCGGCCGAGGCGGACACGCTGGCGGCGACCGGGGCCGGCGAAAAACACCTGCAAGCGCTGGCCGAAGCCGGGTTGATTCAACGCACCCCGGCCGAGACCATTGCCATTCCCACCGTGAAAATTGACGAGGCCCCGGCCGAATACCGGGACGCCCTGCGCCAGTTGCCGGCGCCTGTTTCGACGCTCCTCGAGGACACGCTGGCAGCGCTCCAGGCGCAAAGGCTGGTCCACCTGGTGGCGCAACCAGCGGCGGTGAGCCTGGCCATGCCGCCCCGCAAGGTGGCCGGCCACATCTACCGCCTGCGGCGCGCCGAAAAGTATTACGACATTCTCAACCACCTGGCCCAGGCGGCGACGGCCGTGCCGTTAAGCGAGCTGTACGCAGCCACGGACAGCAATATGAGCCACCTGCGCAAGCTGGAACGGCTGGAACTGATCCGCTTTGGCCAGGAAGAGGTCTGGCGCGATCCGCTGGCCGACCGTGACTTTGTGCCGGCCGAGCCGCCGCTGTTAACGCCCGACCAGGCCCGCGTCTGGGGCCGGATCAAGATGGCAATGATTGGAGCGGGTGAAGAAAAAGAGGGGGTGACACGGGGAGGGGGTGACAAGGGGACAAGGGGAGGGGGTGACAAGGTGACAAGGAGACGTGTCCAGGGCGGAGCCTGGACCAATGACAAGGAGACACGGGAACGCGGCGAAGTCTCCCCCTCTCCCCCTCTCCCCCTCTCCCCCACACCCATTCTTTTGCATGGGGTGACGGGAAGTGGGAAGACAGAGATATACATGCGGGCGATTGATTTTGCTTTGAAGCGTGGGCAGCGGGCGGTGGTGCTGGTGCCGGAAATTGCCCTGACGCCGCAGACGGTGCGCCGCTTTGCCGCCCGTTTTCCCGGCCAGGTGGCCATTTTGCACAGCCGGCTGAGCGACGGCGAGCGGTACGATACCTGGCGGCGGGCCCGGCAAGGGGCTTTTGACATCGTCGTCGGGCCGCGCAGCGCGCTCTTTGCCCCGCTGGAAAAGGTGGGGGTGATCGTCGTGGACGAGGAGCACGACAACAGCTATAAGCAAACGCCGCCGGTGCCGCCACCTTATTACCATGCCCGCGACACGGCTATTGAATTGGGGCGGATTACCGGGGCGATGGTTATCCTGGGTAGCGCCACGCCGGACCTGGTGACTTTCCACCGGGCTCAGGCCGGCCGCTACCGGTTGCTGGAGCTACCTAAACGGATCATGGGTCACCGGCAGCGGATTACCAGCCAGGCTTCCCGGCTGCAACGGGACGGCCATTCCTGGCAGGAGACCGATGAGTCGAACGACGCCCTGACCATTCCCCTGCCGCCGATCCAGATCGTGGATATGCGCCAGGAGTTGCGGGCCGGCAACCGGGGCATTTTCAGCCGGCCGCTGGTGCAGGCGATGGAGGAGACGCTGGGCCGGGGCGAGCAGGCGATCTTGTTCCTCAACCGGCGGGGGACGGCGACGTTTGTCATGTGCCGGGACTGCGGGCTGGTGCTCAAGTGCCCCCGCTGCGAGATGCCGCTGACATACCACCGGCCGGGGATGCTGCTGGAGTGCCATTATTGCGGCCGCAAACAGGCGCCGCCGCAGGAGTGCCCGCAGTGTGGGTCGCACCGGATCAAGTATTTCGGCCTGGGGACCGAGGAAGTGGAGCGGCTGGTGCAGCAGCAGTGGCCAACTGCCCGGACGGTGCGCTGGGACCGGGACACAACGGCCGGCCGGGACACGCACGAGGCGTTGCTGGCCAGCTTTATTAACCAGGAAGCCGACATCCTGGTGGGGACGCAAATGATCGCCAAGGGGCTGGACCTGCCGCTGGTGACGCTGGTGGGAGTGATTTCGGCCGACGTCTCTCTGGGGCTACCCGATTACCGCACCGGCGAACGGACCTTCCAGATCCTGGCCCAGGTGGCCGGCCGGGCCGGCCGGGGGCTGTTGGGCGGCCGGGTCGTCATCCAGACCTACCAGCCGGAGCATTACGCCATCCAGACGGCGGCCGAGCACGATTTTACCGGCTTCTACATCGAGGAGATCCGCTTCCGCACCCAGCACAGCCTGCCGCCCTTCCGCCGCATGGCCCGGCTGATCGTGGCCGACCCGGTCAGCGACCGGGCCGAACGCCAGGCCAACGAACTGGCCAAGATGCTGCGCCAGCACATTCGCGACAAGGCCTTGGGGGCAACCGAGATCCTGGGGCCGACCCCGCCCTTCTTTAGCCGGATAGACGGCCGCTACCGCTGGCATATCATCATCCGCTCTCCTGACCCCGTCCGCCTGCTGGAAGACTTCCACGTCCCGCCGCCGTGGATTGTGGACGTGGATCCCGTTAGTACGCTGTGAAGCAATGAGCAATGAGCGATGAGCGATGAGTGCTGTCTGGCTAACTATTCTTCGGCCGGTAATGGAGCCACAATAACCTGGTAGCTGCCGGCCGTTTGTTCCTCGCTGGCAACCTCAAGCGTAAAATTCTCGCTCGTTTCTGGTGTAAGCAGCAAGGTCTCGGCGTACCCGCTGCCGGCGTCGTTGGCCTCGGCCGCTGGCTGGCCGTTGGCATCTATGAGCGCCAGGGAAATATCCAAACCTGCTGTTGGTTGGGCGATGACGTAAAAGCCGGTAGGTGACTGGAGTTCAAGCTGCCAACTTTGAGTGGCCCCGGCGACAAGGTTGCCAATCTCGTCCAGGGTAGCAGCCTCCGGCTTCAGCAAGTAAAGCTCAAACCAGCCAGGCACTGTTACCCCTAAGGTTGAACTGCCAACGATGACCAGATAGTTGCCGGCCGCTTCTGGGGTAAAGACGAGGGCGGCAATTGCCGGACTATCGCCGGGCCCCGAGAGTTCTGGTGATTCAGCCAGGTGTTGCTCTTGATTGGGTGTTTCCCACTGCCCGACAAGTGTTTCGTCGGCCGTGACAATGGCCAGGGGATACGCCGGCCGGTCTTCGTCAACCGATTTCACAATGAAAATGAGTGGTTCGTTTGCCTCGGCCGTGAAGCGATACAGTGTCCCTCGCGGGAGTTCGGCTTTCACATCAATAAACTTACTGTTTAGCACCAGTTCCACCGGGCCTGAGGGTTCTTTAACTTTCAGGCTCGCTTGCATTGTTTCGTGTATGGCAATCACCTCGGCCGGCGCCTGGTTAGTGTCAGGAATTCGCGTGTCAATCAACATGGCGCGGTTGCCACTGACAACAATCGTTAACAGGTTTTGGAAGCGCCGCTCCTCACCGCGGAGGGTAAACGCACTGTCTAGATGGGCCGTCGCTCCCGGTTGCCCATTGATGGTGGTAGCCATAGGCGGAGCAAGAGCCTCGTGGCTGGTCTGGAGAATACCGAATCTTTGGAGAGGATCATCCCCTGCGATTGCGTTTAGAAGTTCTACCGGGTCATTGCCACCCAATTCGTCCGTGCTAGCAATCCATAGATATGTTTCCGCAGACCGATCTGGAGGATAAAGAACGGTAACACTGGTTTCGGCGGAATCTGTCAATAGTTTTGAGACACTCACTTTGAGAAATTAGTGAGCAATAGGCTCGCTCTCCGGCTGATGGATAAGTGGATAACTCTGCGTTGCCCTACGAGTTACCCACTTATCCACAGCCGCTACGACGATGGCCCACCCTGGTCCTCAGACCGGGGTGGGTTAATCCAAACCGCGGTGGGTAAGTGCGGCGGCTGGGGCAGTCCTTTAACAAAACGTTCGGGATGCAGCTGGAAGGCGGTCTGTAAGACAGTCTGACGTTGGGCCGTGACCTGGCCGGCCAGTCCAAAGTGAACCATAGTTGGGGTCATCAACCCCAGGCCACTAGGGCGGTGCTCCTGGTTGTACCAGTCGAAAAAGGGGCGGGCCCAGGCCCGGGCGTCGGCGAGGCTGCCAAAGCGGTCGGGATAGCCAGGGCGATATTTCAGCGTCTTGAACTGGGCTTCGGAAAACGGGTTGTCACTGGAGGTGTA